>JBGSTM010000207.1:0-4504 GCA_041736495.1 Akkermansiaceae bacterium
ACACGATCCGCCAGCGTCCGGACGTCCGCCTCGCCGGCTATCAGCTGCTGGCCGCCGCCGCGAATGTCCGCGCCGCCGATGCCGAGCGCTATCCGTCGCTCAACCTGACCGGCACCCTCAGCATCAACACGATCACCTCCGGAAATCTCTTCAGCCCGGAGACCGCCGCCTCAGGCTTGGTCGCCGGACTTTCCGGACCGATTTTCGACGCCGGCCGCATTCGCTCGAACATCGAGGCCCAGAACGCCGTGGAGGAGCAGGCCTATCAGACCTACCGCTCCACCGTGCTCACCGCGCTCTCGGAAGTGGAAAACTCGCTCATCGCCTGCCGCCGCACCACCGAGCGGTTAGCCATTCTGGAAAAGGCCACCACCGCCGCCCGTGAGGCTGCCGGACTCGCCCAACAAAGTTACGAAGCCGGCGAAACCGACATTCTAACCGTGCTCGACGCGCAACGCTCGCTGCTTGGCCTGGAAAGCAGCCTGTTCAGCGCCCGCGCCGACCGGACGAACTCGTACATCCAGCTCTACAAGGCACTCGGCGGCGGCTGGTCGGCCGGTTCGTGAAATCCTTTTCCATCCTTCATCCCATTCCATGAAATCGCCCGATTCCTCAGAAGATCTTGCCACCATCGTCGCCAGCGGAGCTTCCCGCCCGGTGAGGAAATGGGTAATCACGATCCTCGCTCTTACGCTGGCAGGCGCGGGGACCTGGTATTATTTCCAGCGGAACGGGAACGGCGAGGAAAAGCCGGACTATCAGACGCTGGAGTCCAAGACCGGCCGGATCTCGCTCATCGTCACCGCCGCGGGCAATCTCGCGCCGACCAACCAGATCATCGTCGGCAGCGAACTCTCCGGCACCGCCAAGGAAGTTCTGGTAGATACCAATGACCAAGTGAAAAAAGGCCAGACGCTCGCCAAGCTCGATACCTCCAAACTTGACCAGCAGACCGAGCGCAGCCGCGCCTCGCTGCTCGCCGCCAAGGCCAGGGTCAGCCAGGCCGAGGCCACCGTTGCGGAAAGCAAAGCCTCGCTGGCCCGCCAGGAGGAACTCCACGAACTCAGCAGCGGGAAAACCCCGTCGCGCGCGACCATGGAAACCTCGCGCGCCACGCTCGCCCGCGCCCAGGCCGATCTAGCAAGTGCCCAAGCCGCAGTGACCGGAGCGGAGGCGGACGTCCGCGCCTTTGAAAGTGATCTAGCGAAAACCATCATCCGCTCGCCGGTGGACGGCATCGTGCTCGCGCGTTCCATCGATGTCGGTCAGACCGTCGCCGCGTCGTTCACGGCTCCTACGCTTTTCACCATCGCCGAGGATTTGAAAAAAATGGAGCTACTCGTGAATGTTTCCGAAGCGGACATCGGTCGCATCGAAACCGGCCAGACTGCGGATTTCAGCGTCGATGCGTGGCCGTCCCGTAAATACACCGCCCTGGTCAAAAAAGTCGCATTCGGCGCGGTCGGTACCGGCACCGCCGCCAAGGAGGGTGCCGCTTCATCGTCCAGTGTGGTCACCTACAGCACCGAACTTGAAGTGGCCAACGAGGACCTCTCGCTCCGCCCCGGCATGACCGCCACCGTGGACATCGCCATCGTCGACAAGCAGGACATCCTCGTCGTGCCCAATGCGGCGCTCCGCTTCGACCCCGTGGCCGCCGCCGCGATCGGCAGGCCGGATGATACCAAGAGAACCCTGGTCCAGAGTTTGTCGCCAGGTGGCGGCCGGCGCTGGCGTGGAGCACCGCCTCCCAAGGCAGGTTCTTCGGACGCCACCCCCAAGGTTTGGACCCTCAAGGACGGCGAGCCGGTGGAAATTGAAGTCACCACGGGAATCACCGACGGTCGTTTCACCGAAATCACCAGTGGCGAGCTGACTCCGGGAACCCCACTCATCATCAGCGTGAAGCCACCGAAGACCGAATGAACGCCGAAAAGCTCATTCAGCTCGAAGGCATCACCAAGCGCTACGGCACGGGTGAAGCGGCTTTCCTCGCGCTCCGTGGAGTGGATCTCACGATTCATCGCGGTGAGTTTGTCGCCATCATGGGTCCCAGCGGATCGGGTAAATCCACGCTCATGAACCTGTTGGGCTGCCTCGATACACCCACCTCCGGCTCCTACCGCTTCAAGGGCATCAAGGTGGAGAATTTGAACAAAGACCAGCGCTCGTTGCTCCGCCGACACGCGTTGGGATTCATTTTCCAAGGCTTCAATCTGCTCGCCCGCACCTCCGCGCTCGAGAACGTGGAACTGCCGCTGCTCTATCGCGGCTACTCGCGGAAACAACGCCACGAGATGGCCCGCGAGGCGCTGGCCCAGGTCAGCCTCTCGGACAAGGAACGCAACACGCCTGCCGAACTCTCCGGAGGCCAGCAGCAGCGCGTCGCCATCGCCCGCGCCATCGTCACCAATCCGGACACGCTTTTCGCCGACGAACCCACCGGCAACCTCGATTCGAAAACCACCGTCGAAATCATGGCACTCCTCCGCAAGCTCAACTCCGAGCGCGGCATCTCCGTCATCATGGTCACCCACGAGGACGAGGTCGCCGCTTGCGCCCGACGCATCATCAGTGTGAAGGACGGGCTCATCTCGTCGGATACGGTAAAGACGCAAGACACAAGACTTGAAGACACAAGATGAGAAATTTTCCCTACTCCGCCTCCGCCTCGCCCCTGGACTTCTGTCTTGTGTCTTGCGTCTTCAAATCTTGCGTCTCGCCGCCATGATCTTCAACGCCCTGCTCATTGCCATCCGGGAAATCCGCCGGAACCTGACGCGCTCGTTCCTCACCGTGATCGGCATTGTCATCGGCGTGGCCGCCGTCATCACCATGGTCACGCTCGGCAGAGGAGCCACCGAGATGGTGAAGCAGAACATCTCCAAGATGGGCAACAACCTGCTCGTCCTCCGCCCCGGCCAAAGCTGGGGCGGAGGTGGTGCGCCGATGTTCACCCTGGCGGACGTCGAGGCCGTCCGCGACCAGGTGCCGGGCATCGCCTCGGTGGCACCGCTCATTTCCAACAACGCCCAGATGGTCTATCAGGAGGAAAGCCGCACCTTCGACGTCCAGGGTACTACGCCCAACTATTTCGACATCGCGAACTGGACGGTCAGCAGCGGCCGTTTTTTCACGGAGCAGGAAGTGATCGAATCCGCGCCGGTCTGCGTCATCGGGGAAACCATCCGCAAGGAACTTTTCGGCGAGGGCGTGGACCCCGTCGGCAGCAAGATCCGTGTGAAAAGCATGACGCTGGAAGTCATCGGCGTCACCGGGGTGAAAGGTCAGGGCGGCTTCGGCGACGACATGGACGACAACATGATCACCCCCTATAGCACCATCATCCACCGCCTGTCCGGCCGCCAGGGCGGCAAGAATTTCAACCAGATCATGATCTCCGGAGAGCCGGACTACCCCGGCGCGAACATCGTCAGCGACGTCGCCGCCCTGATGCGGGAGCGCCGGAAAATCACCGCCAACGAGGATGACAACTTCAACGTCTTCGATTCGCAGCAACTCGCCGAAGTCATCAGTTCCAGCACCAAGGTGATGACCTCCCTGCTAGGCGCGGTGGCCGGCGTCAGCCTGCTCGTCGGCGGCATCGGCATCATGAACATCATGCTCGTCTCCGTCACCGAGCGCACCCGGGAAATCGGCATCCGCCTCGCCATCGGCGCGCGCGCGCGGGAGGTGCTGCTCCAGTTCCTCGTCGAAGCCGTCACCCTCTCCTGCATCGGCGGTGTGACCGGAATCGCCCTCGCCTACGGCCTCTGCATCACCCTCGCGGAAGTCGTCGGCGCGCCCTTCCTTTTCGACCCGAAAATCAACGCCGTCGCCTTCGTCTTCTCCGCCGCCATCGGCATTCTCTTCGGCTTCATGCCCGCCCGCCGCGCCGCCAGCCTCGACCCCATCGACGCGCTGAGGCATGAGTGAGTCAAGAGTTGGAAAATGAGAGTTGATAGGAAGAATCGATTTCGGCACTCTTCCGCTTTCTCTCAACTTAACACTCTCAACTTCCTCCCCCGTGAGCCCCATTACCATTGCCGCCGTCAAGGAACAAGCAGGGGAAACCCCCATCCACGCCGCGATCCACGCCCAGCTCCAGTCCCGTGCCACCCGCACGACCAAGGGCGGAAAACCCTATCTGGAACTCGTCTTCGCCGACGCCACCGGCCATTTCTCCCTCAAAGTCTGGTCGGACTCGCCGATCTACGACGCCGCCGAGAAACTCGCGGAAAACTCGATTGTCCGCCTCGAAGCCGAATGGACCCAGAACCAGTACGGCGTCAATCCGAACCACCTTGCCTGGTTTACCATCGACGAAAACGCCGCCGCCAACTTCCTCGCCGGCGATCCCGAGACCCGCGAGAAACAAGACCGCGACTTCGCCGAAATCCGCCGCCTGTGTGATTCCATCGAAGACCCGCGGCTGCACGGCCTCTGCGCGCAGTTCCTCAGCCAGTTAGGCGACCGCTTCCGCCGCACCGCCGCCGCCAAGCGG
>JBGSTM010000216.1:0-12363 GCA_041736495.1 Akkermansiaceae bacterium
AGGAGAATCACTGGGACTCACCCAGCGCGATCTCGCCAACCAGGTGCGCGCCGCGTTCTTTGGCCAAGAGGCGCAGCGGGTCCAACGCGACCGTGACGACATCCGCGTGATGGTCCGCATGCCGCTCGCCCAGCGCCAGTCACTCACCACGCTCGAACAACTCCGCATCCGCACACCGACCGGCGGCGAGGCGCCGTTCCGTTCGGTGGCCACCGCCGAGTTCGCCCGCACTCGCTCGGACATCAACCGCATCGACGGCGCGCAGGTGACATCGGTATCCGCGCAGCCGGTGGATGAAACGGTGGACGTGGTGGCGATCTCCCGGAATCTCGCCCCGCGGCTTGATGCGATTTTCAACCAGCACCCGGAACTCACCTGGCGCTACGAGGGCTACGTGGCCGAGCACGAGGAGACCAAAAGCCGGACGACGATCGGCGGAATCGCCCTGTTCCTCGCGCTTTACGCGCTGCTTGCGATTCCCTTCCGCTCGCTCTATCAGCCCTTTTTCGTGATGCTTGCCGTTCCGTTCGGGGCGATCGGGGCTTTGTTCGGGCACCTGATCATGGACATCACGCCGTCCTATCTATCCGTTTTCGGGATTCTCGCGCTGGCCGGCGTGGTGGTGAACGACTCGCTGGTGATGGTGGATTTCATCAACCAGAAGAAACGCGCCGGGGAAAACCTGTTCGAAGCGGTCATCCAGTCCGGCACCCGCCGGTTCCGCCCCATTCTTCTAACATCACTCACCACCTTTGTCGGGCTGGTGCCGTTGATTTTTGATCCGTCCCTCCAGGCCCAGCTGCTGATTCCGATGGCCACCTCGCTTGCTTTCGGAATTCTGTTTGCCACCGGCATCACGCTGTTCCTGATCCCCGCCTCCTACCTCGCGGCCGAGGACATGGTCGGCCACTTGAAACGTGGATGGGACTGGTACAAGCGGCCGTTCCGCCGCAACGACTCCCTGCCGGCGGGAACTGTCGAAGACACCCACTGACCGCATGCGAAAATCCATTCTCACCCGCCCCCTCCTTCTAAGCTGCGTCGCCCTAACGGTTTCCTGCGAATCCGGCCGCTTCGCAAGTCCCGTCGAAGAACTGGCCATCCGCACCCCGGGATCGTGGAGGGCGGTTTCCAGTGGCAGCGAAGGACGGATCTCCAGCGGCTGGCTGGCCGATCTGGGAGACCCGGGGCTAACGAAAACCGTCGACGAGGCGCTGGCGAACAACCGCGACCTGAAAGTCGCCGCCGCGCGGTTCCGCGAGGCGAAACAGTCGGGCATCATCGGCCGCTCGCGCAGCCTGCCGTCGGTGGGACTTTCCGGCAATGGATCGGTTAGCGACTCCTCGTCCGATGACCGGAATGAGAACTACGGCCTGAATCTATCCGCCGACTGGGAGCCGGACCTGTGGGGCCGTTTGCGCGACCTGAACCGCGCGGACGACGCGGTGGAGCGCGCCGCGCTGGAGGATTTCCGCGGAGCCCGCCTGTCGCTCGCCGCAAACACGGCCAAATCGTGGTGCAATCTCATTTCCGCCGAACAGGAAGTGTTGCTCGCGCAGGAGACCCTGGAATCGTTTCGAAGCAACCTGCGGATCATCGAGCGCAACTACATCGGCACGGGCGAGGGTTCGCTCGACATCCAGTTCGGCCGCACCAACGTCTCGGCCGCCGAACGCGCGGTGGAGCAGCGAAAACTGGAACGCGACGAGGCGGCGCGCTCTCTTGAAATTTTGTTAGGTCGTTATCCCTCCGGGGTGGCGCGTGCCAGCCAGGAACTCCCGCAGCTCCCCGGCTCGGTCCCTGCCGGGATACCCGCGGACCTGCTGGATCGCCGCCCCGACCTCGCGGCGGCGAGAGCCCGTCTTTTCGCAAGCGCCCGCCGTGCGGATGCGGCGCGCAAGGCGCTGCTGCCCTCGTTCTCCCTAACGGGTGGGACGGGAATCTCCACCGCGCGGCTCACGGATCTGTTGGATACGGATCGGCTGGTCGCCATCATCGCCGGGCGGTTTTCCCAAATCATCAGCGAAGGCGGCGCGGTGAAAGCCGAAGCGCAGGCCGCGCTGGAACGCAATGACGCGGAAATCAACTCCTACGCCCAAACCGCGCTCATCGCCTTCCGCGAGGTGGAAGCCACCCTCGCCGCGGACCGCTCGCTTGCCGTGCAGGAAAAATTCCTCGCCTCCGAGCTCGAACAAGCCGCCCTCGCCGAGCGCCAGGCGGAGCGTGATTATTCCGAAGGCGTGAATGCCAACATCCTCTCCGTGCTGGAGGCCCAGCGGCGGGCCAACAACGCCCGGCTCAGCATGATCCGCCTCAGAAACGAGCGCCTGCAAAACCGCATCGACTTGCATCTTGCGCTCGGCGGCGATTTCAAAACCCAGCCCGTCCCCTGAAAGACCCGATTCACCGAAAGCACCCCGCCGCCGAGTTCGTATTTGGCATTTCCAGTAATCCGGGGGACTTTACCCCCGTTCAAACGGCCATGCTTTCCCGTATTCTCCTTCCCATGTTCATCCTCGCCCTCGGTTTCGGCGCGTGGAAATGGCTGTCCAAGCCCGTGGAAGAGCCCAAACCCGAGCGCCAGCCACGGCAGGTTCTGGAAACCACCCGGCTCGAGCTGACCCGCACGCGCTTCCCCGTCATCCTCGAAACCCAAGGCACCGTTCGCGCCCACCACACCACGATGCTCACCGCGCAGGTTTCCGGCACGGTCATGCGCGTGAACCCGCAGTTCGAAGACGGCGCGTTTTTCGACGAGGGCGACGTGCTGTTGGAACTCGATCCGGCGGATCTCGAAGCGCTGCTGGTTTCCTCCGAATCCCGTGTCGCCAGCGCCGAGGCCGCCCTCGCCCAAGAGGAAGCGCGTGCCAAACAGGCGCGTCTCAACTGGGAGGACATCGGCTACAAGGACGATCCCTCGCCACTCGTCCTGCGTGTCCCCCAACTCAAGGAGGCCAACGCCAACGTCACCGCCGCCAAGGCGGATCTCGATCAGGCGCAGCGCAATCTCGAACGCGCGAAAATCCGCGCGCCCTTCGCCGGCCGGGTGAAACTGCGATTGGTCGGTCTCGGCCAGGCCATCGGCGGAACCACCCCGCTCGGCGAAATTTTCGCCACCGATTTCGCGGAGGTCCGTCTGCCGCTCTCCGCCTCGCAAATCAACTTCGCCAAGCTGCCGACCCGCGAGGACGACGCGCCGGTAAATGTCACTCTAACCGACGCGCTTGGCTCCGCCGCCACGCCCCACACCTGGCGGGCGCGGATCGTCCGAACCGAGGGCACGCTGGACGAATCTTCGCGCGAGTTGTTCGCGATCGCCCGCATCGACGATCCGTTCGGCCTGGTGTCCGGAAATCCGGAACTGCGCATCGGCCAGCCGGTTAGAGCTGCGGTGGAAGGCATCGTGCTGGAGGACGTGTTCGTCCTCCCCCGCAGCGCGCTGCGCGGATTGAACCGCGTCTATCTGATTGACCGCGAAAAGCTCGCCATCGCCCGCACCCCCGTGGAACCCATCTGGAACACCACCGACACGCTGGTCGTGCGCGACGGACTGAAGGAGGGAGACTGGCTCGCCACCTCGCGCCTGCCTTACGCGCCGGACGGTGCGCCGGTGAGAATCGTCGAGACTCCGGTTTCCACGGGAACCACCGACGCCGAGAAGCCGGGCGATTCGTGATTTTCTGACGGGTTTCTCCGGTCCCGGCATTTCATCGGAAATGCACACCATTCCACAAGATCCGGTGAGTCCGGGCGGTCTGCTGGAGCTACCGTCTCATCCTGCTCAAAGTCCGTGAGGCAGTTTGACTCCAAACATCCGGCTACGGGCCCGGGGACACTCACCGTCACTCATCCAGATGATCAACTTCGAATCGCTGAAAGACATTTTTCAAGGAATCACTTCGCTTTTCGCCGTTTCACCTCAATTGGCGCTCGCCCGACTAGGTCTCATCGGACTCGGCTTCCTGCTGATTTTCCTGGGTCGCAAGGGGGTGCTGGAAGCGCTGATCATGATCCCGATGGGTCTCGGGATGGCAACGGTCAACGCGGCGGTGATGTTCTTCGATCCGCTCAAGCTGCACGGCGGAGTCGGCACCCTTTTCGTCGAGCCGCAGGCCGGTGCGACACTTGATCCCATCCAGAACGCGGCTGACCTGATGGTGATTCTGCAGATCGACTGGTTGCAGCCCATTTACACCTTCACCTTCAGCAACGGCCTCATCGCCTGCTTCGTCTTCATGGGAATCGGCTCGATGCTGGACATCGGCTTCATCCTGGCGCGGCCGTTCACCAGCATGATCATCGCGCTGTTCGCGGAATTGGGAACCTTCGTGGTCTTTCCCATCGCGACCGCCCTCGGCTTCACGCTCAAGGAGGCGGCGGCCATCTCCACCGTCGGTGGTGCGGACGGGCCGATGGTGCTTTTCACATCGCTCAAACTCGCGCCCCACCTGTTCGTGCCGATCGCCGTGGTGGCCTATCTCTATCTGGGCCTAACTTACGGCGGCTATCCCTATCTGATCAAGCTGATGGTTCCGAAACGCCTGCGAAGCATTCCGATGGAGGCCCCGCCGAATCAAAGGAAGTTCTCTCCGTTCGAGAAAATGGTGGTGGCCACGGCATTGTGCGTGCTGCTCTCGTTCCTGCTACCAGTGGCCGCGCCGCTGATCTTCTCGCTCTTTTTCGGCGTCGTGATCCGCGAGTCCGGCATCAAGCCGTTCCAGGATTTCATCGGTGGTCCGCTGCTGTTCGGCTCCACCATGTTCCTCGGCCTGATGCTCGGGGTGCTCTGTGACGCGAATACCATCATGGATCCCAAGGTGCTGCCGCTGCTCCTGCTGGGCAGCCTGGCGCTGTTGTTCTCAGGCGTCGGCGGCTTGTTAGGCGGCTATTTCATGTATTTCGTCTCCGGCGGAAAAGTGAATCCCGTCATCGGCATCGCTGGAGTGAGCTGCATCCCGACCACCGCCAAGCTGGCGCAGAAACTTGTTTCCAAGGACAATCCGCACGCCGTGATCATGCCCGCGGCGCTCGGAGCGAGCATCAGCGGCGTCATCACCTCCGCCATCATCGCCGGCATCTTCTGCAGCCTGCTCGCCAAGATGATCGACTGACCGCCACCTCCGACCTATCCGCCTTATGGAATCGCTCACCTTCAGTCTCTCCGCCTACGGACTCACCATCCTTTTTGCGATGATCATCGCCTGTTTCATCCCGGCGCTGGCATGGATGATCAAGAAAATGAATCTCGATCCCGCGGCGGAACAACCCGACCTCGCCATCCCATCATCTGACTCGATCGAGGAGGAACAGGCCGTGGCCGTCGCCATCGCCGTCGCCCATCTGCAACGCAAATGATCCGCCTGCCTAACAATACAAAGGCTAACACCACCACTTTCCGATGAAAAAAATCGACTTCATGCTCACGGCTTTCCGTGACGGCTTCCAATCCGTTTACGGCGCGCGCGTGTTCTCCGAGGACTACCTGCCCTGCGTCGAGTTCGCCGCTAAAGAGTGCGGCATCACCCACTTCGAGGCCGGCGGCGGAGCGATGTTCCAATCGCCGATCTTCTACGCGAACGAGAATTCCTTCGACATCATGGACGCCTTCCGTCGGGCGACCGGTCCTGACGCCGAGTTGCAAACACTCTCCCGCGGCATCACCACCGTGGCACTCCGGGCGCAGCCACAAGACATCCTGAAACTCCACGCCGACCTCTTCAAAAAGCACGGCATTTCGACCATCCGCAACTGTGACGCGCTCAATGACGCGCAGAACCTGGTCGCCTCCGGCCACTGCATCGTCGAAGCCGGATTGAAGCATGAGGTCTCCATCACCATGATGGAGCTGCCACCCGGCTGCCGTGGCTCGCACACCGTGGAGTTCTACGAGAAAACCCTCCGCGACATCCTTGATTCCAAGCTACCCTTCGACTCGGTCTGTTTCAAGGATTCCTCCGGCACCTCATGCCCGCGGAAAGTCCACGATACGATCAAGATGGCGCGCCGCCTCCTCGGTGGAAACATGAAGATCGTCTTCCACTCGCACAACACCGCCGGCACCTGCGTGCTGTCGTACATGGCTGCCATCGAAGCAAGTGCGGACCAGATCGACCTGTCGCTCGCGCCCGTTTCCGGCGGAGCCAGCCAACCGGATGTGCTCACGATGTGGCATGCCCTGAAGGGCACGGAGTACTCGCTCGACATCAATGTCCCGAAGATCATCGAACTTGAGGACATGTTCAAGGAGGCCATGAAAGCCTATTTCCTCCCGCCGGAGTCGATGCGTGTGGATCCGCTCATCCCCTTCTTCCCGATGCCCGGCGGCGCTCTAACAACCAACACCCAGATGCTGCGCGACCACGATCTGATGGGCCGCTTCACCGAGGTCATCCAGGCCATGGGCGAAGTCGTGAAAAAGGGCGGACTCGGCTCCTCGGTCACGCCGCTCAGCCAGTTCTATTTCCAACAGGCTTTCAACAACGTCATGTTCGGCCCCTGGAACCAGATCGCCAAAGGCTACGGGAAGATGGTTCTCGGTTACTACGGCAAGACTCCGGTTCCGCCGGATGCCTCGGTCTTTAAAATGGCGATGGATCAGCTCGGCCTGCCACCCGCCTTCGAACACATCAAGGCGCTTGAGGAAGACACTACTCGCGGAGTGGCTGCGGCGACTTCCACGCTCAAACACGAACACCTGCCCGTCACCGACGAGAACATCTTCATCATTGCGACTTGTCAGGAAAAGGGCGTGCATTTCCTGAAGGGTCAGGGCCCGCTCGGCGTGCGCAAACGCCACCAGACGCATGCCGCCCCGGATGCCATTCCCTTGCCTGCATACAGCAGCGCTCCGTCCACCTGCACGGTCACACTCAACGGCAATCCCTATCGGGTCGTGCTGGACGGCACCAACGCCCTCGTAAATGGCACGATGTATGACGTGGAAGTCAGCGAACCGGGAGTGGAACACCAGCCCGTGCCGATGGTGCCAGCCGCCCAAATGGCACCACCCGTCGCTGCGGCACCGGTCATGAGACCTGTCGCAGCCGCTCCACTAGCAGCTCCGGCCCCGCTACCCAAAGCGGCACCCGCCGCTGCGCCCAAAGCAGTCGGACAACCAATTATCACCCAGCTGCCCGGCCTCGTTCTGCGCGTCGAAAAATCGGTCGGGCAGGCCGTGAAAACCGGCGACACGATCCTCATCGTGGAATCCATGAAAATGGACAACGCCATCGTTTCCCCGGCGAGCGGAACCCTAACGGCGCTTTACGTGAAACCGGGCGACCAGGTGCAGGCCGGCCAGGAACTCGCGAGTGTCGGCTAGAAAGCCATGTCCCGCTATCATGTCATCGGGTTCGAAGAGTTGGACTCCACGAACCTCTACGCCCTCGCCAATCTCCGCGACCTTGCCGACCGGGATGTGATCCAGGCCGCCGTGCAAACGATGGGCCACGGTCGGTTGCACCGCCCGTGGATTTCCCATGTTCCGGAAAATCTCTGCCTCTCCCTGGTCCTCAAGCCGACTCATGCGCAACCCGCGGATCTCCCGCTGGCAGGACTTTCACAGCTTCTCGCTGTTAGCGTCTGCCGCGCACTGGGCGACGGCGCGACCCTCAAGTGGCCCAACGACGTCCTCCTGGGTAACCGCAAAATCGCCGGCCTGCTCGCGGAAACCGTGACCCAGGGCAAATTCGTCGGACTCGTCCTCGGCCTCGGCGTGAACCTGAACCTCGATGCGGCCACCTTGGCCACCATCGACCAACCCGCGACCTCGCTCTCCGAATGGACCGGCGCACCGGTGGATGTCACCGCGTTCAGGGATGCCGTGCTGGAGGACTTTTTCAGCCGCTATGACGAATTTCTAGCAATCGGATTCGAAATGATCCGCGCGGAGTATCTCGCCCGCTGCCCGTTCCTCGGCAGCCAGGTCGAGATCCGCCGCGGGGAGGAAACCGTCCGCGGCGTGGCTCACGGAGTCACCACCGCCGGAGCTCTCGAGCTCGTCACGGCGGACGGACTGCACCGCGTTGTCGAACTCGGAGAAATGTTTCAACTTCCCAATTAGGGGTTCGTGGTATGGTTTTCGTTCTTCCGTCGTTAGCCCATGAATGGTGATCCCATACCCAAGACTCTCCATGTCATGCCCGGAGTTTTTCCCAACCCCGACCCCGTGGAACGCAAGCTCGTCAAGCGCCTCAAGCTCTCACTCGACGACTACGAAAAGGGCGTGCTCACCGCGGACGTGGGCATCCTGTCGCGGGCGATCACCCTCGTAGAAAGCAACCACCCCGCCCACGAAGCGCTTGCGCAGGAACTGCTCACTCGCATCCTCCCGCGGACCGGCAACTCGATCCGCGTCGGAATCACCGGAGTGCCCGGCGCGGGAAAAAGCACGCTCATCGAGTCACTCGGCTGCCAACTCTGTGCGAAAGGCCACCGCGTCGCCGTGCTGGCCGTGGATCCTAGCAGCAGTGTCACCGGGGGCAGCATTCTCGGCGACAAGACACGCATGGAGAGCCTCTCCCGCGAGCGGAACGCCTACATCCGTCCCTCTCCTTCCGGCGGATCGCTCGGCGGTGTCGGCCGCAAGAGCCGCGAGACGATGCTGCTTTGCGAGGCCGCGGGATACGATGTCATTCTGGTAGAAACCGTCGGCGTCGGGCAAAGCGAAATCACCGTGCGCTCGATGGTCGATTTCTTCATGCTCATCATGATTGCCGGTGCCGGTGACGAACTCCAAGGCATGAAAAAAGGCGTGATTGAAATCGCCGATCTTCTCGCGGTCAACAAGGCGGATGGCGACAACATCACCCGAGCCAATCGCGCCAGCACCGAATACAAGCGCGTTCTCCATTTCCTTCAGCCGGCTACTCCCGGGTGGCGCACCCGCTGCACCACCTGTTCCGCGTTGATTCCCGAGACTCTCGCCGTGCTTTGGGACATTGTCGAAAAATTCGCCACCCTCACCCGCGAGTCCGGCACCTTCGAAGCACGCCGCAAGCACCAATCCATCGAATGGATGCACGCCATGATCGAGGAAGCGCTCCGCCACCGGTTCTTCCGCGACGAACACGTCAGACGGCTGCTGCCGGATGTCGAAAGGCAGGTCGCCGGACAGACGCTTCCCGCCGCCACCGCCGTGCGGAGGATCATGGACGCGTTCGAAAGCAAATCCCGCTGAGAAAACGAGCTTGCTTAACGAGCGATCCTCGATGGTAAAGGCGATGGTCCTCTGCGTCGACGCCCTCAGGGAAATTTTCTAGAAGTCTTGCATGGATGTTGCAGGATGCGGTCAGCTGCCTCACCCCAGTCCCCTCCACCCATGAAGAATCCGGCCCTCCACATTCTGGCAGAGCGATATCCCACCGTTTCATCCGCCGCATCCGAAGTCGCCGCCCTGCGCGCGAAAAAGGAACTGCCGAAGGGCGTGATTCACGTCATCTCCGACATCCACGGTGAGAACCAGAAACTTCGCCACGTCATCAACAACGCCAGCGGCCGCTTGCGCCCGCTTGTCGGAAACATCTTCGGAAAAACCCTCGGCCCACGGGAATTCCAGGAGTTCATGAACGTGCTCTACTATCCGGCAGAAGTGATCCGTCTGAAAAAACCGGAGCTTCTCGCGGATCCGGCGCTCCGCGAGTCCTGGATGAAAACCACGCTGGAAAACCAGTTCACCGTCATCCGCGCGCTCATCCGCACCCGCCGCCGCAAGGACGTGAAAGCGCTCGCCCCCAAGGAACAGCGCGAGCTTTTCGAAGCCCTGCTCAACCATCCCGCCGGCGGCCACGATCCCGCGATGATCGATGTCCAGCTCCGCGAACTCATCGCCCTGGATCTCGACTTCGACCTCGTCCGCAGCGCCTCCCGCTTCATTAGAAACATCACCGTCGAGGAGCTCATCGTCGCCGGCGACCTCGGCGACCGCGGCCCGCGCCTCGACCGGGTCATCGACTATCTGATGCACCAGCCTAACGTCTCGCTGGTCTGGGGAAACCACGATGCCATCTGGATGGGTGCCTGCCTCGGCCAGCGCGCGCTCATCGCCACCGTGCTGCGGATTTCCCTGCGCTACCTGCGCATGTTCCAGATTGAGGAAGGCTACGGTCTTCTCACCAAGGCGATCGAAGTGCTCGCGCTGAAAGTCTATCCGGATGATCCCGCCGAGCGATTCCAGGCGAAGCGCAAGGGCAAGCGCGACGGCGGGGTCGTCGGCCGCATGCAGAAGGCCATCGCCATCCTCCAGTTCAAACTCGAAGGTCAGACCATCGAGCGCCACCCCGAGTGGAACATGGAAGCGCGCAACATCCTGCGGAAAATCAACTTCGAAAACCATACGCTCGAAGTGGACGGGAATTTCTATCCGCTACGCGACACGTTTCTCCCCACCATCGACCCAACCGATCCTAACAAACTAAGCGCGGACGAGGAGGAATGCATCCAGCGGCTTGAAGAAAGTTTTACAAATTCCCCCCGGTTGTGGGAACACATGCGCTGGATGGCCGACTACGGGCAGATGGCGCTGGTGAGGGACCGCGCCGTGATCTTCCACGCGTGTCTCCCGGTGGACGACCAGGGCGAATACCTGACGCTGCGGGTCGATGGCAAGGACTGCGAGGGACCGGAGGTGTTCACCGCCTTCACCAAGATCATCAAGCGCGCCTTCCGCGCAGGTGCCCGGAGCGCTTCCGATATTGACAAGGACTGGTTCTACTATCTGTGGGCCGGACCGCTGTCACCGCTCTTCGGCAAGGACCGCATGGCCACTTTTGAAACCTACTTCATCGAGGATAAATCCACCCATAAGGAAAACGCCGGTTCGTGGTTCCGCTGGGTCCATGACCCCGCGTTCTGTGAGAAAATCGCCCGCGACATGGGCGTGATGAAAGACGGCCTGCTCGTCAACGGCCACGTCCCTGTGAAGGTGGATCTGGGAGAAAATCCCCTCAAGCGCGGCGGCAACGCCGTTACCATCGACGGCGCGTTTTCCGAAGCCTACGGCGACCGTGGCTACACGCTCATCCTCGGCCCGGAAGGGGAGATCCTGGCCGAACACCACACCTTTCCCGATCCGGAAACCGCTGTGAGAGAAGGCATCGACATCATCCCGAAAATGACCACGCTCCGCCGCTACGAACACCCTCGCAAGGTCGGCGACACCGAGCAGGGACGTGAAATCGATTCCATCATTGACCTGCTGTTGCAGCTCATTGAAGCCTATCGAATGGGACAGCTCCATGAAAGGTCTAAGGCTTAGATGTTCAACGAGAGACACTGTTGAAGTTGTGGATCCATGAGCACCAACTCCAGTTTCCATTAGGTCATGTCCCCCCCGGTCACACCCGGACCCTCAAATCCCTCAGGCTCCACAATTCTCCTGCCGCTGGAGAGCCAATTCCCCGCATCCGCCAAAGCAACCGGATTCTCTACATTTTGTCTGTCACTTTGTAAATTTCACTTTGTAAATTAACTGACATCTGTGGGAAAAGCAGTTCCTCTAGTTCAAGCATCAGTTCGACTGATCGATTTCCGGGCTCCGCCGGATTTGCCTTCAAGGGTTTTTCGGTTGAACCCATCAGGGTAATCCGCCATGCAAGGGGCGATGGATGGAAATGTGCGTGATGCTTCCACCATCAAACCTAAATGAAACCCTCGTCAGCCATCTCACTGATCGTCCTCACAGGCGCGGCGGCATACCTGATAGGAAGCCGGACCTTGGGTGGGAGCGACGGGGCTCGTTCCGGAAATCTCGAAATCAACACCCGGACTTCTCCGGCCAGAGCTGTGGCCCGGGCGACGCCGGCGGGCGATCATGGACCGGCGCACAAAGCCAAAACCGGCAGCCAGACGCTTTCCAACGAAAAGGCCGGACTCCTGAGTCCCGACCAGCGGCTCGCCCTCATGAAGAAAGCCGCCGTCCTGGCGGATCCCGGCAGACAGGCCGAGGTCCTCTGCGGGCTCATTTCCGCGATGACTCCGGACGAACTGACAGAAACCACGAAAGCCCTGCTGGACGCCCAGCGCCGGGGAAACGGCTGGTCGCAGGCGGTTTGGAACTCGCTCTGGACCCGCTGGGGAAATGTCGATCCGGCGGCCTGCCTCGCGCTTTCCGCGGCGGGACGGGGAATGAACACCTCCGAAGACTACCGTTACCTGATGTCGGGCTGGCTGGACACCGACCCGCAGGCCGCCCTCGCCTGGGCCGGGCAACAAACCGATCCTGGCCTGCGCGAAAAAGCCACTGGAGCCGCCGTGGCCGCATGGGCCAAGGAGGATGCCTGGGGGACCTCCGAATGGATCGATGCCCTGCCTGCCGGAGAACTGCGTGACATCTCCTCGCACCATCTGGCTAGAGCGCTCCGCACC
>JBGSTM010000218.1:0-10178 GCA_041736495.1 Akkermansiaceae bacterium
TCATCTCCACGAGTTCCACGAACTCACGGAAATGCTCTCCCATGCTCTAACCGACGAGCCGCCCGCCCACCTCCGCGACGGCGGAGTCATCCGCGACGGCTGGTCGCCCGCGCTCGACGAACTCCGCGACGCCTCCCGCGGTGGCAAGGACTGGATCGCAAGATTGCAAGAGGACGAACGCAAGCGCACCGGCATCGACTCGTTGAAAATCAAATTCAACAACGTCTTCGGCTACTTCATCGAAATCACCACCACCCACCTTGCCAAAGTCCCGGACGACTACACCCGCAAGCAAACGATGAGCAACGCCGAGCGCTACATCACCCCCGCGCTCAAGGAGATGGAAAATAAAGTCCTTGGTGCCGAAGAACGTTCCAAGCAACTCGAATCCGAACTCTTCGCCCAGCTCCGCGCCCAAGTCATCACCCACCTCCCGACACTCCAGGAAACCGCCGCCGCCGTCGCGGAAATCGACGTGCTCTGCGCTCTATCCGAAGTTGCCCAATACCACCGCCACTGCCGCCCGGTCCTCAACACCGGCAACGGCTTTTTCGTCAACAACGGCCGCCATCCCGTGCTCGAGCAAACCCTCACCGACGTCAAATTCGTCCCCAACGACACCGAACTCGATCCCGAAACCGCACGCTTACAAATTCTAACCGGCCCCAACATGGCCGGTAAATCCACCTACATCCGGCAGATCGCGCTCATCGCCGTCATGGCCCAGATCGGAGCCTTCGTGCCCGCCGAGTCCGCGACGTTAGGCCTTGTGGACCGCATCTTCTGCCGCGTCGGCGCGTCCGACGATCTGTCACGCGGCCAATCCACCTTCATGGTCGAGATGAGCGAGACCGCCCTCATCCTCAACCACGCCACCGACCGCTCGCTCGTCATTCTCGACGAAATCGGCCGCGGCACCGCCACCTTCGACGGCCTCTCCATTGCCTGGGCCGTCGCGGAGCACCTGCACGACACCATCGGCTGCCGTACCCTCTTCGCCACCCACTACCACGAGCTAACAGATCTAGCGAACACCAAGCAGGCCGTCGCCAACTACAACGTCGCCGTTAGGGAGTGGAACGAGGAGATCATCTTCCTCCACAAGATCCTCCCCGGTGCCGCCGACAAATCCTACGGCATCCAGGTCGCCCGCCTCGCCGGTCTCCCGAAAGTCGTCGTCGAGCGCGCCAAATCCATCCTCAGCCACCTCGAACTCCACTCCGTAAAGCCCGAGGCCAAGAAACAAGGCCCCAAGGCGAAGAACACCGACCAACCTTCCCTCCCGCAACCGAACGCCCCGCAAATGGACCTGTTCGCCGAATTCTAAAACTGGAGCGCGGGACTTCATCCCGCCCGCGAAGCGAACTGCCAAAGCGCCGCCATTTCTTCCCAACACCGGGAGCGCGGAGTTTATTCCGCGCGGCCGTTCCGAGGTCTCACACACAATTCCCGATTGACCCCAAACGAGAGTTACGTATCCCAGAACCTCCGCGACCACATGAGCGAGGCGGAATTGATTTTCACCGCCCTCGCGGAACTCTCCACCCGCCAGATCGCCGAGAGCGTGGAAGCCACCGGCATGAAGGAAAACACAGCCGCCGCGAAAACCGGCGGAAGCATCGCCAAGAAAGCCCGCGTGGAACTGGAGGAAAAGACCGGGAGGAAGATCGTCACGCAGGAAAACTATCTACCCCCTCCGCTGAATCCCAAAAAACTCAAATAACCACCTGCCAGCGCGATAATTAGCTCACCTTCCCGCCATGAAACTACCGCTCCGCAACTGTTTATTCGAACCCATCCCGCAGCTTTTCGAAGCAGCGGCACTGCTCCACAAAGCAGGAATTGCTCACTCCGCTGGAGACACTGCAACCGCAAGAATTCTGATTGCTCAAACTGACGCCAACCCAAGCGATTTGCATTCACCGATCTTTGACTGGAGTGAAACACTCTTTTACGGGAGAACGCTTTCTCTCGGAAAAAGAGTATGTCCAGATCTCCGGGCGAGCATCTTGGATCGCGTGAAAGATCCCGAGCGACCCATAGGAACAATCAAAAACGCCGAAAATCTATCTCTTGCACTTGCCAAGGAAGTAATCGCAAGAGACGGATATTTTTGCAGATACTGCGGAGTTCCTGTCATTGACCCACAAGCCCAATCGGTATTGCGGAAGGCATATCCAGAAGAATATCGCTGGTGGAGCAAAAAGGGCGAAGTCAAATCAAGCCCCAAAAACATCGAAAAGCACGTCGCATTTCAAGCACTGGACCTCGATTGGGAACACGTTGTTCCCAGAAGCCTTGGGGGTATGAACAGTCTCAGCAACATCATCGTCGCGTGTGCGCCCTGCAACACAGGGAAAGGAAACTATACTTTGGTGGAGATGCGTCTTAACGACCCGAGAGAGCGCCCACCCACCGTGCCCATTGGATTTGAAGATTGGAATGGGCTGACCTGCGTTCTGGAAAGCCGGTGATCGTTAACGCTTCGGCAGATGAGCGGCAGAATCCCAACAATCCACATCGTCTCCGGCCCGCCGGCAGCAGGAAAGACGACCTATGCAAGAGAACTCGCCGAACGCATCGGCGCGGTGCTGTTGGATAGTGACGAGGTGACGGAGCGGATGATTCGTGCTGGATTGACGCTCGCAGGGCTGGATCCGGATGACCGGGATTCGCCGGCTTACAAGGCGGCGTTCCGGGAGGCGGTTTACGAAACGCTGTTTGATCTGGCGCTGGCGCATTGCGGCCGCCTGTCAGTGGTCATCGCCGGACCATTCACCCGTGAGGGCGGCGAGGCGGAGTGGCCGAGGCACCTGGCAGCGCGGTTTGGGACGATGCCGGAGTTTCACTACGTTTGGTGTGAGCCCGCGGAGCGGAAAGCACGATTGCTGGCCCGCGGCGCGGCGCGGGATCTGCCGAAACTCGCGGATTGGGATGCCTATATCGCCACCTGTCGTGAGCCGGCTCCGGTTTATCCTCACCGCTGGATCGATACCTCGGCAAATCCACCAGCGTGAGGCTAACGACTACCAGCCATTCGCTGCTTTTCTTCGGGTGACCGTGCTGATGGGATGAGGGGTCTAATTTCAAACCCATGCAAATCTTCGTCCAACACGATGGCGTCCAACAGGGACCATATTCACCGGAGGCCGTTCGCTCGTTACTGAGAGAAGGGTCGTTGCTCGCGTCGGATCCGGCTCGCGACGAAGACGCCGCGGAATGGATGCCGCTGGAGGCACTGCTTGGTATCGAAAGCGGCATTGCTTCCCTGCCGCGAACTTCGGCGCTCGCGGTTTGGAGCTTGGTTCTCGGGATTCTGGGATTACTTACTTTGGGAATTCCTTCCCTCGTCGCGATCATCTGCGGTCATTTGTCGAAGGGAAGAATCCGGAAGTCCGGAGGATTACTGTCGGGCGAGGGCACTGCCGTGGCCGGATTATTTCTAGGCTATACCGGCCTGATCCTGATAGGACTCGAGTTCTTTGGCGGGAATCCCGCCATCGCAAGAGCAAAGAAAACCACCGCCCTGGCGACGGTCATTGCGATCGAAAGCGCGGTGAACAACTTCTATACGGAATACGGCGCAATGCCCTCCGAGATCGTCATCACGGATACCTCGAAGGACGTCTCACTCGCCAAAACCTTGCGGGGTGAAGACCCTGCCCGGAATCCGAGGAACATTCGGTTTCTCTCGGTGAAGGAGGGCAAACTCAACAAAAACGGACTCGATCCCGTCACTTTCAAAGTCTTCGATCCCTGGGGTCATGGCTATCAGGTCATCCTGGATATACGCTACACTGAAGTGGTCACCGTCACCCGTGGTGGCATCACGGAAACGCTCAAAGGCCGGCGCGCGGCGGTTTTCAGCGTGGGCGAGGATGGGGTCGCCGGGACGTCCGACGATGTGACCACCTGGTAGTGCGCGCCGTGGCCGGCACCCTTGATGACGTCGAGTGTCACGTCCACGCCGGCATCCTTCATTTTCCCGGCAAGTCCGGCGAAATATCATCGGGGCAATTTCCAGTAATGCCAGGCTCAATTCCAACATGCAGCCGTCCTGTGGGGAGACGGCTCCGGGGTTCCTTCACCGATGGATCGACACATCGAAGTCTCCGGCATTATAAACCGGGAGCAAGCGGCGGAAGCGGTTCTTCCGGCCTATCGCATTTGTCGTTTCCAAACCCGGCTTTCTGAAAAGCATCATCCTTGGCACTCATGAAAAACCTCCGCCTCATCGTCTGCATCCTTCTCGCCTTCACGGGGATGCCGGTTTATTCCCAAGCGGAAAAACCGCCGGTGCGCCTTGCCATCGTCGGCCTGGTGCACGTCCATGTGCATGGATTCCTTCCGGGCATGCTCAACAATCCTAACGTGCGGTTGGTGGGCATCGTGGAACCTGATCCGCAGTTGGTCGCGCGGTGTGCGGAAACCTACAAGCTCGGTTCCGAGTTGTTTTTCTCCACGGTAGAAGACCTGCTAGCCAAAACCGAGGTGCAGGCGGTGGCCGCGTTTACCAGCACGTTCGATCACCGCAAGGTGGTGGAATTGTGCGCGCCGCGAGGAGTCCACGTGATGATGGAGAAGCCGCTGGCGGTGAATATGGAGCATGCCCGGGCCATGGCCGCGGCGGCGAAAAAGGGCGGCGTGCAATTGTTAGTCAACTACGAGACCACTTGGTATCCGGGGAATCACGCGGCATACAAGATGGTCCGTGAGAACGCCATCGGCGAGGTGCGCAAGATCGTGGTCCATGACGGGCATCAAGGGCCGCAGGAGATCGGCTGCCCGCCGGAGTTCCTGAAGTGGCTGACGGACCCGGTCCAGAATGGCGGCGGAGCGCTGACGGACTTCGGCTGTTATGGCGCGGACCTGATGACCTGGCTCATGCAGGGCGAGCGTCCCGTTTCGGTTTTCGCGGTGACCCAGCAGTTCAAGCCGGCGAGCTATCCGAAGGTGGATGACGAGGCCACGATCGTGGTCACGTATCCCAAGGCCCAGGGGATCATCCAGGCCTCCTGGAACTGGCCCTACAACCGGAAGGACATGGAGATTTACGGGCAGACGGGTTACGTGCTCGTGCCGCGAAGCGACACCCTGCGCGTGTTGCAGGGTGGGCGGCCGGAAACAGAAAGCACCGCCCCCCGGCTGACCGGGCCCGAGGCGGATCCGCTTTCCTATCTGGCGGCGGTCGTTCGCGGCGAGATTGAACCTTCCGGACTATCCTCACTGGAAGTGAACTTGATCGCGGTGGAAATCCTCGACGCGGCTCGGGAATCCGCCGCTACGGGGAAACGGATCGATCTTCCCCACCCGGCCCGATGATTCGAATCGGGATACCGGAGGTGAGCACCGTCTGGATCGAGAGAGTTTCCTCGAACTCGACGAGCACCGGGAAATGATCCGAGGGAAGGCGGGCCTCGAAATCCTTGAACTTCACCTCGCTCGGGAAATTCCCGGACTGGGTTTCCGTCGCTTCGGGAACCGGGGTGCGGTAAGTGTCGGTGAGGACCCCGTAGCGGACGGGCTTGAACTGGCGGGTATGGAAGACGTGGTCGATGCGGCTCTCGGTTTTCCACTCCGGCTTGAAGGCGTTGATGGTGCCGTTGAGGGCGTAGCGGTCGGCGGACGTTTCGTAGGCGTCGGCGAGAAAGCCGGAGTCGCGGAGGGATTTGTAGCTCTCGCTGTTCTGGTCGACGTTGAAATCTCCCGTTAGAATGACCGGTTCGTCGTTGGCGATTTCCTTGATGCGGGCGATGATGAGCTTGGCGCTTTCCAACCGGGCTTGGACGCCGCGGTGGTCGAAGTGGGTGTTGAAGACGAACAGGTTTCCGCTGCCGTCGGCTTTCCGCAGCTTGGCCCAGGTGCAGATGCGCGGCAGGTCGGCGTCCCACCCGCGGCCGGGTAGGTTGGGGGTCTGGGAGAGCCAGAACGTGCCCGACTCCAACAGACTGAACTTGTCCTTGCGGAAAAAGATCGCCGAGTATTCGCCTGCTTCCTTGCCATCGTCCCGCCCGCCGCCGGTGTAGGCGAGGTCTGGGAGCAGCTTTTGGAGGTCGACCAACTGGTGGTGGAAGGCTTCCTGCGTCCCTAGCAGATCAAACTCGTGGAAGCGGATCAGGCCGGCGACGACCGGCAGGCGCTGTGGCCAGGAGTTGCCCTTTTCCACGTCGCCCTTGTTGTCGTAGCGGATGTTGTAGCTGCCCGCGACAATGGCGTGGCCTTGCTGGAATGGAAGCAACGCCAGTGAAGCCGCGAGGAGGGTTTTGAAAACGAGGTGCATTTCCTCCGAGATTCGGCATCACCCGCGCCATGTAAAGGCACCAATCGCGGAACCGGCTTGAAGGGGTCGACGGTCAGCGTCCGCCGCGATCCCCGAAATCATAGTTTGCCACCAAGCGGAAGGTAGAAACCCGAATGGTTGCTTGACCCAGCGGCGCAGAGCGGTTGCAAAAGCGGTGCGCCCATGGCTTTTCCAAAGGGATTTCTTTTCGGCACGGCGAACGCCGATCACCAGGTGGAGGCTCATGATCCCGAGCGGGAGGACGTGTGGGATCTTTGGGAACGCTGCCAGGGGCTGACGCCTCGCGGGCGGGCGACGGATTTTTCGAATCGCTACGAGGAGGACATCGCGGCGGCGGCGGCGATGGGCTGCAAGTTGTTCCGCTTCTCGACGGCGTGGGCGCGGGTGGAGGTTTCCGAAGGAGTCTTCGACGAGGCGGCACTGGCACACTATCGAAAAGTCGCGGAGTGCATCCGTGGACATGGGATGAAGGTGATGCTGACGCTGCATCACTTCGTCTGGCCGGTGTGGTTGGAGCGCGACCGGGGCGGAATGATCGGGGAGAAGTTTCCGGATCTGTTCGCGCGCTATGCGGACCGTGTCTCGGCGGCGTTGGGCGATGTGGTGGATTTCTGGATCACTTTCAACGAGCCGAGCCAGCTCACGTTCGGCTACATCAAGCCGTGGTGGCAAAGTCGATATTACATGCCGCCGGGTTTGCCCCGTGGGTCGGACGTGGATGCGGAGGCGGAGGCCGTGGGGAAACTGGTGCCCGGGCTTTTCCGCGCGCATGCCCGGGCTCGACTGGCGATTCAAGCTCGGCGGCCGGGAGCGAAAGTCGGGGTGAATCCGTTAGTCACGGGATTCCCGACGTGGCTGCAGATGCTGATGGACTTCGGCGCCTGTCATCGCGGGCTGGGCGAGGCGCTTTTCAAATTCACGACGAAGGGCGCGCTTGTGAGCGAGCAGGGCGATGTGGATCTGGTCATCGGCGGAGTGACTGCGGGAGATCAAACGCGGTTCGAAATGAGCGATCCGTATTTACGGACGGGCAAGGCGGTGTTAGTGAGACGGGATTTCGAGGGCGAGGGTATCGACGCTCTGGCAAAGCGGAAGGTGGGAGTCATCGGGGTGGGGAACCAGCCGGAGTCGTGGAAGCGGGATCTGCCGGAGACTTGCGCGAAGAAGCTGTTCGCGAATTACGATGAGGCACGCGAAGCGTTGCGGGCGGGCAAGGTGGACGCGCTCTACGGAGATGCGTTTTTCCTGCTGCCGCCGAACGCGGATGACCTGCGATTTCTAGCAACCGGCCTGAGCGATGAGGCCTACGTCGTGGTCTCGCCACACGGTCATTGGCAGCTGCTGGCGAGGGTGAACCGGGCGGTGGCCGCCTTTCAACAGGACGTGGCGGAGATTTCGCCTGCCGGGCGGGTCACGAAGGAGGCACAACGCCCGGTCTCGCTGGGCGAGGTGTTCGCTGATGGGAATGACGGTCCCGCGGAGCTGGTAGAAAGCCGCGACATCCGGCGGGTGCGGCGGCGCGGGCGCTTGCGCATCGGGATCCGCACGGATGCCCCGGGGATGTCAGGAGAGAACGAAGGCCTTGAAATCCGGCTTGCCCGACGGATTGCTTTCGAGATTTTCCGCGATGAGAAGTGTTTGGAAATCGTCCCGCTGGAGCCGAGCCACCGGCTGAAAGTGCTGGAAGCAAAATCGGGCTGGCTCAACTGGGCGTGGCGGTTTTGGGGGACCACGACGTTGATCGCCAACGCGAACTGGTGGTATCTCGGCACCTCCGGGCGTCTGCCCGTGGAGTTGTGCCCGGAGGAGGCGGTGGGTGCACAGGACTTCGTGGGGCTGGATTACTACTGGGGGCTGCCGACGTGGAAGCTCGGGAAATTCCGCTCACTGGAAGACGCGGCGCACGGGAAATTTCTCAAAGCCCCGGTCTGGCCAAAAGGGCTCTATCATGCGTTGCGGCGCTTCCACCGGTGGTTTCCCGGGCAAGAGCTGTTCATCGTGGAAAACGGAAGCGTGCCGGTGGCCAACGGTATCTCACGGACCGACTATCTACGGCTGCACGTCGCCGAGGTGGAGCGCGCGATTGGCCACGGCGTGCCAGTGATGGGCTACAATTTCTGGTCGATCACCTCGAACCGCGAGTGGGGTCACGCGTTCGACCCGAACACGGACTTCGGCCTGTATTTTGTGGACCTCGATAAGGACCCCGATCTGAAACGCGTGGCGACGGACGAGGTGGAGGTTTACCGGAAGATTATCCGCTCGGTGGAGAAATAAGGAATTCACACTTCATTTGAAAATCAGAGAAGCCTGCTCGACCGGGACAGCAGGAGGAACTGATAGGCACCACGGATCAAACGAATCCGGCGATTCCTGAAGAAGAGAAAGACATCATATTGCATCTTAAGATTCGTTCGATTCGCCGGATTCGTGGTTCCACCCTGTTGAATCCCTCGACAACCTCACAGGAGCCTTGATCCGCCGGGTCTTTGCGCCTAGTTCAAGTGCCGCACCATGGATTCCAAGCCTCCCAGTCTCGACGCCCTGCGCATCGACCGATCAAAAATCCCGCAGGATTCCGGGAACGGGCGGCTTTGGTGGATTCTCCTCCTGCTGCTGGTTCTCGCCGGCGCAGGCTACTGGTGGTTCACCCGCACCAAGGCGATCCCCGTCAAAACCGCCACCGTTACCGCCGAATCCGCCTCCGCCGGCGGAGGCCGCACACTGCTCAATGCCTCGGGCTATGTCACCACCCGCCTCGACGCGACTGTTTCCTCCAAGATCACCGGCAAGGTCACCGAGATCCTCGTGGAGGAAGGCATGAAGGTCGAAAAGGACCAGGTCCTCGCACGCCTCGATGCCTCTAACGTCGAGTCCGGCCTGCGCCTCGCCGAGGCCCAGCTCGCCTCCGCGAAATTGAATCTAGCGGAAACCGAACCGATGGTGAAATACACCGAAGCGGAATTGGCCCGCCTCACTTCCATCGGTTCCGGCCGCGCGGTCAGCCGATCCGACCTCGGCAAGGCGGAGGCCGATGCGCTTTCCCAGCTCGCCAAACTCGAACGCCAGCGCGCCGACATCCTCGTCGCCGAGCGCCAGGTGGATGAATGGAAACAACAACTCGACGACACCATCATCCGCGCTCCCTTCGCCGGCGTCGTCACCACCAAGGACGCGCAGCCCGGCGAAGTCATTTCCCCGATGTCGGCGGGTGGCGGCTTCACCCGTACCGGGATTTGCACGCTGGTGGACATGGCGTCGCTGGAGATCGAAGTGGACGTCGGCGAGAGTTTCATCAACCGCGTCAAAGCCGGCCAACCGGTTGAAGCCACGCTCGACGCCTATCCGGATTGGAAAATCCCCGGCAAGGTCATCGCCATCATCCCCACCGCCGACCGCCAGAAGGCCACGGTCAAGGTGCGCGTCGGCTTCGAGAAACTCGATCCCCGCATCCTTCCGCAAATGGGCGTGAAAGTCGCTTTCCAAAGCGATGAGCCCACCGAATCCACCACGCCCACCCGCTCTCTCGGCATCCCCAAATCCGCCGTCGTAAAAATCGACAACAAGGACATCACCTGGGTGGTTAAAGACGGCAAGGTCGAGCGCCGCGCCATCACCGTTGCCAATTCCGGCGGCAGCCAAGCCACCGTCAGCGCCGGTCTATCTGTTGGCGAATCCGTCGTCCTCGATCCTCCTCCCACGCTCACCGATGGCACGGCCGTCACTGTAGAAACCTCCCGATGAATCCACTCGTCCGCATCAGCAACGTCGCCAAAATCTTCAAACGCGGCTCCGAGGAAATTCACGTTCTATCCGGTCTCGACCTCGAAGTGCAGGAAGCCGAGTTCCTCGCCCTCATGGGCCCGTCCGGCTCCGG
>JBGSTM010000245.1:0-2815 GCA_041736495.1 Akkermansiaceae bacterium
TCTCCAGCAGAGCCCTATCCGTTCCGGCGGTGGGCCGAACGAGAAACATCAGATGCGAGGATGCCAGAGCAATCGGCAAGTCGGTGAAGCAATCCACTTTTGCTCAGTTTAATTCTGTCCACTTTTGCTCAGCTCGCTACATCCAATTCTACCTTCCCTGCCCGACTTTTCGGAGTCATTGAAATGACCCGGCGCCTTCAGTTCCCGGTGACCCGGTAGTGGTGATAGAAATTAATTTCCCGGAACAGGAATCCGAGTTTGGATTTCAACGAACGGTAACGGGAAGTCGGTGTCGGCGAGGAGACTGCGGGGATTCCAAGGTCGTGGGCCATCAAAGCGGCCCTCTTGATGTGAAGCGGATCGCTGACGAGAATCGCGGTTTGCAAGGTTGACATCAGGGCCGACGCTTCGACGAGGTTTTCGCGGGTCGTGCGGGATTTGGTTTCGGTAAAAATCGCCGATGCAGGGACTCCTTCACGGATCGCGTAGTTCGCCGCCACGGAACTTTCCGCGTGGGACGCGCCTTCGCCAACTCCTCCGGTGAAGATGATTTTGGAAACGGTTCCCGCCCGATAGAGAGCAATCCCATGTTTGATCCTCTCTTCGAAGACGGGCGACGGCTGTGCCCCGTAAACGGCCGCACCGAGGACGATGACGCAGTCGGACGGTTTCGCGTGATCCTCGTTTCCAAACGACCAGATGGAATAGCCAACAGCGGTTAGCCAGCCTGTCATCGCAATGGCCAGAAACAGGACGATCCGCCGTTTCGAAATCGGCCTTCTCATCGCACCCACAACGCACCGACGATCATGCCGGCGAGAACGACGATCCCCAACAACCACCAATACCACTTGAGGCCGAGCGCGCGATGCGGGGCCTTGCCGAACTCGCGGGCGATGTATTCGTCATAGTCGAAATCGTCATCTGGCAGATCGAGGCCGTCGGCGGACTTGTCCTGCTGCCAGGCGTGCTTTTTCAGGGTGGTCCGTTTCGCCTTTTTGGCGCAGCCGGGACAGGGCTCGCCGACGC
This sequence comes from Akkermansiaceae bacterium, assembly GCA_041736495.1. GTDB lineage: Bacteria > Verrucomicrobiota > Verrucomicrobiia > Verrucomicrobiales > Akkermansiaceae > Luteolibacter. Next base: position 1,030 of record JBGSTM010000245.1, read on the forward strand.
GGACCTCGCACTCGCAAAAGGGACAGATATAACTGAGGACTTCAGGTACCATGATTCGCATTCAATGAGCACGAGAAGCCCATCGCCTGCAAGCCGGAAGAATCACTTGGCAAGCGGGCGGATGGAGTGGAAGTTCGGCGCGGGATGGGACTGAGTCTTTCTGAATTGCGCGACGGGCTGCCGGAAGGCGGCCTTTTTGGCGGCGGGGCGTGGCGTTGGTCGCCGGAGCCGCTGAAGCTGAGCCAGGCGGAGGCCCGCAGAATGATGTCGCTGGGGCATCCGCTGGCCCGCTTCCAACAGGCGTGCGACTCGCTCTACCGGCGCAGTGCTGCCGGCAAACTTCCGGAATGGCTGGCGGAGCTGCTGGACGAGGGGAAACCGGATTGGCTGGCCATGCTGCAACGCGAACCCGGAATGGCGGAGCAATTTCCCCGCGTGATCCGGCCGGATTTGATCCTGACGGAAAAGGGATTTTCCATGACTGAGCTGGACAGCGTGCCGGGCGGGATCGGGGTAACGGCGTGGCTTTCGAGGGTTTATGCAAATGCGGGTTTTGACGTGTTGGGCGGGCCCGACGGGATGATCGATGGATTCCGGTCCTTGATGCCGGAAGGCGGCACCGTGCTGGTTTCCGAGGAATCCGCGGATTATCGGCCGGAAATGGAGTGGCTTACGAAAGAGCTCGGCGCAGCGTGGAAGGTGGCTCCGGCGGAGGAATACGAGCCGAACGGACAGGCGCTTTACCGGTTTTTCGAGTTGTTCGACTGGGAATCCATCCCGGCGGTCCGGCGACTGGCCGAAGCGGCGGTAGGCGGGGAAATCAAGATCACCCCGCCGTTCAAGCCGCATTTGGAGGACAAGCTTTGGCTGGCGTTGTTATGGTCGCCGGCGTTGAAAAAGGTCTGGGAACAGACGTTGCGCGGCAGTCATTTGAAGCGATTGCGGGAGTTGGTGCCGTTTGGGTGGGTGCTGGACCCGACGCCACTGCCACCCCACGCGGCGCTGCCTCGAATGAACGCGCATTCCTGGGAGGAAGTGGCGGATTTCAGCCAGAAGGAACGGCAGCTGGTGTTGAAAGTCAGCGGCTTCCACGAAACCGCCTGGGGCTCGCGCGGGGTATTTATCGGCCACGACATGCCGTCGGCGGAATGGTCGGAAAAGCTGCAAACGGCGCTGGACCAGTCTTCGGAGCAGCCGTGGATTTTACAGGAATTCCGCGAGGGGCGGCGGATCGAGCACCCGGTGTTCCGGGACGATGGATCGGTCGAGATGATGCAAGGGCGGGTGCGGCTGTGCCCCTATTTTTTCACGAATAACGCCGGAAAAACGACCTTTGGCGGCTGCCTGGCGACGATTGTGCCGGCGGACAAGAAGAAGATCCACGGGATGAGCGACGGGGCGCTGGTACCGTGTGTGATCGGTTGAAACAAAAAAGGCCCGGTGTTTCCACCGGGCCGATTGAAAATGTGATGGTCAGCGACCTCAGACGATCCCCGCTTTTTTGAGCGTCACGAAGGCACCATTCTTGTTGATGGTCTTCAGCGCGCGGCAGCTGAGCTTGATGCGGACGAACTTGTTGAGCTCGGGCACCCAGATGCGCTTGGTTTGAAGGTTTGGGGAGACCGTGCGCTTCACCACCTTGGTGACGTGACGACCGATACCACCTTTTTTCTTGGCCAAACCTGAACGGTGGATCTTGCCGCCGGAGCGGACGCGGGTTCCTCGAATACTGCAAATGCGTGCCATAATAAAAAATTGTTCGTGTTGCGGGACGCGGAGAATGGCC
>JBGSTM010000253.1:0-7019 GCA_041736495.1 Akkermansiaceae bacterium
ACCACGTCGCCGACGCCTAACATCAAGAGATCCTCGTTTTTCTCCAGCCACTTGTGGAACGCGGCGGCGGTGTTGATCTCTTCGGGAATGCGGTCTTCATAGAATCGCAAAACCGCCTCGTCGCTCCACAGCCCGCCGGGGCGGCGGAGTTTCTGTTCGATGGCTTCGATTTCCGCGCGCATTTCGAGCACGTGGTCGAGGAAGTTGCAGCGTTTGCGCAGACCGTTGCCGATGATGCCCTCGCGGAGGAAAATCCCGCGCGCCGCCTTGGGATCGACGCGGCCGTAGTGGATCCGCCGCCCGGCGACGACGGGAAGGCCGCCGCAGATCACGGTTTCCTTGCCGTAAACCGCACCTTGAGCTTCGTCCCAATGCGCCTCGCCGTATTTGCTCTTGCACAGGTGCGGCGCGACTTGCTCGACCCAGGCGGGATCAATTCTAGCAACCCGTCGCGCCCAGAGACGCGAAGTCTCCACCAACTCCAAGCCCATCACCCACTCGAAGCGCTTGGGCAATGCAAACAGGCCGGAGCCGGGGAACACCGCGAAGAATCCACCGTTCGCGCTGCGGTAGGATTTCGCCTCGCGGTCCCAGACGCCGAATTGCCGCGGCACGCCGGATAGAAGCGCCTTGTGGATGGTGGCGTAGGCCGCCGCACCGGATAGATTGTCGCCGATTTCGCCGAGTTTGAGCTTCCACTCGCGCTCCAACAGATCGGCGAGCTCGTCGCGGACGTTCGCCCACTCCATGACGCGGCGGGCGTTGAGGAAGGCGGGGCCGCAGTATTTCCGCAGGGCGTTGCGCTGCCAGCGGCCGCGGGAGTCGCGGAATTTTCCGAGGTCGTTCCAGAGGCGGAGCAGTGAGATGAAATCGCTCTCGCCGTCCTTCCACTTGGCGTGCGCGGCATCGGCCTCGCGGGTCTTTTCCGCCGGGCGCTCGCGGGGATCGTTCGACTCCAGTGCGGCGACGATGGGCAGGACTTCCGCCAGACAATGTTCCTTGCGGGCCTCGATGAGCATCCGGCCTAACCGAGGATCGACCGGCAGCCGCGCCATCTGGCGGCCGTAGTCGGTGAGGTGTTTTTCCTTATCCAGCGCGCCGACTTCGCGCAGCGTGCGGTAGCCTTCTGCGACGGCTTTGGGCGATGGCGGATCGAGGAAAGGGAACTCGTCGATTTCCGGCAGGTTGAGCGCTTTCATCCGCAGGATCACGCCTGCCAGGGAACTTCGGCGGATTTCCGGATCGGTGAATTCCGGGCGGTCGGTCAGTTCGGTTTCTTCGTAAAGGCGGACACAGACTCCGTTCCTAACACGACCGCAGCGGCCTTTCCGCTGGCGGGCACTGGCCTGGCTGACGGGCTCGATCTGCAGGCGCTGCACGCCTTTTCCCGGACTCCAGCGGCTGACGCGGGCGATGCCGCTGTCGATGACGCAGGCGATACGCGGGATGGTTAGAGAGGTTTCCGCGACGTTGGTGGCGAGGATGAGGCGGCGTTTGTTGCCGGGATTGAAAACGCGTTGCTGGTCGCCCAAGCTGAGTCTAGCAAACAACGGCAGGACTTCGGTACCGCGGTATTGGCGACCTTCAAGCGCGTCGGCGCTCTCGCGGATCTCGCGCTCGCCGGGGAGGAAAATCAGGACATCGCCATTCGGTTCGACCTCGCCGAGATAGTCCACGGCACGGGCGACGTGTTGCGGGAGGTCCTCGTCATCGAAGGGCGGAAGGAAGAACTCCGCGACGGGAAACATCCGGCCGGGCGCGACGATGACCGGGGCGGGCACGCCGTTGTTGGAGAAAAATTCCGCGAAGGCTCCGGCATCGAGGGTGGCGGAGGAAATGACGAGCTTGAGGTCCTTGCGGCGTTCCAGCAGGCGCTTCACGTAGCCGAGCAGGAAGTCGATGTTGAGCGAGCGTTCGTGTGCTTCGTCGAGGATGAGCGCTTCGTATTGTTTGAGATCGCGGTCGCCCTGGGTTTCCGCCAGCAGGATGCCGTCGGTCATGAACTTGATCCGAGTTTCCCGCGAGGTGCGGTCCTCGAACCGGACCTGATAGCCGACGTAATCACCGAGCGGAACTTTCAGTTCCTCCGCGACGCGCTTCGAGACACTGGCCGCGGCAAGCCGACGGGGCTGGGTGCAGCCGATGCGGCCGCCGTCGTCGCCGAGCGCTTCGGCGACCATTTTCGGGAGTTGCGTGGTTTTTCCCGAACCCGTCTCGCTGACGACCACCACGACCGGATGCGCCCGTACGGCGGCGAGGATTTCCTCCCGATGTTCGACGACCGGCAGTTCTTTCGGGTAGTTCCAATTCATCACAAAGCGGGGTCCGGGCGGGACGCGGCGGCAATTCACGACATCCACCGGGACGCGTCGATGGCAAACCGCATCTTTGCCGTGGACGCGGGTGGATCGCAACGGGTAGGATCGCCCGCAGCACCATGGAACGGCTTAATCATCTTTTGGAAAACAACCGCGTTTGGGCGAGCGGCATTCTTGCAAACGACCCCGATTTTTTCGAGAGGCTTTCCACCCAGCAGAATCCGGAATACCTCTGGATCGGCTGCTCGGACAGCCGCGTGCCCGCCAACCAGATCACCGGCCTTGCGCCTGGGGAGATTTTCGTCCACCGCAACGTGGCGAATGTCGTGGCGGAGACGGATTTCAACGTGCTCGCCGTGATGCAATACGCCGTGGATGTGCTCAAGGTGAAGCACATCATCGTCTGCGGCCACTACGGCTGCGGCGGCGTGCAGGCGGCGCTGGAAAATTTCCGCCACGGGATGATCGACAACTGGCTGGCCGGGATCCGCTCGCTGGCGCGCCGGAATCAACCGGAACTCGCGGCGCTCGACACCATGCAAGCCGTGGACCGGCTGTGCGAACTCAACGTGCAGGCCCAGGCGACCCACGTCGCCCGCACCACGATTCTGGAAGACGCCTGGGAACGCGGGCAGAAGATTTCCATCCACAGCTGGATTTACCGCCTGAGCACCGGCCTGATTACCACGCTGGCACCGCCGATTACCGGGACACTGGATAATTCCGATTGATCAATCCGGGAACCGGTGCATCTTGTCCCTGTCACAAGTGACGGGGGCGTTCTGGTTTCGACGGGATGTTTGACGCGCTGGTTGCACGTAGAGGTTGATCGGTTGGCCTCTTTAAAAAGCCGCTCAAAACAAACAAATGCAGACTCTAACGAGCTCGCACTGGCCGCTTAATTGACGACCACGTCTGAACCCCGACACCTGCTGAGGGGGATGGCGAACACTTAGCAGGCTGGGATCGAAGTCGGGTAACCGGGCTTCTTTCCGAGATCAAACAGGTTCCTAGGAAGGACAACGCCGCATGCGGGCCTCGTTTTTCCGAAACTCCAGACCGCATGCTAAACGTGTAGATGCCAGTGTAGACGGCGTTTCGGACAGGGGTTCGACTCCCCTCGCCTCCACTTTTTCGACCCTCAACAGGTGATGCTGTTGAGGGTCTTCTTTTCCCGATCTCGTCGCCAAGCATCCGGCTGACGAATGGGAACTCGATTGAAGATCGGTTGCGAATCCACCCAGATGAATCCCGACCCGATCGGCAGGGTATCTTTTCGCACACCCTGTTTGACAAGCCCGGCGCGGAACCCCTACTTTCCCCGCCCCGGCATTGAAGCCGAGCCCATTTAATATGAACATTGTCGTCGAGAAGCAGCCAAAATGCGTCGCCACCTTACGCGTGGAAATCCCTGCGGATAAAGTCAGCGGTGAGCGCGATCAAATCGTCAAAGGCTACGCCAGCAAGGCTCGCGTCCCCGGATTCCGTCCCGGAAAGGCCCCGCGCGCGGTCGTCGAGAAGCGGTTCCAGAAGGAAATTTCCGAGCAGCTCAACGAGGCACTCATCACCGAGGCCTACGACGAGGCGCTCAAGCAGGAGTCGCTCCACGTGCTGGATTTCGGCGTGCCGGAGGACGTCACCACCCATGAGAACGGCACGATTACCTTCGTCTCCAAGCTAACCCTCGCACCGGAAGTCACCCTACCTGAATACAAGGGCGTTACTGTCAATGTGCCGACGAGCGCAGTGCCGGAAGAGGAAATCGAAGCCCAACTTACCGCGCTGCAAGAGCGGTTTGCGGATTTCAAGGACATCGAAGGCCGTCCCGCCGCGATGGGCGATTTCGCGGTGATCGACTACAGTTCGACGGTCGAAGGCAAGCCCACCGAGGAATTTCTCGGCAAGCCCGCCGGGTACCTCTCCGCCCGCGAGGGATTCTGGGTGCGCCTGGATGAAAAGGCTTTCCTACCGGGATTTGCCGCCCAACTGGTCGGCATGAATGTCGACGAAACCCGCGAAATCACCGTCACGCTGCCCGAGGATTTCCCGATGGAAGACCTGCGCGGCAAGGACCTCGTTTTCCAAACGACCGTCAAGGAGATCAAGGAAGCGATCCTTCCGGAACTTGACGATGAAATGGCCGCGCGCCTTGCTCCCGGAAAGACGATGGAGGAGATCAAGGAAATCATCCGCCAGAACATGGCCGGTGAGCGCGAGCGCAAGATTTCCGACATGAAGGTCAACCAGATCGTCGCCCACTTCAACGCGCAGGTGGATTTCGAACTGCCCGAGGACCTCGTGTTTCAGGAAACGCAAAGCCAAGCCGACGCGATGGTGAAACAAGGCGTCAAATCCGGCATGACCGAAGGTGAAATTGAATCCCAGCAGGAAGAAATTTTTGCCAGCGCCGGCCAGCAGGCGGTCTCCAATCTTCGCACGAATTTCATCCTGCAGGAAATCGCCCGCATCGAAAAAATCACGGTGACCGACACCGAATTGATCAACCACCTCGCGCAAATCGCCCAGTCCCGGAAGGTCGCACCGAAAAAGTTCATCAAGGACATGCAGCGCGCCGGACGGATCCAGAACATCCGCAGCTCGATGGCCATCGGCAAGACGATTGACTTCTTGGTCGAGCACGCGAACGTAGTGGAGTCAACCGAAACACCACTCGATGCTTAATTTCCAATCCCCTTCCATGAGTTCCCCGACCCCTCCGAAAAATTACTACGTCCCCGTCGTCGTGGAATCCGACTGCCGCGGCGAGCGCTCGTTCGACATCTACTCGCGCCTGCTCAAGGACCGAATCATTTTCATCGGCGTGCCGATCGATGACTTTGTGGCGAACTCGGTGATCGCCCAGCTTCTCTTCCTGCAGATGCAGGACCCGAAGAAGGACATTCACATTTACATCAACTCCCCCGGCGGCTCCGTCACCGCGGGTCTCGCGATGTATGACACGATGCAATTCCTCACCTGCGATGTGAACACCTACTGCATCGGAATCGCCGCATCGATGGGTTCGGTGCTTCTCACCGCCGGGACCAAGGGCAAACGCTTCTGCCTGCCGAATTCCCACGTGATGATCCACCAGGTTTCCGGTGGTGCCCAGGGCACGGCGTCCGACGTCGAGCGCACGATCGGCTTCATGTTTAATCTGAAGAAGCGCCTGAATGGAATACTCGCCCATCACACCGGCAAGACCATCGAGCAGGTGGAAAATGATTCGGATCGCGACAACTACATGACCGCCGAGCAATCGGTAGCTTACGGTCTCGTGGACAAGGTGCTCGAGAACCGCAAGCAGCTTCCAGACGCGGTGGTTGCCGTCATTGAGGAGAAAAAGCCCGACGCTTAATCTCGCCAAGCTTCCGGAATTCATCCAACGTCACAGCCATGGCCCGCGCTTCCAATCTAACGATGTGCTCTTTCTGTGGAAAGAGCCATTCGGAGGTTAAAAAACTCATCGCCGGTCCGGGGGTGTACATTTGCAACGAATGCATCGAGGTTTGCTCGAACATTCTCGAAAAGGAACTCGGCGGCACGACTTCCAAGGGGAAGACCCCTGCGGAAAAAGCGGGTTTCAAGATCCCCTCGCCCGCTTCGATTCTGGCCAAGCTCAACGAGCATGTGATCGGCCAGGAAAACGCGAAGAAAGTGCTCTCCGTCGCCGTTTACAACCACTATCAGCGCCTCCGCCAGGACCAGGCCAAGGTCAGCGAGGAGTTCAAGGATGTGGAGATTGAAAAGTCCAACATCATGCTGCTAGGTCCGACCGGATCCGGCAAAACCCTGCTCGCCCGGACGCTCGCCCGGGTGCTCGATGTGCCCTTCTGCATCGTCGATGCCACTACGCTCACGGAAGCGGGCTATGTCGGTGAGGACGTGGAGAATATCATCCTCCGCCTGCTCCAGGCATCCGATTTCGACGTCGCCCGAGCCGAACGCGGCATCATCTACGTCGATGAGATCGACAAGATCGGCCGCAAGACCGAGAACGTTTCGATTACCCGCGACGTTTCCGGCGAAGGTGTGCAACAGGCGCTGCTCAAGATTCTCGAAGGCACCATCTGCAATGTACCACCACAAGGAGGCCGCAAGCACCCGCAGCAGGAATACATCCAGGTCAACACCGAGAAAATCCTCTTCATCGTCGGCGGCGCGTTCGTCGGTCTCGAAGACATGGTCCGCCGCCGCCTCGGCAGCAATACACTCGGATTCCACGCGGATTCATCGAAAGAAAATCTTGATGATCCCTCGATGAACGTCCTCGAAAAAGTCCAGCCGGAGGATCTCCTCCACTTCGGACTGATCCCGGAATTTATCGGCCGCATCCCCGTGATCTCCTCGCTCCGGAAACTCACCGAAGCCGAGCTCATCTCCATCCTCACCGAGCCGAAAAACGCGCTTGTGAAACAATACGGCAAGCAGCTTGCCATGAACGACGTGAAGCTCCGCGTTACCCGCGACGCTCTCCAGGCTCTCGCCGAGGAAGCCGTCCGTCGTGGCACTGGCGCCCGCGCGCTGCGTTCGATTTTCGAAAAAATGATGCTCGAAGTGATGTTCGACATCCCGTCCCGCGACGACATCGACACGGTGACGATCACCCGTCAAGTCGTGCTTGGCGAGCGCCCGCCCAACATACGCCGCAAACGCGCGGATCAGGACGCTGCTTGATTTTCGATCAACGCTTCCAACGAA
>JBGSTM010000146.1:0-13545 GCA_041736495.1 Akkermansiaceae bacterium
GTCGTTCGAGCAGTAGACGTAAACGCGGCCGTCATGAACCATCGCGGCCGGATCGGCGAGGTAGCGGTGGGAAACGATGGGATAGTCCGCGAGGACGGTTAGGCAGGTCGCCAAATGCGCCGCCAGTAACAGCATGAACGAATACACGTTTTTCATGAAATGGACTTCCCAATCATATCGGGATACAGATTCAGCGGTCGCGCCGCAGGCCGCAAGTCGAAAATTAACCGATTAATCCCTGGACCGAACCGTTCGAGGTCATCAACCGGACGCGACGGCGGTCCTTGGAGGGACGGGCGGATCTAACCGCCGGGTTTCATCCGCCACTTCCCGACGAGACCGCCTCAAAAAGAAAGCGCGGCCCCGGAAAACCGCGGACCGCGCAAAGATCAGTCTGGATGCTGTTTTGATCAGAGCACCATGTCCTTGAGCTTTTTCAACGGACGCACTTTGACCGCGGTGGATGCGGGCTTGGCCTTGAACATCGCTTCTTCCTTGGTGAAAGGATTGATCCCCTTGTGGGCCTTGACCGCCGGCTTGCGGACGGTGCTGATCTTCAGCAGGCCCGGCAGCACGAACTCGCCGACCGCATTCTTTTTGAGGTGCGCCTCGATCACATCGCTCAGGCCGTCGATGACGGCGGCCACTTGCTTGCGGCTGAGTTCCGTGCTTTCGGCGATCTGGTCGAGGATCTGGGTCTTGTTGAGTTTGTCTTTGATAGGTGCTGATTTCTTGGCCATGCAGAGGAAATCACGAAACCGGCGGCCGATGTCAAGGCTGGTCACTGCTAAAAAACGCTTCCGCCCGTCCTGTTCGGACGGGCGGTGCGCTTGGTGAGCTTCTTTTCGGTAGGACTGAAGCCCCGTTTTTTCTATCTCAAACGGCTTCGAGAAGAAGCTTCTCCACTTTTTTGACAGTGGCGGGAGTCAGTTTTCCGTCAATCCGCTTGGACCCTTCGATGATGGTTTTCACCTCGGCGAGGGTCTTCTCCGCAGCAGCCAGTGACTTCTTGGGGCCACCGAGCTTCTTGTCGGGGAAGTAGCGGGTGAAGGTGGAGCCAGCCCTGCTGATGCAGAGACGCCATCCTTCAAACGCTGCGGTTTCGTAGGTGAAGCGGGTCAGATTCTTTTTTGATTTCATGGTATTTGGTGTTCGGAGTTCCGGACATGTTAACGCAGACAGATAGAGATTCCAGTCAATTTTTACATGAATCCCTAATCGATTGAAATGAATGGTCAGGAGGTCCGGAATTCCCGCCATCCGGATTTCCTCGATTTGATGGAAAATCTGGCGGACTTCTGTTCCAGCAGGTGGAATCTGAGGTTCAACTTTCCCGCCAGGCCGACGATGGCCAGGAAGTCTCCTGACTGATCCCGTCAACGGCCTGCGTATTCACGTTTCATCTGATCCAGGCTCCAACATGCGCATCCTCATCCTTGTCCCGCTTTTGGCGCTCCATGCTTTCGCCGCCGACCACGATGTCGTGATCTACGGTGGAACCAGCGCGGCCGTCACTGCGGCAGTCCAAGTGAAAAAGCTTGGCAAATCCGTGATCATCGTCAGCCCGGACAAACATCTCGGCGGCCTTTCCAGTGGCGGCCTCGGATTCACGGATACCGGCGACAAATCGGTCATCGGGGGCTTGTCCCGCGATTTCTATCATCGCGTCTGGAAACACTACGACCGGCCTGCTGCGTGGACGTGGCAGAAGAAAAAGGAATACGGCAACAAGGGACAGGGGACGCCCGCCATTGACGGCAAGGACCGCACGATGTGGATTTTCGAACCTCATGTGGCTGAGAGAATTTTCGAGGATTTCATCCGGGAAAACGCAATCACGGTTCATCGGGACGAATGGCTCGACCGGACGAAGGGTGTCAGGCAAACCGGCGGACGCATCACTTCCATCACCACTCTAAGCGGGAAGACCTATGCGGGAAAAATGTTCATTGATGCGACCTACGAAGGCGACCTGATGGCGGCGGCCGGTGTGGACTATCATGTCGGCCGCGAGGCGGGCAGCGTTTACGGCGAGGAATGGAACGGCAACCAGGTGGGTATCCTGCACCACCGTCACCATTTCGGGGTATTGAAAGAGAAAATCAGCCCCTGCGTCGTGCCCGGCGATCCGGCGAGCGGAGTGCTTTCCGGTGTCGGCACCGAGCCCCCGGGCGAACGCGGCGAGGGCGACCGGCGGGTGCAGGCGTATTGTTTCAGGATGTGCCTGACCAAGGATCCCGCCAATCGTGTGCCGTTGCCGAAGCCCGCGGGATACGACCCGAAGCGCTACGAACTGCTGCTGCGGGTGTTCGATACCGGCTGGCGGGAGTTTTTTGAAAAATTCGATCCGATTCCCAACCACAAGACCGATACTAACAATCACGGCCCGTTCAGCTTCGACCACATCGGCATGAACTGGGATTATCCTGAAGCATCGTATGAAAAACGCCGCGAGATCATTCACGAGCACGAGACCTATCAACAAGGCCTGCTTTACTTCGTCGCCAACGACCCGCGGGTTCCGAAGGACGTGCGGAACGAGATGCGTGAATGGGGTCTGCCGAAGGATGAGTTTGCCGACAACGGCAACTGGTCACACCAACTTTACATCCGCGAGGCGCGGCGGATGGTGGGGCAGTTCGTGATGACCGAGAACGAGTTGCTCAAGAAGAAGCCGACGCCGGACCCGGTGGGTATGGGGAGCTATACCATCGATTCCCACAACGTCCGCCGTTACATCACCGCGGACGGCCACGTGCAGAATGAAGGGGATGTGGGAGTGCGTTTGACGTCCTATCAGATTGCCTATGGGTCATTGGTGCCGAAAAAAGGCCAGGCGGAGAACCTGCTTGTGCCGGTATGTCCGTCCGCCAGCCATATTGCGTTCGGTTCGATCCGCATGGAGCCGGTTTTCATGATTCTGGGCCAGTCCGCGGCGACGGCGGCTTCTCTGGCGATCGACGCGGGTATTTCGGTCCAGGAAGTTCCGTATGAGCAGCTCCGTGAGCGACTGCTGGAAGATGGGCAGATTCTTGAAAGCGGCAAGTCATCCGCCCGGGGTGGGTCGTTGAAATGACGGACACCAACGAGCTGCAAAGCAACCGCGTGGTTTGTGCCTGCTTCAGGAGCCGAACCGGATGGCCATGAAATCCTCGGTTTCCGTCACGCGGAATCCCTCCTTCATGATCTCCCGCGCGATTTCCGACATGTGGGCGGCACCCCACGGCACGATGATGTCATCCGAAGTCGGCAGGCGTTCGCGAATCACTTCCAACAGGTGCCGGTTGCGCTTGGTGAGAATGTCATCCATCAGTTGTTTCTCCAGTCCGGGAGGTGCGGGCTTCATCAGGATCGGAAGCGTTTCGGCGGTCACGCCCTTCGAGTGGATGAGCATGGCGGTCTTGAGCAATTCGAGCGTCGCAGGTGAGAACGCGCTGAGATCCACGTCCGCATGGACGAGCTGGCCCTTGGGTTTAAAGGCTTTTGCCTGCTCCACCCCGCCGACGGTCGCGGCCATTTTCGAGTAGTCGGAGTGGATGTTGGCGAGGTTGTTGTGATCGCTCACTCCTTCCATCAGGACTACCGCGTCTTCGGGAAACGAAGCTGCGAGAGAGTGATAGAAATCCGGTTCGCCGACGTGCGACATGGGGACGAGTGTGATCTTCCTCCCGTCGTCACGGATGTATTTCCGCACCTGCATCGAGAGACCGGCGGGGCGCAGGGTGACGAATCCATCGGTGAAATGGTTCACCGAAACCATGGCAGTGAAGGCGGAGTACGACACCAGCGCGGGCACGATCAGAAAAACTCCCGCTGTGAGGACTCCCGCCAGATTTCCCCAACTGAACTTGCGGTCCGCCAGATTTTCCGCCGGAAAGAGCGGCCAGCGTAATTTCAACCCGCCCTGGAGCCGGTAGACGATGAGTAGTCCGAGTAGCAGCTGGACGAGCGACACTCCCCACATGATCGCCATGGCATGCCGGCTGAAATAGACCAGCAGCGGCAGAACCCCGACATAGGCTACCGGGATGAACAGGCACACCGGCATGAAAACCCGTTTCGGGATGCCCGGCGCAAATCCCATCAGGCCATAAACCAACAGCCCCGTGAGCAGCATCAGCAGGAAGGAAATCCCGCTGAACAGTGCCAGATCCGTGCGGTGAAGCGACAGGTAGAGTGAATAGTCCAGAAACGAAAATACCGCGCTGGCTAGGAACACAATCAAGACCAGGCTGAGAATCACCGCCAGCGCGGAAGACGCGGATTTCGAGTCGCCGGAAGGCAGGGGAGGGGGACTGGTAGAGGACATGATTGACAGTTTGGGCGAGGGATTTTCCGTGGACCACTCCGAATTCGGGGAATTCCGGCGGGCTTCGTTGAGAATATTGCGTGCAATCCCGGAAAGTTTCACGGTAGAAAACGCATGCACCCGCCGTTTTAAAACCATGCCCCGCGTCACGATCACCGTTCCTGAAAGAAATGCCCAGCCCTACCGTTTCCAACTGGACCGGGAGGTGGTCTCGCTGGGCCGGGGGAGCGAGAATGACATCGCCATCGATTCCGGCTCGGTCTCGGTGCACCACGCGGAAATGCGGCGGATCAAGGGCGGCTACGAACTGCACGACGTCGGCTCGACCAATGGCATCAAGCTGGAAGGCGTCCGCCACGAGGTGATCCCGCTGCGCAGCGGTGTGACGGTCCATATTGGCGATGTGGCCTTCGATTTCTCGCTTTCCGAGGAGGAGAACGAGGCACTTGCTGCAGAAAAACCCGCCGGACTTCCCACGATCACGAAAGAGCCTGAAATTCCCTCCGGCCCTGCTCCGAGGGTTCCATCCTATTCCTCGCAGAAATCGGGTGGCAGTCCCTTCGCCGCCACCTTGATGTTCCTGATCCTCGCGGCGCTCGCGTTTTTCACCGGTCTGGCCGTCCGCTATCAAAAGGATACCGGCAGCTCGCTGATTCAGGCGATCCAGCTGAAAATGGCCACGCCGGCCAAGGTTCCTGCAGCCAAGTGAAATTCGCATGCAACTCCATCGGATTTTCTGTGACTCGCCGTTGAACGACCGTGCCGCCCGGCTTCTGAAAGAGGGCACCGCGCCTCACGAACTGATCATCCCGCAGCGCCGCCCGGCATCGATTCTCGCCAAGCCCGAGCCGGATCCTGCGTTCGCGCTGGCGGACATCGCCTTCGGCCAGCCGGATCTCGAAAGCATCGCCCGCTCCGAAAACCTGCGGTGGATCCACATCAGCACCGCCGGATTCACCCGCTACGACACGCCGGAATTCCGGGCGATGGTTTTGGAGCGGGGGTTGATCGTGACCAACAGCTCAAGCGTCTACGCCAAGGCATGCGCCGAACATGTGTTCGCGTTCATGCTGGCCCAGTCGCGCAGGCTGCCTCAGGCCCTTCAAAGCGAGGCAGCGAATGGCGACGCCGAGTGGCTCCGGCTGCGCAGCGAATCAGTGTCGCTGCACGGGCAGAATCTGGTGATCCTCGGCTTCGGCGGAATCGCCACGGAACTGGTGAAACTGCTGGCACCATTTGAAATGAACATCACCGCGATGCGCCGGAATCCGCGTGGCGACGAGGGATTTCCCACCGTGACCGTCGACGGCCTGCCCGCCGCGCTGGCGACGGCGGACCACGTGATCAACATCCTGCCGGATAACGCGGCTTCACAAAATTTCATCGAGGCGTCACGCCTCGCGCAGATGAAACCCGGCGCGGTGTTCCACAACATCGGCCGCGGCACCACCGTCGATCAGGACGCCCTGCTAGACGCGCTGCGTTCCGGACATCTCGCCGCCGCCTGGCTCGACGTCACCGAGCCCGAACCGCTGCCCGCCGACCATCCGCTGCGGCATGAGCCGAACTGTTTCATCACCCCGCACATCGCCGGTGGACATGGGGATGAATCCGGCACGCTGGTCCGGCATTTCCTGAGCAACCTGAAGTGTTATACGGCAGGCGCTCCGCTGGCGGACCGGATCATGTGAGAAATCACTTCTTTTTCTTGTCGTCGAGATTCGCCGCCATGTCTTCCGCAGTGACAGCGGATTGGACGCCGTTTTCCGGAACGTCCATTTTGCAAATCCAGAGCATCGCGTTGAGGGCGATCTTCCGGAAATTGTCATTGGCCCAGTTCGTGTGGAAATGTCCGCCAGTGAAGCCGACACCACGGCCGCCGTCGGGGCGCTCGACGCACCACATCATGGTTTCCTCCTCGCCCTTTTTCGCCTGGATGTGCGGATACGGACCTTTCGGATGGACGTAGGGACCGTCGCGGGTTTCATCACTGGGAGTGGAAACCAGCAGGGATTTGACGCCCTCCATGTCCTTGCGGAAACGAATGGAAAAATACCACTCGTCCTTGATTTTGAAGGGCTTCATGCCACGGCAGATCGGGTGGTCCGGATATTTTTCATAGTCAGCGTCCCAAATCGGATTGCAGGAAAAACCATTTTCGTAGGCCCCGCCGATCCAGTCGCGGAACACATTGCCGGATGCGCCTTGATCCTTGCCCTCGTCCGCGCATTGCACGGCATAGTGCATCATCATGACACTGCCGCCGCGATCGACGAGCTTCTGGATTTTTTCCTTCCGGCCGGGGGCGGCAAGAACCGGGTGGCCGTTTCCTCCATCAGCGTAGATCACTACGGCGTCGGCCGTTTCGAGCACGCTTTCGTCGCTGACCCAATGGTTCGGATGAACGGAAACTTCGAGCCCGGGAATGCCCGCCAGGCATTTTTGGAGCAGAAGACAGCCGGCATTGAATTCGTGCATGCCGGGCGGGTGGCTCGGCTTGCCGGCGATCAGCACGAGTTTTTTCGGGGTCGAGGGCGAGGCGGCGAACGAGACGGCGGGCCAGCTTGCCGCCATGGCGGCGGCGGCGATGAATTTTCTGCGGGAAGTGACGGGCTTTTGCTGCATGGCAGGTAAACGATCATTTCGGCCGGATCTGTTCAATTCTCTTGTTGAAATAGGGAGGAGTGGCTTGCCGTGCTCAGGGGAACCAAGCATCCTGCCCGCGTGCTCCACCTGTTAAAACGCCACCCGTTTCCCGTGGTTGCTTGGTTCGACCGGGTGGTGGCGGTTTCCTTCGCGTTTCCCGAGGAGATTTTGCGCCCACTGGTGCCGGAGCCGTTGGAAATTGATAGCCATGAGGGATTCGGATTGGTGACGGTGGCGCTGGTGTGGACCAAGGGCCTGCGGCCCGCTGTGTTTCCAGCGTTTCTGGGACAGGATTTCTTTCTCGCGGGCTATCGGATCTTCACCCGTCTCCGGGATGAAAACGGGCGGCGCATGCGGGGCTTGAAAATCCTCCGCAGCGAGACCGACAAGTCACGGATGGTAATGTCCGGCAATCTGCTCACGCATTACAACTACCGGCGGGTGAAACTTGAAGCCTCGGATTCGCGGGTCAGGACGTGGTTGCCCGATGGCCGGGAGACCCTGGATCTTTCGTTTGATCTGACCGAGGAACCAGACACTCCGCCAGCAGGCTCGCCATTCGCGGACCTGCGGACCGCCAGGAATTTCGCCGGGCCGATGCCGTTCACATTCGATGCGGAGGGGGACGGGCGCTTCGTCGTCATCGAAGGGAAACGCTCCGAGTGGACGCCGCGACCGGTGAAGATCCTGAACTGGAAGGTGGGGTTGTTTGACGAAAGTCCGTTCCGTGGCGTGACGCCGGTTCTAGCGAATGCGTTCCGGGTCGAGGGAGTGCCGTACCGTTGGGAGAAAGGACGGTTGATCACGCCGGAGAGGAGGCGCGATGGGTGAGCGCGGGAAATGGGACGGCATGCTGGCGATCGCCCGCTTCAACTGGCCGTTCTATGCGGCGGCGCTCGGAGTGCTGGTGCTGGCGATCGCGTTGGTCGGTTGGTTCCCGCTGGCAGGCAGCCTGGTCATTGCAGGATGTGCCTATTTCCTGATAGGGTCGCTTGGGATTTCGCACTGGGTCTATGATTGTTCGGATCTCTATCAGTGGTCGTGGCTCGAACGTGCTTTGGGAAACGCACCGGCTGGAAAGATGACGTTGTGTCACTCGGGTTTTGATGAAGCTTCGACCCGGTTGAAACGGAAATTTCCGCAAGCCGCATGGCGGGTGTTGGATCACTACGATCCGGCGATCATGACGGAGGCCTCCATCCGCCGGGCGAGGAAATTGTTTCCACCGACGGAGGGCACGGAGGTCGCCAAATTTGATCAGTGGCCGCTTGCAGACGGCTCGCAGGATCTGGTGTTCGGCATGCTGGCGATCCATGAGCTGCGCAGCGTCGCCGAGCGCGCGGCCTGGTTTGCCGAGGCGAGGCGATGCCTGGCGGATGACGGAAAGATCGTGTTGGTGGAGCATGTCAGGGATCTGGCGAACTTCGTGGCGTTCGGCCCGGGATTTTTGCATTTCCACTCGGTGCCATCGTGGCAAAAGTCCTGGGAGACCGGTGGTTTCAAGCTCGACCTAAC
Organism: Akkermansiaceae bacterium; assembly: GCA_041736495.1. Lineage (GTDB taxonomy): Bacteria > Verrucomicrobiota > Verrucomicrobiia > Verrucomicrobiales > Akkermansiaceae > Luteolibacter. The sequence goes on from JBGSTM010000146.1 coordinate 8,471, forward strand.
CTTCCGCATCACACCTTTCGTGCGGGTATTCGTTTTGAAAAAATCATGAGTGAGACGCTGCCGATTTTACTGAGAATCACCGGTGCGGGTTTGATCCTGCTAGCCGTCCTGCACGTGCCCATCGGCCGCAAGCTGAGGTGGCGGGAACAGGCGGCCCGCATGTCGCCGGAGAACGAGGCGATTTTCCATGTGCACGCGTTTTTCATCTGCGTGTTGCTGGTGATGATGGGACTTCCCAGCCTGCTCGAGCCCTCGCTGTTCATCGAAAAATCCCGCGCCGCGATGTGGGCCTCGTGGTTGATCTGCGGGTTCTGGTTCCTGCGGTTGTATTGCCAGTGGTTCGTCTATGGCTCGGATCTCTGGCGCGGGAAACAGCTGGAAACGTTCATGCATTTCTGGTTCACCGGCGTGTGGATCTGGCTGGTGGTACTGTTCGGCACCTGCGGCGCGTGGCAAGCGGGGTGGCTGTCATGAAAACCTGGTGGTTCCTGCAGCGAGTGTCCGTCGCGATGGTCTGGCTCTATCAAGGGCTGTGGCACAAGATCCTCGCGGTGGACGCGCGACATCTTGAAATCGTGGCATCCGCCCCATCGTTCCTGCCGCCGCGGCTGGCGCTCGGGATGATTGGCGGGCTTGAAACGTTGTTCGCGATTTCGATCCTGACGGGATGGAAGCAGCGGCCCTTCGCCTGGGTGCAAACCGGGATGTTGTTAGCGATGAATGCGGCGGGCATCCTGTTTGCCGGAGACAAGATTCCGGACATCGGCGGAATGCTCACGATGAATCTGGTCTTCGCCCTCGCAATCTGGGGGCTTGCGTATCATGAAAGTCGGAACTGACAAGGTGGTCTTCGGCCACATGCACGAGGACCACTCGCTGGAGTTGGCGCTCGTGGACCGCCTTCCGGTCCGGCGGGCCTTGGTGATCGCGTCGGGCGGTGATCTGGCATTCGCCTTGGCCGGGGCGAAAGTGGAGGTCACGGCCGTGGATTCCAATCCCGGCCAGATCGGTTTGGTGAGGTTGAAAATGCAATGTCCGCCAAATCTCGAGGAGTTGTGTTTTTGCGGAAAGGTGGACCATGTTTTCCGTCGGGGAGGGCCGTTTCTTGCCTGGCTTTTTGATTGGCCGCAAAGGAGGCCCGGTCGCTTCCGGGTCTTTCTAGCAAACCTGCTGGAGGGACTTCTCCCCCGGGTGGTTGCTCTGGTTCATGGTCCGCAGGCAGGCGCCCGGTTGAATCTTGACGCGATTCGGCTCATCCGGCGCCGGCTGGAGCGGGCGATGGGTGAGCCCGCTGCCTCCAACAATCCCTTGCTCCAAGTGCTGTTGGGAAACCGTTTCGGACCTGATGCGCCCGAGGTCTGGAGTGAGTCCGGAATCGAGCGGTGGAAACATGAAACCGGGCGGATTCATTTGCGGACAGCCGATGTGAAGGAGGTTCTCGCCACCTCTCACGGCAGGTCTTACGGCTTGATTTCCCTGAGCAATCTTCCGGATGCCGTGGAACAGGATGCTTGGGATGAAACCGTCGCACTCGCCGCCGACGCCTTGGCGACCGGAGGCTATCTGATTGTGCGGTCGATGCTGGTTGCTTCCGTGGTTTCCCGACACGACGGCTTTTTCGACTTGGATCACACCGTTTTCCAGGATGTTAGTCCGCTGTGTCCGGTCGTATGGGTCGGCACGAAGCGATGCGCGGCTGTGGCCGGATGAGTAGCGCCAGTGGGATCCAAACCGCGAACCAGTGGGTGGGGAACTCTTCGAACCCGGAAAGCCTGAAAACCGTGCTGCGGTCGAACAACAGCCCGCTGAAAACCGCGATTGTCAGAAGCAACGGCCAGCGGCACCCCCTGCGTGCAAGTCGAACGGCCGCCCACGACGCGCAGCCGATCAGCACGAGATGCGCCGCGAGGGCGATCATGCCGCCGCCGCGCAAGGTGGCCAGATAGGTGGAGTGTTCGTGAAGGAGGTGAACCACCGGCTGGCGGGTCACCGCAAGTCCCTGGCCGAAAAGCCGATCACCCTCGAGATCGTTCCAAAGAACCTGATAGGCGGACAATCTTCCGGAGCTGCCTCGTTCGACCAGTCGACCCAAATGGATTTCAGCCGGGGCCTCACCAGGCTGGGTGGGCGGCTTGGCGGTCTCCTTCATCGCCGCGATGCCTAGTATTCCCGACAGCACAAGAAGAGCGCCGACCTGTATGGAGTAGCGCCAGCCACGGAAGACGAGTAGCGGTGGCAGCGCGAGAATCACCATCACCCACGCGCTGCGGGATGCGGTTAGGAAAACGGCGAGTGCGAGCAGGAGGGCCAGCGTCCATCCCGCCCAGGCGTGTCCGGGCCGTCGGAACAGCGCGTCCACCAGCACCACCCAGGCCGCCGCGAAGAGAAAGGCCGCCGTGTTGGCATGGGCCCAGAACTGCCGTCCAAGTTCGCCGGATAGAAATCGCGTGGCCCAGACCAGTCCCAACCGGCGCGTGTCCATGTGCGGCGTGAGCTTGCTGAGATCCTCCTGCCAGCGGTTGAATACCAGAAACCCGAGCAACGAGCCGATCACCAGCATCAACGTGACCGCGATGAACGTCCGCCACGCCCACGGTCGCCACCGGGGCTCGAGCAGCACCCAGGTGATTGCTCCCATTCCAAGCGCTCCGCTGATCCCCGTCACGCATTCGAGCAGTGCCATCCCGACTGGGTTTCCATGATGCAGCCCTCCGACCAGCGAAGCCACTTGGACAACGATGAGACAAATGATGGTCAGTCGCACTAACCGGTCGTGGGCAGCCGTGCGCAGGCCGGGGATCGACCATGCGACGCAGGCCGACGCAATTCCGAAAACCAGCAATCCAAGCTCCCGATAATCAGGCGAGGAAATGAAGAGCCACGGCAGGAGCAAAAGCAGAACCGCCATCGTCACCAGCGCGGATTCCGCCCCGAACCGAAATTTTGGCGGAGTGGAGTTTTCTACTGGTCGCATGGCTTGTCGGACGTTGTCAGCATCCGATGAACCGATGCAAGGAAACCCGCCTGCGGGTTCAGTTTCTCAAGATCCCGATCGCCTTACGGAGATCATCGGCGGTGACGGTGTTGATGACCTTTGCGCTGCCAAGCGCGTCGAGAACGACGAAGCGGATCGCACCGGCGGAGAACTTTTTATCGCGGGCGAGTTTTTCCATCACCTTTTCGGTGGTGATTTCCGGCGGCAGGACCAGGGGCAGGTGGTATTTTTCCAACAGCCCGATCACCTGCGCGCTAGCTTCCGGCGCGAGTCCCGCGTGGCGTTCGGATAGAAACAACGCCGCGCGGATGCCGAGGGAAATCGCTTCGCCATGCAGCATCTCGCCGTAGGGCACCGACGCCTCGACGCCGTGGCCGATGGTGTGGCCGAAATTCAGCAGCGCGCGGATGTCGAGCGTCTCGAGTTCGTCCGCCTCCACCACGCGGGCTTTGATCGCGATGTTGCGGGCGATGAGTTCCGCCGGGACGTCGCGACCGCTGGGATCGAAAGCGGCGAGTTCATCAAGCATCGCCGCGTCGCGGATGGCGGCGTGTTTGATGGCTTCCGCGAAGCCTTCGCGGAACTCGCGGTCGGGCAGGGTGCGCAGGGTTTCCGGATCGATGATGACGAGACGCGGTTGATGGAACGCTCCTAGCAGGTTTTTCCCCTCGCCCACGTTCACGCCGGTCTTCCCGCCGACCGAGGAATCGACTTGCGCGACGATGGTGGTCGGGATTTGCACGAAGGGAATGCCCCGGAAGAAAATCGCGGCGACGAAGCCTGCCAGGTCGCCGACCACGCCGCCGCCAAGGGCGACGACCATGGATTTCCGGTCATGCCCGGCGCGGATCATTTCGCGGCAGAGGGTCTCCGCCTGGGTCATGGATTTCGACGCCTCGCCAGCCGGCACGGTGTGCAGGGTCGGGCGGAAACCGGCGGCTTCGAGCGATACCATCAATGCTTCCGAGTGAAATCCGGCAACCGTCTCGTCGCTGATGACCGCGGCGCGGCAGTGGGAGATTCCAGCGTTTTTCAAAGTTTCACCGGCCTTGGCGAGCAGGCCCGGCTCGACGAGGACATGGTAGGCGCGGTCGGCGAGATCGACGTGGACGGATGGCATGCGCGGGAGCATGAAACATGCGGAGCGCATGTCCAGACGATCTCCCGATGTCATGGCTTGCGGGTTCTGCGAATCCGTCCCTATGCTTTTTCATGCCTCCGCCGCCGCGCCGTCCGTTCCAACACCCGAAGGGTCGGAAACCTGGAAACAAGCCCGAATCCAAGGATCGTGGCTGGGATGCGGTGGCCTCCTGGTATGACAAACTCGTCGGCGAATCCGGCTCGAACTACCATCAAAATGTCATTCTCCCCGCCGCGCTGCGGATGCTTGATCCGCAACCGGGCGAATCCGTCATCGACATCTGTTGCGGCCAAGGCGTGCTGATCCAGCCGCTGCTGGAGTCGAAAATCGGGAAATTTACCGGAGTCGATGCTAGCCCGCGGCTGATTGATTTCGCCAAATCCCGCCACGGCGCGGACCCGAGGGTTTCGCTGATCGTCGCCGACGTCTGCCAGCCAGGATCGTGGGCGAATGGCACTCACGACGCGGCGACCTGCCTGATGGCGGTGCACGACGTCCCGGATCTGGTGGCGATGTTTTCCAACCTCGCCCGCGCCCTCAAGCCGGGTGGCCGGGCGATCATGGTTTTCATGCACCCGTGTTTCCGGATTCCGCGGAAGACGCACTGGGGGTGGGACGCGGATCAAAAAATCCAGTATCGCCGCATCGACAGCTATTCCACGCCATTGGAAATTCCGATCACCACGCATCCTGGAAAAGGAACCGGCGAGGTCACGCAGTTCCACCACCGTCCGCTGGCGGATCTTCTAACCGCGATGGGCAAGGGTGATCTGGCAGTTACTGCCTGCGAGGAACTCCACAGCCACCGGCGGTCGCAGGCGAACGGACCTTTTAGCAAGGCGGAGCACGCGGCGGCGGAGGAGTTTCCGATGTTCATCGCGCTGAAGGCGGTGAAGGTCTGATCTCCCAAAGTAGTCGTGGACTTCAGTCCGTTCTTCG
>JBGSTM010000235.1:0-4555 GCA_041736495.1 Akkermansiaceae bacterium
TGGTGGAGGAAACGAATCGGAACGCGTCGTCGCACCAGTCGAATTTCCACCTGCCTCCGATTTCAATTTCGCGAACTACATCGAACCCGCCAACCGTGACCGCTTCTGGGATGACAACTGGAAATAAGGCCGATGATCTTCCATTTCTTCCGCCGTTGGTTCTCCCTGCACCACAAACCGACGGTGCGGGTGGGAACGGCGTTGTCCATCGCGCTGATGCTCAACCTCCTGTTCGGCGCCGCCTTCTATCTGGCGGAGTCCGGACATCAGCCCGGACTCGGATTTTGGGACTCGGTCTGGTGGTCGATGGTGACGATGACCACCGTCGGCTACGGCGATTTCTATCCGAAGACATTCCTCGGCCGGTTTTTCGTCGCCTATCCGTGCCTGATCATCGGCATCGGCCTCATCGGTTATTCGCTCGGGGTGATCGCCGAGGCGATGTTCGAAGGAATCAACCAACGCCATAAAGGAAAAGCCACCATGCGATTCGAAGACCACCTCGTCATCTGCCAGTGCCCGTCCATATCACGCGTCCTCCAGCTGGTTGCGCAATTCCGGGCCGCACACGACGATCCGCAGCGCCCGGCCGTGGTGGTGACTTCGCGGCTGGAGGAATTGCCGATCGAGTTCCGGGAAAAATCGATCCAGTTCGTCAAGGGCCTGCCGACCTCGGAAGACTCGTTGCAGCGCGCAGGAGTGGCAAAGGCGGCGGGCGTCATCGTGCTCGCCCACGATCCCAACGACGAGGGTTCCGATGCGGAGAGTTTCACCGCCGGGACCTTGGTCAAACTCATCGAAGAGGACAGCGGCCGAGCGATTTCCCTCGTCATCGAACTCGCCGACCGCAAGAACCTCCGGATGATGGAGCGAGTCGGAGCGAACGGCATCGTCCCGGTGGAAGGCATCACCGACATGCTGTTGATGCAGGAAATGTTCAGTCCCGGCCTGCGGAGTCTCTTCGAACACCTCATCACTTATAAAAAGGGCTGCGAGTTCTACATCGTCCCCCACCGCCTTGCCGGCCGGCGCTTGTGCGAAGTGCAGATCGCTGCGATCGAGCATCCGACCACCCTGCAGATCGTCGGAGCCATCCGGAACGGAGTCACCATCATGACTTCCGACAAGTCATTCTCGCTCGAAAAAACCGACAGGCTGATCCTGCTATCGGATAACCGGGCGGACTATGACGCTTTCGAATCCACCCAACTGAACCCGAATCTCCAACCTCATACCGCATGAAAAACATATTGATCAAACTCCAGCGCGACGAGGAACTCGCGCGCTTTCTGGAATCCAACGGCTTCACTGTAGAGGAGCTCGCGAACAACGTTTTCCGCGTCCAGCGCGAGGACGAACTGCCGGTTTACCTCAACGTGGATGAAAAACAAATCTACTTCGAGGTCGATCTCGGCAACATCGACTCGATCATCTCGCAGGATCTGCTGCTTTCCCTGCTAGCGCTCAATACCGAGATTCTTCCGGTCAGCGCCGGGCTCGATACCACCCAGCCGGAAGATCGAAGGCTCGTGCTGGTGGAAAGCCGTGAAACCGGCGATCTATCCGACCAGGAGCTGCTCGCCGTATTCGACGCGCTCGAACTCGCGGTCGACCGCGTCACCGAAATCCTCGCCCCTTCCTTCAACTCCTAACCATTTCCCATCATGAGTATTTTCGCACGTATTTTCAAAATCGGCCAGGCCTCCGCCAACAAGGTGGTGGAGAAGTTCGAAAAACCCGAGTTGATGCTTGAACAGGCGATCGCGGACAAGGAAAAGCAGATCCGCGAGGTGAAGCAGTCCGTCCAACAGGTCATCGCCACCGAGCGCCAGACGAAGGCGCAACTTGAGAAGGAGAAGGCCGAAAAATTCCAATGGGAACAAAAGGCGGAAGCCGCCATGCGCTCCGGCCGCGAGGACCTCGCGGTGAAAGCGCTGGAGCGCGCCAGCGAACACGAAAGCCGCGCCGCGTCATTGGAGCCGAGCTGGCAGGGCCAGCAATCGTCCGTCGCCGAGCTCAAACAGGAAGTGATCCGCATGGAAGCCGAGGTTGCCGAATACCGGCGCAACAAGGATTTCATCATCGCCCAGAGCAAGGCGGCCCAAGTCAAGAAAGACATCTACGAAGCCAAGGCCAAGATGACTTCCAAGCGCAGTCCGGACGACCTGATGGCTCGCATGAAAGCCAAGGCGGAGCGCCAAGGCTACGAAGCGGAAGCCGCCAAGGAGATGTCCGACAACTCCGGCGCCACCACCCTTGAGGACGAGTTCAAGACATTGTCCACCGGCTCAGGAAGCCCGGACGTCCAGGCAAAACTCGACGCGCTCAAGGCTAAACTCGGAACCAGCAGCCCGGGCTAACCGATGACCCTGTTCCCGACCACACCGAACCCACCGCCAGCGGGGAGGCACGTCCTCGCCGAGCTGACCGGCTGCCCGGCTGTGGTCCTGAACGACCCCGCCGGCTTGGAAAAATGCTTCCGCCGCTGCGCGGAGGAAGGCGGAGCCACGCTGGTTTCGTCGCATTTCCACCACTTCTCGCCACAAGGTGTTAGCGGTGTGGTCGTCATCGCGGAAAGCCACGTGACCGTCCACACCTGGCCCGAACACGGCTACGCGGCGGTGGACGTTTTCACCTGCGGCCGGCCGGAAGTGGCCGAGGCGGTGATGGAACTCATCATCGCCTCCCTCCGTGCGGAAACCGTGCATCGGACTTCCTTCGAACGCGGACCTAACACCATCCCCGCAGAAGTGATGTAGGCATTCCTGCCTGCTCTTCATTCCACGCATCCACATGATCGACAGCCTTGCCGACCGATCCTGCTCCGACCTTACCGCGCTCCGGAAATCGCTGATCGCCGAACACGGCTGCGAGGGATTGGAACTCGACTACGAACTCAAACTCGTGCTCTTCCTCACCGCCCGCATCGACGGTGAGACGAACCACGCGGAAAAGGAATTCGCCGCCGCCGTCGCGCGGAAAGCCGAGTGGTTCGCCGCGCACGACCGTCTGTTGGAAGCGCGGGTGTATGCCCAGCCGGGCTACGATCTGTCCGCGCTAAAGTTCGGCAAACAGCACGCGGCGTGGGGCGAGCAATTGTTCAGGGTGGCCGCCGGCATGGTGTTGGCCGATGGCTCGATTCATTCCGACGAGCGCTTGTTTCTCACCAACCTTTCCTATCAGCTTCTCAACGGTGACGCCGCCCGCGCGGGGCAGATCCTCGGGCGGTTGGAATCCGGCGAAGAGGAACCGGTGAAACCCACGCCGGTAAAAATGCCGAAGGAGGATTTGGAAACCTGCCTCGCCGAACTCACGAAATTGGCCGGTCTCGCCAACGTGAAGGCCGAGATCGAAAGCCTCGTCCGCTTCCTGGAAATCAACAAAGCCCGCGAGCAACACGATCTCAAAGGCGCGGCGATGTCGTTGCACATGGTGTTTTCCGGCAATCCCGGCACCGGCAAAACCACCGTCGCCCGCATCGTTTCCCGGATTTTTTCCGCGCTTGGGGTGCTGGAAAACGGTCACCTCGTCGAGACTGACCGGCTCGGGCTCGTTGGCCAATACGTCGGCCATACCGCCAAGAAAACCGACGATCTGGTAACCCAGGCGCTCGACGGAGTGCTCTTCGTGGACGAGGCCTACGCACTTGTCGCCGGCGGTGAAAACGATTTCGGCCGCGAGGCCATCGACACGCTGGTCAAACGCATGGAGGACCACCGCGCGCGGCTGATCGTGATCGTCGCCGGTTATCCGGACGACATGAAGCGCTTCATCGACACCAACCCGGGCCTGCAGTCGCGTTTCACAATCCACCTGAATTTCGAGGACTACACCGCACCCGAGTTGGTCGCGATTTTCAAAGGCTTCTGCGAAACCAACCAGTACACGCTCGCCGCCGACGCGGAAGCGGCCTTGGAAACCCGCATCGCCGCCGAACTCAGGGCCGCCACCAGGGGATTTGGCAACGGCCGGCACATGCGGAATTTGTTTGAAAAGGCCATCCGCAAACACGCCGTCCGGCTCTGCATGCGCAAGCGGGAGTGGACCAAGGAGGAGCTCAGCGAGCTCACCACCGAGGATCTCACCTAGGGGCGATTGAATCCAGATTCCGGAGGAAATTCCGGACTCGCCACCCCGCTCCGGTCCCGCTTTCATCCGCGCCGCCGATGGCCTCTTCGTTTTCTTTCGACTCCCTCAACCAAGCCCAGCGTGAAGCGGTGGGTGCTCTCGACGGCCCGGTCATGCTGCTCGCCGGCGCGGGCACCGGGAAAACCCGCACCGTCACCTGTCGCATGGCCCACATGCTGGAAAAGCGCATCGCGCCCTCCGAGATTCTCGCGGTGACCTTCACCAACAAGGCGGCGGCCGAAATGCGCGAGCGGATCGGTGGCATGGTTTCGAAAAAGGCCGCCGACGACATGACCGTCTGCACCTTCCACTCGCTCTGCGTCCGCATCCTGCGCGGCGGCATCGAAAAACTCGGCTATAAGAAAAATTTCTCCATCTGCTCGCACTCCGACCAGGTCGGCATGATGAAACAGCTGCTCGTCCGCAA
>JBGSTM010000288.1:0-14056 GCA_041736495.1 Akkermansiaceae bacterium
AGCGCGGGTGACGGCACCACCGCCGACGGAGCCCCCGGCGTGATCTCCCAGGCGGACCTGCTCACCGCCATCGCTCCCGTTCTAACCGCCCGGGGCGACACCTTCCGCATCCGTGCCTACGGCGAGGCGGGGCCGGCGAACGGGCCGAAGGTGACGGCCTGGTGCGAGGCGGTCGTCCAGCGGGTTCCCGAGTATCTGGACGCCGAGGACAAGCCGTGGGTCACTGCCACCAAACCCGTCAACACCCGCTTCGGCAGGCGCTATCAAATCGTCAGCTTCCGCTGGTTGTCGCAGTCCGAAATCTGAAACCCCGGTCCCATGAAAATTGCCATTTTAGCGCTCATTCCCCAGCTGGCCGCCGTGCTGGGCGCCGCCGAACCGCTGCCGAAAGTCACGGCCTCCTTCTATGCCTTCGGCTACGTCCCCGGGCATGAAAAGGTCCGGATCATGACCGGTCCCGAAGCCTTCGAGGAGGTCCAGCTATCCACCGCCAACATCGTCGGCCCGGTGTCCGCGGTGGCCGTCGATGGCGCGCTCCGCATCTGTGACAAGCCTCTAACCGTGGAGGGCAAGGTCACCCATCCCGTGCTCGCCACCGCCAAGCTTCCCGCTGGTACCGCACGCGTGCTCGTCATCCTGTTTCCCGCTGCCAAGGACAGCAAGGAACCGTATCGCAGTCTCGTGCTCAACCACGATCTCAGGGATTTTCCACTCGGCGTTTACCGCATGATCAACGTTTCGCCGCACCCCATCCGCGGTGCCATCGCCCGCGATTACATCGAGGCCAAGCCCGGTGGCGTTGCGAATCTGGAGCCCGCCGGCGAGCCGGGTGCGGTCGTGCCCGTGCGTTTCGAATTTTTCGATCAGGACCGTTGGAACCTGCTCACGGAAACCCGCTGCGCCATCCGCAAGGACCGGCGCTGGCTGACCTGCGTCTATCAGGACCCCGTCACCGGACGCATGAACATCCGCAGCATCCCCGACCGCACCCCGGTGATGGCCGCAGTGACCGAGTAACGTGCGAGTTTCCAACTGGGGGATGATCCTTGAATCCCGGTTCATTACCGCGCCAGCAATCCCGCCGAACCGGAGTTCTTCCGGAACTCGCCCGGCGTGATTCCCATCTTCTTCTTGAACAGGCGGCTCATGTATTCCGGGTGCTCGAAGCCGGCTTTCTGAGCCACTTCGGCGAGCGGCAGATCGGACTCGGCGAGCAGGCGACACACCCGGTCCAGCCGCACGCGGAGGATTTCCGCCTTGGGGGAAATCCCGAGGATCTGTGAGAAGCGGCGCTCTAACACACTCCTGGAAAGCGGGACTACCTTGAGGATGGACTCCACGTCGAGACCCGCGCACGCCTGTTCGCGGATGTATCTCAGCGCGGAAGCGATGTGCCGGTCGTCGATCGCAAGCACATCCGTCGATTGCCGGGCCATCACGCCCATGGGCTTGACCACGATGGAGGCGGACTCGGCGCTCTCGCCTGCCATCAGTCTGGCCAACAACGTGGCGGCCTCGAAGCCGATCTGCTGTGTGTTCAGAATCACGCTCGATAGCGGCAGGTCGGACAATTCGCAGAACATCTCGTCCTTGTCCACGCCGATGACCGCCACCTCGTCCGGCACCGCCACGCCCACCTCGCGACAGCAGTTCAGGACCTGACGCCCTCGGGCGTCATTGCAGGCCATGAGGCCGCACGGCTTCGGCAGGGATTGCAACCAGCGCATCAAGTCCCGCTCGTGCCGTTCACCGTGTTCCTCGTAGTCCGAAATCGAAAATGACTGCATCGGGCCGGGACTTTCAAATGCCTGACACGCGAACCCGGCCTCTGAAATCCGTCGCTCGAAGCTGACCCGGCGAAAGTCCGACCAGTCCGTTCCGTTGAAGCCGCAGAACGCGAAATTCTTGAATCCACGCTCCAACAGGTGCTCCGCGGCCATGCCGCCCACCGCCTGCTCGTCGGAGCGGATCCGCGGGAACCGGGCCTCGGGCAGGCTCCCGCTCAGATCCACCACCGGCACTCCCGCACGGCGGAGCACCTCCGCCATTTCCGGGGTCGAGACCCGCGCGATGATTCCATCCCACTTCCAGCGGCCGAACCATTTCGGGAAGTGCTCGCCGGGATCGCCCTCCTCGAACTCGATCGACCACGGACCGTGAATCCGGACATACTTGGCGATTCCCATCAGCAACTCCCGCCCGTAACTGCGCGACGATTCGATGAGCAAGGCCACCCGGGGCGTGGACTTTTTTTCAGTGATTTTTCTCATGGGCTAGGTGAAGCATTACCACCCTTGAATCCTGCCCTTCAAGCGACTCTTCAATAAAAGCCCCAACCCGATGGCCAGCACCCCGCTCACCGACCAGACGCCGGCGTGCGGCGAATGCGGAGCGATCAGCAGGCTCAACGCGCCGATCCCCGGACCCACGAAATTTCCCGCACCCATCATCGCTTCGTGGATTCCGCCCTGTTCGGCGCGCGCCTCACCCACATCCATCGAGTAGAAAAGCGACGCGTAATAGAGCACCCCCACCGCCAGTCCGAACGCCACTTGTCCGACACCGAGCCATAACAAACCGTCGGCCGTGAGCACGCTGGCGAAGCCCAAGATCAGGAGCAGGTAGCCCCCCACAAGCCACCGGAACCGGTAGTGCCAGCCAGGCCATTGCCACATCACGACGAACGCTGCCAGCCGGGCGAAAAACCAGATCGAACAGAACAAGCCGGCCATCGTGGTGCTCAATCCCATCCTCCGGGCCAGCTCCGGAATCATGGCCAGCAGGGTGAACGCCGCGACGCAGGCAAAGGGATTTGCCAGCCAGGCCATCCGCTGGAAGGACCGCGCATCCGGGGCATGCTTCAAGACTGGCCGCTCCGCTTCCAGTGGTGCCTGAGTTGGTGGCGCTGCCGGCGTCTCCCGCTGCCGGCGCGCCCAACCCCACAGAACCATGAGTTGCAGCACGTGCAGCCCCGGGGGCAGCCAGAAAATGCTGCCGCTTCCGAGCCACTCGAACAGACCGCCGCCGAAGAAATACGACAGCGCCGAACAGGTCGCCCAGACCACGCTGTAGATCCCCACGAGATGCGCCCGCGCGGCACCGCCCGACCCCTCCGTCACCAGTGCCTCAAGGGCGGGCCACACCATGAACTGTGAGGCGGCCCACAGAACCAGCACGGCCAGCTGCACGGGAAGTGACGGAAAAAACGCTCCGACCCCCAGCGCCACGATCATTCCTAACAATCCTGAGACCATCGTCCGCAGGCAACCGCGGTGCTGCGCGAATTTCCCGGACTGCCAAGATGCGAGGGCGATCACCAGACCCATGAGGGCGGCGACGCCGAGATTGCCGAGGTTCCCGAAGCCATGCCGGTCGCGGAACAGGAAGAACACGAAATTCCCGTAAAAGCCGCAGGCCAGGGAGCCCAGGGCCTCGAAGACGAACAGGGGTAGTTTGGATGGGGTGGGACGCATTCAACCGGTGGGCGGCGCGCAATCAATGAAGCCCAACACCGAAATGCCAACCACCAAAAACGCGGCCCGGCGGCGGCTACCAGTTTCCCCGGATGAAGTTGTAGGCTCCTCCATGCTTGGGTTCGTTTGCGAGCTTCATGTATTCGGCATAAGCGGATGACGTGACGTGTCCATCCACCCACAGGATGTTGCCACTGCCGCGATGACGGGCCGCGAAGGCCGTGTTCGCGTTTTTCGAAAATCCGGAACCGAAGATTGCCGCCCCGAAGTTGTTCTGATTCACCGTGTCCTGGACGTAGGGAGTTAGAGAGGGATTTTTCACGGCGGACATCGTCATGACTCCATGATTCGGATGACCGAGGTAGAGATTCGCCGCATAATCGCCGGTGTAGGGCCATGCGGGTTCATGGGCTTTTCCATGGCCGGAGGGACAGCCGAACGCTTCCGGCAGCGGATCTCCCTTGTGGAACGGGACATACTCGCGTCCCATGTTTTCTGCCGCGGCGTCATACCAGCAACGCGACGTGGTGATTCCCGGGGCCCATGAAACATCGGCCGATCCGTCGGGAAAGCGCCCGCTGTTCTCCGAGATGTAACCCTGCAAGCCGATCCCGATCTGACGCAGGTTCTGGACGCAATGTGCTGAACTCGCCCTCTCGCGCATCCCTTTGGCGAGAGGAAACATGATGCCCGCCAAAACCGCGATGATGACGATGACGACCAGCACCTCGACCAGCGTGAGGCCTGCGGGGCCGATGCGCGGACGTGGATTCATCCGATGGTGGTCATGAAAATTCCTGAACATACGCACGGGGTCTTGGGTGGATTGGAGTGACAGGCGGGCGATGATGGAATTTCCCCCTGCTCATTCGCCAGACTGCCATGGTGGCCGCAGATGTCATTGAATTTTCGCGGAAATCTCCTGCACTTTTGCGTCACTTCCGGCGGACGGGCTGAAATCCGCCGCCCGTGCGCTTCCCACCGCGGAAATTGACGGTATTGGGGTGTTAGGTGGTTTGTTCGTAAGGGAAGGGCGTGCGGCGGTGCCAGGCTCACTGACAGAATCGAGGGAACGGAGAAGATCCGGTTCCGAGGGTTCCATGGCTTCAGCGGACTGGGGGATCATCGGTCTTGGCGGGAATCCGGTTGCGGGTTAGCGTTGTTTCCATGAAAAAGCGCATCCTGTTCCTGTGCTCGCAAAACAAGCTGCGCAGTCCTACCGCTGAAGCGGTGTTTGCGGGACATCCCGCGTTGGAAGTGGATTCCGCAGGATTGAACCACGATGCGGAAGTGCCGCTGTCCGAAGAGCAAATCGAGTGGGCGGACCTCATCCTGGTCATGGAAACGGTTCACCGGAAGCGGCTGAACCGGAAATTCGGTAGATCGCTCGCGGGGAAGAGGATCGCCGTTCTCAACATTCCCGACGACTACGACTGCATGGACCCGGTGCTGATCGATCTCCTGAAGCAGCGGTGCGCGCCCTACATTCCCTGACGACGTCTCAGGTCACAGGTTCTAGCAGATTGAGCTGGCGGAATTTCCCCCTCGACTCCTCCGCGACTATCAGGACGGTTTCCGGCAGACTTCCGGGAGTCGCTTCGGGACAGGTCCGAAAATCCGGCCTCCGGTCGCTCTGGCAGGACAGAAATCCCGGACTTCTCCTCGACAAAAAAGCCGCTTCCCGACAAAAACGGCGACATGAAAAAGTCATTTCCACTCAGCTCGCCGAGCCACCAGCCGGCGCGCGTCGTCGAACAAATCAAGAGCGACGTGCGGAAATACCTCAAGCGCGAGCGGAAGAAGCCGTTGCCCGAAGGCGTGGATTTCTGGGATTTCAACTGCAAGGTCGGCCAAGGCGACTCAACGCCGGAAACCAAGCACGTCGAGGAGATCGTCCCCGCCATCGACCAGGCCGCCGCCAGCGCCTGCGCCTCGGTGTATATCGAAATCCTGGCCACTCCCGGCCACCGTCAGAAGAAGGCGGACGCTTGATTTTCCGACCCGCCGGATTTCCACTTCCCGAACCCGATTCCACCCCTTAGAAAGATCGCCAACATGCTCGAAACCCAGAAACTCCCAGGAAAACTGATGGCCGCGAACCGCGGTGAAATCGCCATCCGCATCTTCCGCGCCGCCAACGAACTCGGTCTGCGGACGGTCTCGATCTTCGCCGAAGAAGACCGCTTTTCCATCCACCGCTTCAAGGCGGACGAGGCCTATCAGCTCGACTCGTCGAAAGGTCCCGTCGGCGCCTACCTCGACGTGGAGGGGATCGTGACGCTCGCGAAACAGAAGGGCGTGACGATGATCCACCCCGGCTACGGATTTCTATCGGAAAATGCCGCGTTCGCCCGCGCTTGCGCTCGCGAGGGAATCATTTTCATCGGCCCGTCGCCCGATTTGCTCGAAAACATGGGTGACAAGACCGCCGCCCGCGCGCTGGCCCATTCGTTCAAGGTGCCCACGCTGCCCGGCACCGAGGATCCGATCACCGATCCCGACCAGGCGCTGACCGTCGCCCACGAGATCGGCTTTCCGCTTATCATCAAGGCCGCCTTCGGCGGTGGCGGCCGCGGCATGCGGGTGGTGGAGAAACCCTCCCAGCTCGCCGCCTTGTTAGCCGAGGCGCAGAACGAGGCGCTCAACGCGTTCGGAAACCCCGCGGTTTTCCTCGAGCGTTATATTTCCCGCGCCAAGCACATCGAGGTGCAGATCCTCGGCGACCAGCACGGCAACGTGGTCCACCTCTACGAACGCGACTGCTCGGTGCAGCGCCGCTATCAGAAGGTCGTGGAGGTCGCGCCGGCGATGCATCTCAATCCGATCATCCGCAAGGAGCTTTGCGACGCGGCCGTCACGCTGGCAAAAGGCATCGGCTACGACAACGCGGGCACCGTTGAGTTCCTCTACGACATGGACCAGGACGACTGGTTCTTCATCGAGATGAACCCGCGCATTCAGGTGGAGCACACGGTGACCGAGTGCGTCACCGGCATCGATCTGGTGCGCTCGCAGATCCTGGTCGCCGCCGGGCACACGCTATTCAGCGAGGAAATCGCCATTCCCAAGCAGGAAGACATGCCGTGCATCGGCTTCGCCATCCAGTGCCGGATCACTACCGAGGATCCGGAGAAAAACTTCTCGCCGGACTACGGGCGCATCCTTAACTACCGCTCGGCCGCCGGTTTTGGAATCCGGTTAGACGCCGCTTCGGGCGACGCCGGATCGGTCGTTACGCCGTATTACGACTCGATGCTGGTCAAGCTCACCGCGATGGGCCGCGACTTCCCGATGGCCTGCCAGCGGATGGACCGCGCGCTCCGCGAGTTCCGCATCCGCGGGGTGAAGACGAACATTCCGTTCCTCGAAAACGTCATCGCGGACGAGACGTTCCGCGCCGGGCAGGCCCACACCAAGCTGATTGATACCAAGCCCGAGCTCTTCCAGTTCAAGCGCCGCCGCGACCGCGCGACCCGCACGCTTTCCTATCTATCCGACATCACGCTTAACGGCAATCCGAGCACCAAGGGATGGAAACCGGCGGGTGTCATGCAAAAGGCCGCCGTGCCGAACTCGCTGGTCATCGAGCACCACGCGCAGGTTCCACGGGGCAGCCGCGACGTGCTGTTGGAAATCGGGCCGGAGAAATTCGCCCAATGGATCCTCGATGAAAAACGCCTGCTGATCACCGACACCACTTTCCGCGACGCCCACCAGTCGCTCATCGCCACCCGCATGCGCAGCTTCGACATGCTGCGCGTGGCCGAGGCCGTATCCCACCGCATCCCCGAGCTGTTTTCGCTCGAAATGTGGGGTGGAGCCACCTTCGACACGGCGATGCGCTTCCTCAGCGAGTGCCCGTGGGACCGCCTCCGCCGCTTGCGCGAGAAGATCCCTAACATCTGCTTCCAGATGCTCTTCCGCGGCTCGAACGCCGTGGGTTATTCGAACTACCCCGACAACGTCGTCGCCGGATTCGTCAAACACGCGGCGGACTCCGGCATGGACATCTTCCGCATCTTCGACTCGCTCAACTACCTTCCTAACATGAAGGTGCCGATGGAGGCCGTCCGCGAGCACGGCAAGTCCATCTGCGAAGCCGCGATCTGTTACACCGGCGACATCACCGACTCGCACCGCGACAAGTATTCGCTGAAATACTACGTGGAAAAGGCCAAGGAACTCGAGCGTATGGGCGCGCACATGCTTTGCATCAAGGACATGGCCGGGCTCTGCAAGCCGCACGCCGCGTTCAAGCTGGTCACCGCGCTGAAGGAGGAAATCGGCATCCCCGTGCATTTCCACACCCACGACACCTCCGGCATCAACGCCGCCTCCGTGCTCGCCGCTTCCAAGGCGGGCGTGGATATCGTGGACCTCGCGATTTCCTCGATGTCCGGCTCCACCTCTCAGCCGAACCTGAATTCCATCGCCGCCGCGCTCGCAAATACCGAGCGTGATCCCGGGCTGGATTTCGATTCGCTCAACGAGTTCTCGGACTACTGGGAGCAGGTGCTCGAATTCTATCAACCGTTCAATTCCGCCCCGCGCTCCGGCACCGCCGAGGTGTATGAACACGAAATGCCCGGCGGCCAATATACCAACCTCCGCGAGCAGGCAAACGCCATGGGCCTCGGTCACCGCTGGCGCGAAATCGCCCGCACCTACGCCGAGGTGAACCAGCTCTTCGGCGACATCGTCAAGGTCACGCCCTCCTCCAAGGTCGTCGGCGACATGTGCATGTTCCTCGTCACCCGCGGCATCAAGGCGGCGGACGTGCCGAAGCTCAAGCCCGGCTCCATCGACTTCCCCGAGAGCGTCATCGACATGCTATCCGGCGGCCTCGGCCAGCCCGATGGGGGCTGGCCGGTCGCGGTGCAGAAGGTCGTGCTCGGAAACCGCAAGGCCACCACCCTGCGCCCCGGCGAACTCGCCGATCCCATCGATCTCGAGGCCACCCGCACCGAGCTCACTTCAAAACTCGGCCGCACGGCCACGGACGATGACCTCTACTCGCACCTGATGTATCCCCAGGTCTTCGCCGACTTCACCGCCTTCCGCACGAAGTATGACGACCTCAGCAGCCTGCCGACGCCGGCGTTTTTCTACGGCCTGCAGATCGGCGAGGAAATCGAGATCGAGATCGACACCGGCAAGATCCTCATCATCAAGCTCATCTCCATCGGCGAGGCCGACTCGGCGGGCCGACGCGCGTTGTTCTACGAACTCAACGGCATGCCCCGCGAATCCATCGTCGCCGATCATTCGCTCAAGTCCGTCAGCACCGCCTCCCGCCAGAAAGGCGAATCCGACAACCCGGCCCACGGCTGCGCGCCGATGCCCGGCATGGTCACCGAAGTCGCCGTGTCGCCAGGCCAGGAAGTCAAAGCCGGCGACAAGCTCGTCATCCTCGAAGCCATGAAGATGCTTACAACGGTTAGTGCCGGAGCCGATGGCATCGTCGCCGAGATCCTCGTGAAAAAAGGCGACCGGGTGGATAGTGATGATTTGCTGGTGAAGCTGACCACGGCGTAATGCACGAGAAGCTTAGGTTTCTTGACCTCCGGAAAACCCAATCCGAACTCGCAAGGCCTGATTCAATTATGTTAGTAAAAACCTTATTTATCTTAGCCGTTGGCTTCGAATTTGCCGCCGGGGGCGGGATGCGCGTGGTGCGCCCGACCTCTGAGGATGCAGAATGGGCAAAAGAAAAAGATGCTGTTACAAAGGTCTATCAAGATATTGAGAAAAATCATACGATTTCAAAGATAGTGCCTCTTTTTGTCGCGGTGAAACTCATTCTTGGCGAACCTGTTGCCGAATACGGTGCTGTTATACGAGAATTTGCCTATGTATATTCGGAGGTTAAGAACAAAAATGGAGAGGTCGTCCGAAGGATCACTGTTTTGGGTCGATCTCCCTACGAAGATAGGCGTTGGAGGCAAATTGAAATCATTATTGAAGGTGAAGAATCCGTGAGTAATGTTCTTGTAATTAAACCATCGATAGAAGTAATTGGTCAGCTGACCACTCATTCAAAAAAAATAATTGGTTCTCTCGGGTTGCGCGATCATATAACCTCAATCATTTTTTTTGAGAAAGGCGCGTCCGAAGTGTTTGGAAAAGTGCTAGATGATGAACAACTTAGGAGTGTTTTTCTAGAGTGATGTCGAAGCGGAACAATTATCCGGATAAACGGCGTCTGTAGATGGCATCAGGCCTTGTATCGGCACATCGCAGACGAACAGCAATGGAAAGCGACTAGTAACGCGCAAACTTTCAAACAAAAAGCTTGTCTGGAACTACGCCAGAAAATCCGAAGATCAAAAGTTTATCGAGAGAGCCTGCTCTCAAAGGGAGTAATTCGAGACACAGTTGTCCAAAACAGGACATGTTGGGTTGATCGGATCTTGAATTGGCAGAATCTCTCCAGCTTCTTGAGCTTGGTGAAACGTTAGAAATACAGGCTAGGAACATCTCCCTCGGTAGTTCAGGAAATTTCGCAAGTTGGAAAACCACCAAGAAAAAATAGTGGCGCGACGGCGATGGATGTTTTGAGATGCCACCCATCATGAAAACCCCCTATGCCATCGGACTGGTGGCCGCCGCCGTCCTGATCACCGTCGCCATTGAGGAATCCCGGATCTCCGATCTCCGGCGACAGATTAAAACCGCGGAGACGTCAGTGATTTCGAAAACCGTGGTCTCGGCTCCATCCGTTTCCGACGAAGTCTCCGCAGTCCCGTCGCGAACCAAGAGCCGTCCCGACACGGTTGCCGCGCCGCCCGTCAAGGAGGCCGATCCCGCGGATGAATCCTTCGCCAAGACCGCCCGCAAGATGTGGGACAATCCCGCCGGGAAATCCATGATGAACCAAGGTGCGAAAATGGCGGTTGCAATGATGTATCAGGACTTCATCGACGGCCTGAACCTCTCGAAGGAAGAGGGCGACTACTTCAAGAACCTGTTGGGCAAGGAAGTCAGCGATCAGCAGGAACTCGGCATGAAAATGCTCGGAGCCACCCCGGAAGAGCGCAAAATCCTGGCCGAAGAGTTGAAAAAACGCGCCGGCGAGAGTGAGGCGGAGATCAAGAAGTTCCTCAACAGCGAGGAGGACATCCAGGCGTTCACCGACTACAAAAACCATCTGCCCGAGCGCCAGCAGCTCGACGGCATCCGCACGGCGATGACCACCCAGGGCGTGCAGCTCGATCCTGAAACCGAAACCAAGCTGGTGGATGCGATGTATCGAGCCCGGACGGAAGCGAAAGTACCCGATCTATCCGGGGCGAGCGGGATGGAGGAAATGGCCAAGGGCAACATCGTGGAAACCTACGAGAAGAGTTGGGACGTCCAGCAGGAAGCCCTGCGCAAAGAGACATCGAAGATTCTCAACGAGGCCCAGATGACCGCGTTCCAGGACTATCAGAAACAAGCGAAGGAGATGCAGCTGATGGGCCTGAAAATGGCGGAGCAGATGATGGGTGGGAAGAAGGAGGGAGATAAGTGATTCCGATGGGGTCGTCCGGATACCCAACTTTCAGATTTTTGGGATGATGGTTGGGCTGGAAGTGGGAGGGGATGGGAACATCGAACGCCCAACATTGAACATCGAAGTGAAGACACGAGGAAGACTCGGCTGAATCCGGACCTGCCGGTCAGGGTGATTGAGGGAGCGGTGGAGAACGGAATGACTGAATGTTGGATCGATCGTCGCCTTCGGCTTTGCCGGGGCAAGTTTTTCGATTTTGAATCGAAGAAGACGAAACAGTTACCATGCCGCCGACGATTTCCCCATTTCACTCGAATCAACAATTTCAACTTATGCTGAAACGATCAATAATACTGAAACTGAGCGCTTGCGCAGTTTCACAAAGTCCACTAATTTCACCACGTGCTGAAATCCGTCGGAAAACTGAAAGAGAGTGATTTGGAGCCACAGTTCCAAGCGACGCTGCGCGGGTTGGTGGCGCGGGTGCCGTTTCTGAAGCTGGTAACGCTGAAGCAGAACGCGAAACTCGGTAAAGAGCGGATCGGACGCCCTGATTGGCTGGCGGAGCTACGGACCGGGAATCAATCATGGACGCTGGTGGCGGAAGGGAAAAAGAGTGGCCAACCTCGCGAGGTGAGGGCGGCGGTCCTGCAACTGAAACATTACTTGTCCTTGCTGCCATCGGGCAAACCGAGCCACGGGCTGATACTTGCACCGTTCATTTCCGAGGAGTCGGCCAGGATTTGTGCGGAGGCAGGAGTTGGTTACGCGGACTTCGCAGGAAACGCGCGGTTGTCATTTGACCGGATTTTCATCGAAATGAGGGCGGCGGGAAATCCTCCGAGTGTGAAGCGGGAGGCGAAGTCGGTTTTTTCACCAAAGGCTACACGGGTGCTGCGGGTGCTGCTGCAAGGACCGCTGCGGGCATGGAAGGTAAAGGATCTGGCCGCGGCGGCGGAAGTCAGCCTTGGTCACGTGAGCGCGGTGCGGCAGCAGCTTTTGGGTCGGGAATGGGCGACGGAGGAAGAGGGTGGCCTGCGGATCAGCAAGCCGGACGCGCTGCTGGACGCATGGGCGGCGGCGGATGATTGGGAGAAGCGGACGGAGACGCGGGAGTACTCCCTGCTGGAATATGATCCCGACAAGGTTGCGACGAAATTGGTGGAATCGCTCGGCGGGAAAAAGCATGCGTTCACGCAGTGGTTTGGAGCTTTTCTGCGGCAACCATACACGCTGCCGGTCGTGACGACGGTGTATGTGGAGGATTTTCCGGACGAAGGTCTATTGAAGGGCAAACTCCAGGCACGCCGGGTGGATGGAGGTGGCAGACTTCGAATTGTTAGACCGAAGGACGAGGGGGTTTTCCTTTGCCCCCAACGGATTCGAGGACTGCAGGTGGTTGGCGACGTGCAGCTCTATCTGGATGTCATTAGGGCGGGATTGCGCGGGGACGAGGCGGCGCTTGAACTCAGGGGAATGGAGAATTTTTCAGGAGGTTGGAAATGAGCGATCCCGAATTCGTCTGGCAGACTTATCCAGCGGAGAGCTTGCGGACTACCGAGAAGGCTTTGTTCGAGGCCTGGGATTCGCTGGAAAACTTTCGATCCGACCTCGTCGTTGTCGGAGGCTTGGCGGTCCACTACCACACCCGCGATCAGATAAGTCCTGTCTATTTCGGAGCGCCGACGCTCGACGTGGATTTCGGGATCAGTCTGGGAACCGACGCCGGAATGAAAGGAACGGTGCAATTCGACCTGCTGCAAGCCGGTTATGAAAGCATTGGGAACCGGATGGTCAAAACGCTGGAGAGCGGCGAAAAACTCTTCATCGATTTTCTGACGGAACATCCTCCGAATGAGCAAGGTTCGCGGAATATCAGTGACATCACCGCTTCGATTTGTCCCGGAATCAACCGTGCGCTTGAGGTGCGGGAATATGCGGAAATCAGCGGGTTTGACCGCTTCGGAGACTTGCGCTGCTTCCGTATTCCGATTTGCGGGATGGGTCCCTTGCTGGTTCTAAAACTCAACGCCTTCGCGAAACGCCAAAACGAAAAGAAGGCAAAGGATGCCTATGATATTCTGGTTGCGGTGAGTTCCTGTTCGGGAGGAGCCGCCGCTGCGATTGATGCGTTTGAGATCGAGAAACAGGCAAATAATCCAGCGATGGCAGTCGCACTTGCAACTTTGGCTCGTGATTTCATTCACCCGGATGGACCTGGGCCTCGACTCGCGCGTCAGTTCCGTTTTGCTTCAAGCCAAGAAGTGGAACGAGGGCTGCGGTTACAGACGGATCTTGTTGCGATCGCTCAAGCCTTACTCGGAGAATAGCCATGTTCAACTCCTACACTGAAGACCAGCTCGTCGAGCAACCGGCGATCCAACTCATACTGCATGAGCAGGGTTGGGAGGTGGGAGTGGACATCGAGCTCTTAACCTCGAGCATCGGGCGTTCAATATTGAACTTCGAAGGGGTGGGTGTTAGGGGATGGCATGCGGCGGGCCACAGCACCTGCAGCTGAAAAGGAGACGACGGTGGGGGCGTCGCTGCTTGTTATTTCCCGCTCCATCCGCCGCCGAGGGCTTTGGCGAGGGCGGCGAGGGTGATGCGCTGCTGGGCTTCGATCTGGCTTAGGGCGAGCTCGACCTGGAGGGCTCCGCGTTCGGCGTCGACCACTTCGAAGTAACTGGTCAGCCCCTTGTCGTAGCGTTCCTGGGAGAGTCGTTTGGTGTCCTGCGAGCTGGTGCGGGCGCGTTCCAGCGCGGACCGGGATTTGGCGAGGCCCTTGAGATCCACCAGCGCGTCCTCCACCTCGCGGAGGGCGATGAGCAGGGCCTGCTTGTATCTGGCGAGCGCCTCGTCATAACGACTGCGGGCTGCCTGATAGTTCGCCCGGTTCGTGCCGCCGTCGATGATCGGCGCGGCGACGCCGGCGGCGAGCGAGAGCACGCGGTTTTCCCAGTTGAGGAACCGGGTGACGTCGATGGACTCGAATCCACCGCCGGCGCTGAGCACGAAATTTGGATAGAACGCGGCTTCCGCGACGCCGATGTTGGCGCTGGCGGAGCGCAGTTCCTGCTCCGCGGCACGC
>JBGSTM010000311.1:0-2497 GCA_041736495.1 Akkermansiaceae bacterium
AGCGCTGCCCGGTAGCGCTACCGCGCGCTCAATTCTCGAGGTGTGGTTTGACACCCAGAATCTATTCAACGGTGTGTCAAGCGGATCGAGATCATCGTTCTATCAGCCATGGACCCGTTTGGCTGAAATCGGCCTTCAAACCTTCGATTCGGTGTTCCGACTCAATGCGCCCAATCTAACCTCAACGTCCTTCGCGGGTGACATCAAGTTGGTCGGCGACCTAACTCTTGCTCCCTCGGCCAGAGGCAGCCTCGAACTTTCCGCCTCGGGGTCGATTATTGGGTTGAATCCTACCGGAGTGGGTAGTGTGAACAATCAACTTGTCAACATCTGGACATCCGCGACCGTCAATGTTTCGGATGCATCACCTTCCTCGATCCCTGGTTACCTCACTCCACTGGCTTACCAGACGCTTGCCGGTCGAGACCGGGTCACCGCCGTGCAAAGCCAAATCGACATTCTCCAGTCGGTGAGCCTGGCATTGAACGAAACCGGCTCTTTTTCCGGCGCTGCCTCTTCCAATGTGGTCAAACAAGCGCTGCATGGCAACAGCCTGCTGCATGCTGATGACCCCAATCCGGTCCAGCTCAACGCGCTCGGTGGGGATATTACCGGCCTGACCTTGTTCACCCCCAAGAAGGCCAGGATCGTCGCACAGCGGGATATCAGCGACGTGGCCCTCTATCTTCAGAATCTTGACAAAAATGACATCTCGCTGGTCACCGCCGGCAGGGACATCATTCCGTTCAATGAGAGTTCTCAACTCCGCGC
This sequence comes from Akkermansiaceae bacterium, assembly GCA_041736495.1. Lineage (GTDB taxonomy): Bacteria > Verrucomicrobiota > Verrucomicrobiia > Verrucomicrobiales > Akkermansiaceae > Luteolibacter. Next base: position 772 of record JBGSTM010000311.1, read on the forward strand.
GGCAGCAACCAATCTGAGAGCCGGCAATTACATGGGCGACGTACAAAAAGGCACTTCAATCGGAACCAGTTCCACTGCAGAAACCGGCGATCTTCAAGTGAGCGGCCCCGGCGTCTTGCAGGTACTTGCCGGTCGCAACCTAGACTTGGGTACGGGAGCGAACTTCTTCGATGGCACCGGCGTGGGAATCACCAGTATCGGCAATTCCCGCAATCCAAATCTGCCATTCGCCGGAGCGGATATTATTGCCCTCGCGGGTCTGTCCGCGATGGGAGGAGACGGACCGGCACTTGGCCTTGCGCGCAGCTCTCTGAACATCAACTCATTCTTCGCTGAATATCTCCAACAACTCGAAGCGCCGGACTCCGCCTACTGGAACAAGCTTGGAAAAGACAGGTCCTTCGAGGAACTTACCCCCGAACAGCAGGCTATCATCGCGCTTGAGCAGTTCTATTTGATCCTCCGGAATTCGGGCCGGAGTGTTGCGAGTGATCCAGAATACAGCGCTGGATTCGGCGCTGTCCAAACGCTTTTCGGCGCGGCAAAGCCTGCGGGTAATATCGAGGTCCGGGCCCGGGAAATCCGGACGGTGACCGGCGGTGCCATCAGTCTCGCGGTTCCTGGCGGGGACATCACTTTGGCCTCGGAAATCTTCGGGAACCCGCTCACCCCGCCCGGCATCGTCACTCAGTTTGGCGGCGGCATTTCGACCTTCACGGACCGCGACGTGGACATCGGTCAGGCACGGATCTTCACCTTGCGCGGCGGTGACATCATCATGTGGTCGTCCAACGGCGACATCGCAGCCGGTTCCGCTCCCCGGACCGTTGTGACCGCCCCGCCGACCCGGGTGTTGGTTGATATTTCCAGCGCCGACGTGCAAACCGACCTGGGTGGTCTTGCGACCGGCGGTGGTATTGGGGTGCTTGCAGCAGTGGAAGGCGTGGAACCCGGGAATGTGGACTTGATTGCGCCCCGAGGCTCCGTCGATGCCGGAGACGCTGGAATCCGGGTCACGGGCAATTTGAACATCGCCGCCCAAACGGTGCTGAATACCGGGAATATCTCGGCTGGCGGAAGCAGCACGGGAACTACGGCTGCGGCACCGTCTGCACCGAGCATCAGCACGGTGACCTCGGCGAGCAATACAGCCGCAGCTGCAAACTCGACGGTGGCCACTACCGAAAGGCAGGCAGCCCCGGCGGAGGTGAAAGCGAGCGAGGAATCTCTGTCCATCATCACGGTCGAAGTGATCGGTTACGGGGGTGGAGGCGCGGATGAGGAGGAAGAGGAAGAAAAGGACAGGGTTGGCGCGGGTGCTGCCGAATGAACTCCACGGTAAAGCTTTATGAAAACGAATATGCTGTTGTTGATATTCCTGCTCTGCGGAAGCGCTCACCAGGTAGTTTCAGGTCAGGATTCTCAAATCACTCCTGAAATCCGGGAAGCGGCGGGCAAAGGAGATGCCGCCGCAGAGTTCCAGATGGCACGGGCGCACTTGTACGGCAAAGGAGCACCTAAGAATGCCACCAAGGCTTACGAGTTGACGAAATCTGCTGCCGAAAAAGGCTTTCCCGATGCCGTGGGCGGTTTGGGCTACTTCTATGCGAAGGGGATCGTGGTCGAAAAGAATGGTCGTGCGGCCATCGACTGGTATCGGAAGGGTGCTGAACTCGGTTCCGCCAAAGCCTGTCTGAATCTCGGGCGTTGCCTGATCCGCGAGGAG
>JBGSTM010000316.1:0-8077 GCA_041736495.1 Akkermansiaceae bacterium
ACGGCGCTGTTAGCCCGCTCAATCAAAACATTTGGCCAACACTCGACTTCACGCTCGTCCCACTGGCATTCGATGCGGATCTCGACGGAATGCCCGACAACTGGGAACGGCAACACTTTGGTTCTTTGTCAAAAACGGGAGCCGACGATGCGGACGGCGATGGGTGCTCCAATGTGGAGGAATACGTCGCAGGAACCCTCCCGAAAGACAGCAACTCAAGATTCCGCGTATCAAGCATCACCGAGGCATCCCTCGGCTCCGGCCAGTTTATCTTGAGCTGGCCCAGCATCACGGCACGCACCTACACCGTCTTGAGGTCCTCCCAACTCAATGCCACCGACTGGATAGCGATCTCCACACCCACTGCGGGAACCGGTGGCGACCTGACATTCACTGACCCCACTCCAGAATCGGGAAACGCCGTCTTCTACAAGATCCGGGTCACTCTCCCTTAAATCGACGATCACCCGATGAAACATCCATCCGCACAACTGGCGAAGACCGCCGCACTATCATGGGTCGGTGGCCTGTTAATGACATCGTCCGCTCTCTCGGAGGTCACACTCAGTTCGGACTTTACGAACACCGCCAACCAGCGCACCCCCATCTATAACTTCTGGAGTGTCCGCAACGAAATCCCGGACTATCCGGCAATCGGATCTCAAAAACCGCCGCAGGCCAACTCAATGAACTGCGTCCGCATCCTCGGCGGCTGGAGCGATTCGAGTGGCAACATGAGGACATCAGAAGACGTTTGCTACTGGGATGGCACTCAATACGCCTACCGTTGGGGAAAGTTGACCGACAGGATCGATGCGATTCTCGCGGAGGGAAAGCAGATTCACCAACTGGTTCTCGACAATGTCCCGTGGGATTTCCAGCGGGGCTTCAGCTTTGGCAGCGGGCCTGGCGACGACTACCCGGCTTCTAGCCAGGTAGCCACCTACGGCAACTCGCTGCCACCCAGTGATCCGGTCGCCTGGAGTGACTTTATCAAGGCGGCGATGAACAAGCTCATCCAAACCTATGGTCTGGCACAGGTGGAGCAGTGGCGCTTCAGGATCGGCACCGAATCGGACTATTTTCCCCACCACTGGGCGGGCACCAAAACGCAATTTTTCAATCATTACAAGAACACCGCCGAGGCCGTGCTCTCCGTGCTGCCGAATGCCAGGCTGTCCGCCCACTTCCTCGGTGCCGGCGGCAACGGCCGCTACGGAGCGGAGTTTGTGCGCTGGTGTGCGGCGAACAACGTGAGATATGATTTCATCGGTGTTTCCATCTATCCATTCTATAATAATAGCAACCAGGTGGATCTGGACCGGGTTTATAACAACGACTTTAAACCCTTCGTAAACCAGCCTGAGTGGAATCCAAACGCCCGGATGGAAATTCCGGAGTATTCCCTGTTCACCGAAAAGGACGACGACGGATTCAACATGGGAGTCGGCACCTCCCACAACCCCGCGTTTGTCACCATGCTCGCCAAGATGGCCTATGCGAACTCGATCACCCAAATTCAAACCTGGGGTGACAAAACCAAGGATCCGGTCTTTGTGGCGATCGGCACCATGCTCGGCCTGGATCGCTTCGCCGGACAGAAGACCGGCAATCCCGCGAGTGCTAACAACAAGATCGATGGAATCTTCGCGGCGGACGTCACCCGCACCGCCATCGACGCGATGATCTACAACTACAACTCCAATCCGACCTACATCGCGGATGAGACGGTGAACCTTTCCTTCACGATTCCACTGCCTCCAGGCACCCCATACGAATACCGGATCGCCACCTATGACCGGGACACCAATCCCCAACAGCTTTTCCAGAAGAAATACGTCAACGCGACCAAACGAGTGTCCGAAGGGGGCTGGATCGTGGACCGTGTCACTCCCACCTCACCCAACCTGACGGACATCAATGGAACTCTCGACCAAATCATCGTCGAACCCGGAAAGTCGATCTGGAACAGCGAGAAAGGCGACTACTCCAACTTTGAGGACCTGCAGTGGTCCGGCTGGACCACCCTCGCCACCGCGACCGGCACGGGTGCGGGAAATTCAAATCTGAACCTCACCGTTCCACTATCATCCTTCTCATTCCAGAAAATCGAATTCCGCAAGCTCGAACTATCCCCGCCGTGGAAGCGAACCGACATTGGCAGCCCGGCCGCTACCGGAAAGGCCAGCAACTCGACTGGAGTGTTCGAACTCAGCGGCTCGGGCAACGACATTTGGAACACCGGCGACAATTTCCACTATGTCTATCAGCCGGCGAGCGGTAACTGCGAGATCCTGGCCCGAGTGTTGAGCCTTGAGAACACCCATGTGTGGGCCAAGGCCGGGGTGATGATCCGTGAGACACTTGACTCGAATTCGAAAAACGCGGTTGTCCTGGTCACACCTGCCAACGGCGTGACATTCCAACAACGCGTCGCTACCGGTGGAACCTCGTCGAGCACCAGGGTGGCGGGCTTGACCGCCCCCTACTGGGTCAAACTCAAACGCATCGGCGACACCTTCACAGGCTCTCGCTCCGTCGACGCCAGCAACTGGACGGCACTCGGCACCACCACGATTCCAATGGCATCAAACGTGTATTTCGGACTGGCCGTCTGCAGTCACGATGACGGTGTCCTAACCACTGCCACCATCGACAATGTGGGCCTCTCGATCCCCGTCGCCCATGCTGGAAGTCCCCAAACCGTGATCGACTTCGATGCGAACGGAAGCGAGCCGGTGACCTTGGATGGCACTGAATCCTTATCAGGCATCGGTAACATCACCAGCTACTCGTGGTCCCAAGGTGGCACGCAGATCGCCACCGGCCCGAGTCCCGAGGTCATCCTCGTGGTCGGCGTGCATCCCATCACATTGACGGTGACCAACGACTCTGGAGCAACTGACAGCGCCACCGTTTCGATCATGGTATCCCCGTTCGCCAAGCCTTCGGATCTCACCATTCCCAGCGATTTGAAAGACGCCAGCCCCATTTCCAACAACTCCGTGGGCAGCACCGCCACCGATCCCAGCTACTATGCTGGCCAATTCAACAACGTCAGCCGCTCACCGGTTTTTGTCTTTCAATTACCAGCATTGGGACCGGTCGCCCAACCCTTTACATCCGCTAGCGTCTCCTTGAACCTACATGAAATCAGCACTTCTCCGGCGCCAGTCGGCAATGTGGATCTCTACGGCCTGGGGATACGGGGAACACCCACAGTGCTAGCTTCGGACTATTGGGCCGACACAGACTTGGTTGACACCACGGACGCGACCTTTCTCCAAGACAATATTCTCACACCCAGTTCGACGCTTGGCACAACAACCAGCGTGGACATTGCCGACTACCTGAACGCCCAATATGCGTCTGGTGCGGGCGCTGGGCAATTTGTATTTCTCCGCCTCAGCACGGACGCCGATCTATCAAACAGCCAGCGATACTTCATCACATCTGCCGACGGCGCGGCCAACATTCCCGATGAAACCATCTGGCCGCGGATCAACGGCACGGTGGTCATCCCCTATCCCGACACCGATTTGGACGGGATGCCGGACCAGTGGGAAATGCAGACCCTCAAAACCCTCGACAAGATCGCCAGCGGAGATGAGGACGGTGACGGAACCTCGAACCTCGCCGAATACATCGCAGGCACTCACCCGAAGAACAGTAGTTCAAGATTTTCTCTATCAGACATCTTCGAATCGTCCCCCGGCTCACGGCAATTCACGCTGCGCTGGCCAAGCGTGATGGGCAGATCCTACAAGATCCTGAGATCGTCACAACTTGAAGCCACGGATTGGCCCGCCATTTCCGTAGCTCTCGAAGGCACCGCCGGCGAGTTGTCCTTCACCGACACCCCCCTTCCCACTGACGGAAAGAATTTCTACAAGATCAAAGTCTACCTTCCCTGACACGATCAATCGACCTGTGAGATTCAAGTCGCGTGATTACGTGACGTGACGGGCCGCACGCCGGTAATCGAAGCTCCCACCATGTCGGCGTGCTAAGTACCGGCCTTACCCTCCGGTTTTCATCTGTCAGCATCCGTCACAAAGGCTCCATCCACCATGACATCCACCCGATTCCCGGCCGCCATCCCACTATTTCTGCTAGCATCCGCCGCCTCACTGGCCGCCCAGGACGGCGGGCAGCTTTTCACCCTCAATTGTTCGGCCTGTCATGGTGCCGACAGCCGGGGCGCGACCGGCGGTGCATTCCCGCCGCTGGCAGGCAGCCCATGGTAGGATGGCGCCGCCGACCGCGCGATCAAGATCACGCTCCACGGCTTGGAAGGCCCGGTCGAAGTATTGGGCAAGATTTATAATCTGGAAATGCCGCCGCAGGGAGCCGCGCTGGCGGATGATCAACTCGCCGCCATACTCACCTACGTCCGCTCGTCGTGGGGCAACAAGGCGTCCGCCGTCACCGCTGCCCAGGTTGCAAAGGTCCGCGCCGCCACCGCAAACTTTGTCGAAGGTCAAAGCGTCGCCGGGGAATCGGAAGAAACCGCTCTGCGCCGACTTCTTGTGCGGCAGGAGGTCATGGACGGCGCAACGCTGCTTCTTAGAGCGCTCGAAAACACCGAGGGCTGATTTTTGAACAGCGACTCGGTCTTCAATGATTATGGACACAATTCGTCCATTTTGAATATTCCCTGATCTCTTCCCTCCCCTCCGCATTACCACTTTTCCACCGCCCGTGCCCTCGTCCTGCTCACCGCTCCACAGCATCACACCCGCCATTCTCTCGCTCGTTGCGGAGATTGCCGGCGAGGTCGGTCGGCTTGGTGCGTTGAGTGGCGCAGCCCATGTGCTGAAGCTCCGCCGTGAAAACCGCATCCGCAGCATTCATGCCTCGCTGGCGATCGAAAACAACACGTTGAGCCTGGACCAAGTCACCGCCGTCATTTCCGGCAAACGCGTCCTCGGCCTGTCGCGCGAGATCCAAGAGGTGAAAAACGCCTTCGCCGCCTACGAGGCCATGCCATCGTGGAATCCTTTCCTCGGGAAGCCGCCGGAACGCCGTGGTAATGATCGTGAGGTGGGCATCGCAAACCTTGGCTTTCCGGACGAGCGATCTCTGGCGTTGGCTTTCCTTTTTGAACTCGTTGACCAAGCCGTCGGCAGTCGTCGGCGTTTTTCTCACCTGACGGTCATGGGTATGAAGTCCCTTGCCCAGGCTTCTGCGTTGCGTCAACAGGCGTCGGACGACTCGGATCGACGACTGATTGAGTTTGCCACCTTCGTAGGCCACCAGCATTTCACGTTGGGTTTCAATACTTTCAGCTTTGGAGATGTCGATGGCGACCCCAAGCGGGATGGCTCCCTTTACGGCTGCGGCTAGGAGTCGCTCTTCGCCTGCGTTGCGCAATGAGAGTAACCCACTAACTGTCGAGTCCGCGGTGTCCAGTTTTTTGCCGATCGCGACGTTACTGTACCCGGCCTGTTTGAGCCTGTCGATTTCCACGATGAGGTCACCTGGCGAGGGGAACCGCCGTGCCATGTTTTCCACCAGACTCATAATCATGAGATCTTCTTTCGAAGCCTCTACCACCAGCGCGGGAATTTCCAAATAGCCGAGCGAATTGAACGCCTCGATTCGCCCCTGGCCACAGACGAGGTCTTAGTGAGGTTGATCATCGCCTGACACGCCTTGTCTTCGACTTACCTGAATAGGCTTCTTGAGTCCCAGATTGCGGATGCTTTCGATAATTTTCTCGAACTTCCGACGGTCCCGGAACCGTGGGTTGACGATCCGAATGTGATCCAGCGGGATGGATATGACTTCGTTTTTCATGGCATTGTTATGGTTATGTATCCCTTCCAACGTAGCACCTCTGCGCCAAGTGGAAGAAATGGCTGAGATCGTCAAACCGGTAGCCGTCGAGACAGGTGCCGTTCGCCTCAGCAAGGCGCAGTTTGCCGACGGTGACGTCGATGGATGGCAACAGGTAATAGTCGCGGATGGAGTCGTTGGTCGCGGCAAGTCTGGCCGCAATGGTGATGTCCGGCCGCTTGGCTTGATCCAGATTGATGACCCAACTTGAGAAGCCGGCTCCGGTGTTGAGATGCCGGCAAAGGGATACGGAAACCGGGATCTCACCGTTGACGCGCAGCACATTTCGACTGTCCTCCATTTCGACCCCGGCCCCCACGCCGCGTAAGCTGTCGACCACTGATCCAACGATTTCAGGATGGGTGCTCCGAATCCAACGGTTGATTTCGATGAAACCCAAGTCGGCCGGTGGGGTATAACCGATCCGGGCGTAGGCGCTGACCAGTGTGCCGAAGCGATGCCGAAAGGCCGCGCTCGACGGCAGATCCGAGGCCTCATCGATCAAGGCGCTGGTGATTTTTCCATGCAGATCGAGAACGCATTTCAGCGCGATGAGCATTTCCGCGTCGGTGAAACGGCGACTGCGTGCGAGGATGATGCCCTGCGCCGCTTGGAAAACATCCGAGTCCACCACGGCGGGCCAGGCTCCTTCGGCACGAATCCATTTGTCTGGAGGATTGCGGACATGGCGACGCTTCAATTTGAATGAAGTGCGGTGATAGATATTGTTGCCGATGTATTTCTCGTTGGTGAGAACTTGGTGGACTGTGGCCCGGGTCCAGTCGCGGCCGAAGTCGGTGCGCACACCCCGCGCGTTGAGGATGGCGGCGATTTCCGCTTCGCTACGATTCTCGGTCACGAATGCCTGATAGATCCAACGGATGTCGACCTGCTCGTCATCCGGACCCGGGATAAGCACGACCCGGTCGGTTTGAATGCTTTTCTGTTCGCCGTGTGCCAACACGCCTTTCGCCAAGCCGGACTGATCGACGAGCATGCGGCGCAAACCGTAACCCGCGACACCACCCTGCTTGTATCCGAGGGTGATCAGCCGGCAGGCCCCTTGGAACACTTTGGTGGAGAGTTCGCGGCTGTATTCGCCGGCCATCGCCCTTTTGACTCCTTTGACGATGGTTGAGACCGGACTGCCGTCATTTTCAAACTGCTCGGCGCAGTAGTGGACCGGGATTCCGGCGCGACAGCAGACATATTCGTAATAGGCGCCTTCATCGGCGTCCTGGAAACGGCCCCAGCGGCTGATGCCATAGACCAGAATGCAGGTGAACTCGATTTCGCCGAACTGAACATCGGCGATCATGCGGGAGAGGGAATCGCGGCCCTGAATGTTGAGTCCGCTTTCCCCCTCGTCCGAGTAGGTTTTCACGATGTCCAGATTGCGACGCTCGGCATATTCCCGGATGGCGTCCATCTGGTTGCTCGTCGAATACTGCTGATGTTCCGTGGACATGCGGACGTAAGCCGCCGCATTCGCTCGGGGAAAATCGTTCACTGAGTTTGGGTCGAGCGTGATCATGAGCCTCGGGAGGTGGTGGATTGTTTGCCAGGTTGCTCGCCGGACTGCGCATGTAGTCCGCTCGTGAGACGCATCCACCGGAATGCCGTCCCTGTCATCTGACCAAGCGCACGGAACTGAAGTCGCGGATTATCAGAGTCGTGCGTGGCTCTCGTGATCGTTTTCATGCCAGGGTCACCACAATGGCGGACTCCTTTCGCAAGTGAACCGTGGACTTGTGTGGACCTTAGGTTCGCCCGCCGGATGGTGGCAGCGATAGATTCCGAACACTGTGATGCCAACCTCGCCGGCGAGGCGCGCCGTGAGTCTGCGGGCCCCGCCGAAGTGACGTCGGATTTCCTCCCATAGATCCACCGCCGTCCGGGACAACTCCGTAAGGCTGTATGCCGAGGACAACACTTGCCGCGTCTCGGAGAGTTGGACTTCAAAACGCCGTTGGTAACCGTGAAGTAGGGAAAACCAGACGTTCACCGCCTCGCCGCTTCGATTCCCGGCAAGAAACGCGTCAACCGTATCGGTTGCCACAAGCCTGTAGGGCTGGGCGAAATCAGGTAGCATGCTCGTCGTCAGATGGCAGACCGGACAACGAAAGCGACGCACCAGGATCGAGGTGGTTTTGCTTCGGTTGGAGGAAGAAACCCATCGGCTGTAATAGCCGAGGGCGCGCAGACCCGCGGTCTTGCCACAATTGGGACACGTCCGTGG
>JBGSTM010000038.1:0-1799 GCA_041736495.1 Akkermansiaceae bacterium
CGCCAGCCGCCGGTCGCCGCGGGTGGCGTGAAGCGGCGCGTTGCTGGCTAACAACGGCAGCCGGAGATGGGCGGCCAGATCGACGAGCTGGCGGTTCAGCCGCCCGTCATCACGCAGGCCGTGGCGGGTGAGTTCCACGTAAACATTTCCCTGGCCGAAAAGCCGGACCAGTTGCTCCGCGGCTTGCAACGCGGCCTGCCGGTCATTCGCCAGCAAGGGCCGGCACAGCGGACCGTCGCGGTCGCCGGTAAGGGCTAACAAATGATTTCCCGTTCGCGAGAATTCACGCACTTCGCCCGGCTGCAGATGGTGATCCGTGAGATGGCGGGACAGCATCCGGTAACCGTCGCGCGTGGCACACAGCACGGGAAATCGCGTCCCATCCGGCAAATCCAACATACAGCCAACCATCGCGCGGATCCCACATTCCTTGGCGGCATGGTGGGCGCGGGCGGAGCCGTAAAACCCCATCCGATCGGTGATGGCGATGCTGTCGTAACCCAGCTCCGCCGCGCGGCGGATCATCGACTCCGGCTGACTCGCACCCTCCAGAAACGAAAACGCCGACCGCGCGTGCAGCTCTACAAAAGGCGCGTTCATCGTTCGCCTTGGCGGTTTGCCCTTCGTTGACATTCCATCACATCAATCGTCCTCATCCCAATTTTAGGTCATTCGTAAAAATGTTCAAGAGAACATTTTATTGGGATGCTATTGGGCTGGTTCCAATGGGAACCAGCGGGTTTGTGTTCCTCGCTTGCTAGCCCTTCGCGGCGTCGGACCATGAGTTCGGTTTCCGCCACAGGTTTTGGAATGCATTAAATCTCGGTTGGCGCAGGCGCAACGCAAGCGGTCAACAGAACCCCTCTATCCCGCAGCGGCGGTTTGGGCGTAGGATGCGCGCCCTATGGAAACCAGCATCGACCAAGCCGCTGGCGTCATCGTCAAATCCGATCAAACCGGAGACACCCTCTACACCCCTCAATACAAGCGCGAGGTTCTCAAGGCATTTAAATCCAGCAGTCTGAGCGCTCCGGCATTCGCCCAGCAACGCGGCCTCAAGTATCCCACCCTGGCCGCATGGATCGCGGCGCGGAAACGCAGTGATCAAACGGCACCCCGTGGCAACATTCCAGCCTTTCTCGTTGCCGAGATCGCATCTTGCGCCGGTGGATCTGCTCTTGAAATTCAACTACCCTCTGGAGCCATCGTCCGCGCCTCGGATGCCGAGCAGATCCGTCTCCTTGCCGCCCTGCTCCGCCATCTCGCCTGATCCCGCTGCCATGCTCACCTTCAACGGGCCAAAGGACATCGATGGCGACCGCCGCAAACTCGTGCTCAAACCAGCGAGCGTCTCCACGTCAAACCTACCGCCCTCACCCTGGAGATCATCTAGCGGCTCACCCACGTGCGCAAAAACGAGGTGGATGCCGTCCCGCTCACTCCACCGCTCGCCCCCTGCCTGATCCCCGGCAGCGTGCTCACCCAGAAGTTCTGCTACGACAGCACCTTCTACCGCGAGCAATGGAAACTCAAAGCCGCCCACGGCATCGAGTTGACCCGCAACCTGATGTACTCCTGGCACGACCATCCCGCCGATCGCCTGCTGCCACACTATCAACTCATTGCCACCCGCATGCGCGAGACCGATTCAAGGAAGCCCGCGACGAGCATCCACGCATCGCCGCGCGCATCCTGCTTCTGACCGGCAGCAACTACCAGGTTGGGAAACGGTTGCGTGAAGAAAACGCCGGGCCTGAGGTTGTTGTCGAACTCGATCTGCCCGTCCATGAAGCAGGGTT
>JBGSTM010000263.1:0-26345 GCA_041736495.1 Akkermansiaceae bacterium
CTGTTATTCCGAGCTTGTCCGCGCGCGCCTGCCGCTCCGCCTGCCCGAGGCCGTCCGCAGAATCGACGAGCGCCTGCTCGGCGATGGCGGCGCGATGGCCGAAATGCAGACCGAAGTCCTGCGCAGACATCCCAACATGGATGCCGAAACCGCTCGTGCCATCGTGCGGAACAAACTCGAAGATCTCGCGTCCATGTTGGACCGCGTCCTTCCGATGGCCGATGAAATCGACCGTGGCACGGCGGATTTCACCCGGCGCTCGTTGGCGAGGTTCCGCTACCTACAGGACGTCACCGGCGAACGCCGCAGCGAGATCAAGAGCTTCTTCGAACGCGCGAACTCGCTTCTATCAGGCAAACGCCTCTCCCATCACGCGGCGGATCTGCCGGACCTCCCCTCACCGCGCCTTCCCGAAGTGAAACTCCCCGCCGGGTTGGATTCACTGTATTCCCCACCTGTCCGCCGCGCCCCGGCGGAGCAGGAAGCCTTCGAGGACTCCGCCAAAGACGACGATCGCGAAGCAGGCCTCGAAACCATGGGAAAATCCCTGCGCGACTCTCTATCTGTCCTGCGGGCGAACACCTTCATCGCCACTCTCGAAGGCGGCAAGGGAACCCGCATCCTCAGCGCCGATCTCCCCATCCATGGAGAGTCCGGATTCACCGATCTCATTTCCCTCCTGCTGCATTCCGAATCCGCAGAAGCCCGATACCGCATTGTGATGGACCGCACCGAAGATGAGGAAAAATCGCCGGCTTTGGACGCACTCGAAGGCTGTGTGGTCGAACGATTTTCCGTATTCAAGAAATGAGCGAAGAACCTGAGATTTTTGAAACGCCGGCTGACGAGCCAAGCTTGCTGCATCTATCCGACGAGGATCGCGCGCGCTTGGGCGAAGCCCTTCAGGAACTGATGGCCCATGGCTCCATCCTCGGTCTCGATACCGGGCGCTCGGCGCTCTATCATTGGTGCCGGCAGTATTTCGACTGGGTCAAGGAAGCCGCCGCACTCGTCGGTCTCGATGTCGCCCTGATGCATGAGGAGCGCATGGTTCAGGCGATTCCACGGACCGGTGCCCTCCAGATCCGCCTGCGCCAGGACGCGACTCTCGTTTGGCTCGCGCTCTGGTATGCGGGCGATGTCCGCTGGCGTGACGAAGGGCAGACGCAGGCGTTTCTATCCGTCGGCGAGCTGAATGGATTGATCAAGGACCAGCTGCTACCCGACGCCGTCGGCTTGTTCACGCGTTCGCGCATGAAGGAAATCCTCAGACAGGCGGCGCGCTTCCACCTGATCCGCTTCGAGCCGGCGGAACCCTTCGAAGAGTCAGGCATCGAAGTCCTGCCCGCGATCCGCCGTGTTGTGCCATTCCGCGATCTTGCGGCGTGGACGGAAAGCGCAGCCAACTTTCAGAAACCCGGCGATCCCGCAGAAGATCCCGAACTCCTCGAGGAGGACGAACCATGAGCCGAGCCATCCGCCTGACCAAAATCCACGCCCTCAACTGGTACGGCTACCGGGACTCGCTTCCGGTCGTCGGCAATCTTGTTCTAGCAGGCGTCACCGGTTCAGGCAAATCCATTCTGATGGACCTGCTGATGCTCGTGCTCGTCGGCCCGGAGCGGGCGCGGCATCATTTCAACCGCAGCGCCATCGGTTCGAAAAGCGACCGCACGATCAAGGGTTACTGCCTGTTGGACACCAAGCGCGAGGAAAACGGCCAGCCGCAGTATTTCCATGACAAGGGCGTCACCACTTACATCGCCGCCGAGTTCACCTGGCCTGATGGAGTGCGCAAAGAGACATGGGGCCTGCGCTTTGAGTTCCGCAACACCACGGAAAACGACGGCTATACCACACCGTTTTACTGTCCCGTTTCACTGGAGCGCGAGGATTTTCTGGCAGTCTCACCGGAGGATGGAAAACAACGCACGCGCACGCTGGCCGAGTTCAAGAACCTGATCGACTCCCATGGCGGCCGCATCTTCACCAGCTCGCGCGAATACCTGCGCGACATGGCGAACCCGAGCCACCTGAATTTCAACAAGGAGGTGTTGGAACGGCTGCTGCCCAGCGCGATGTCGTTCACCAACTTGAAGAGCTTCGACGACTTCTGCCGACAGTTCGTGCTGCCTGCGGAGTCTGTGCCGGTCGAGGACGTCACCTCGAGTTTCCGCAACTTCGAATCCTACGAGCGCGAACTCCGCGAACTCCGGGGCCAGTTAGACCGCCTTTTGAAAATCCGGAATCTGTCCGACACACTCAAGGACGCCGAGCGCGATCGCGATGTGGCGTCCTATCTCGCCGCCGAACATGCGTGGGAACACGCCGCCGCCGATGTGGCGGGCATGGAAACCCGCCTCGCGAAACTGAAGGAAGACTTCGCGGAAGACGAGGCCCGCCTGACCGAGCTCGCCTCCCTAACCGACGAGACCCGCAAGCAGCGCGAACGCTCCATCGCACTTCTCAACGAATCCACTGAAGGTCGGCTCTACAAAGATCTCGCCGACCGCATCCGCAAACTGGAGGTGGATATCGAGCGTCTCCGCGCCCTCGCCAGCAAGATCGACGGCGGGTTGGCCCAGCGCTTGAAATCGGCGCGCAAGTGGATGCAGGAAGTCGGCAAGGCCCCCGTGCATCCGTACGTCGATGTCACGCGCATGGATGAGGCCCTGCGGTTCCTCGATTCCTGCGAGAGATCGGAAACATCGAACACGCTCGCCCACCTCGCGAATGCCGCGGACCAGCTTTGCAAACAACTGCGCGAACGCTTCCGCAACGACGCCGAGGAACTCCGCCGCCTGCGCTCGGAGAAGTCCGACCTGGACTCACAGATCGACGCACTCAAGCGCGGACTTCCGCCGGTTCCGCAGCCACTTCTATCAGCCCTGCGCGAGCACCTGCCCGCGCTCCCCGGCGAGGCACCGCCGCGTGCCTTGCGCGAGCTGTGCGAAGTCGAGGACGAAGCGTGGCGGGCTGCGGCCGAAGTCGCTTTCGAGGAGAAATTCGCGGTGATCGTCTCTCCGGAGCACCACGCCCGGGCGCTGGAGATCCTCGCCGGTATTCCCGCGTCGGACATCCTAAAGGCGGGACCTCAGCGCTTGATTCAATCCAAGGTGTTCCAGCGCCCCGGGAAGCCAGTGAAGAATTCTCTAGCAGAAGTCTTCCGTTGTAGTGACGAAACGGCAGAAGGCTACATCCAATCGCTCTTCGGCGACACCGTCCGCGTTTCCTCACCCGCGGAGTTCGCACGCCATGAGTCCGCCATCACCCCGGAAGGTTTGCTCAAGCGCGGTGCCACGATCACCCGCCCGCAGCCCTACAACGGCCAGCCGTTCATCGGTGAAGGCGGCTTGAAGCGGCAGCTCGAGATTAAACTCGCCCGCCTTGGCGAGATCGACGCCGCCCTGCGCCGGCTCGAACCCGTCGAGCGCGAGATCGAAAGGCTCATCGCCGCCCGCCAGCAGGAAATCCCCGACCATGTTTCGATTTCCAACGAACTGGTGCGCGTCGAGGAATTACCTAACAAACAAGCCGAACACGAGGACCTGATGTCACAGCTCGGGGCGATCGCCACCGATGAACTGGCCACGCTTGAGGAACGCATCGTCGAGTTCCAGGAACAAATCGAATCCTGGGAGCGCGAGAAAAACACCATCCTCCGCAAGGGCGGCCACAAGGACATCGAACAGGCGGAGAAAATGTTGGAATCCCGCATGAAGGAAGCCTCGGCCCGCGAGGATGAATTTTCACGAGCGAAGCTCCGCATCGATATCAGTGCGCACCTCGAGCGCTACCGGAGCTGGAAACAGGAAGCCGCTGATTACACGCCGGCACTCGATGTCCGCGTCCGCGAGTTTGGCAAAGCCGCCGCCGCCGCGGAGATCCTTGCCGCCAACACCATCGGCGATCTCAAGGTGGCGATGCTGGATTTCAAAAAAACCTTCCAACCGAAGTTCGACGACCTTCCCGACGACGGTCGCGACGCAAGACCCTACGAGCAGGTGCTGGCACTCATCGAGGACGCGAACATTCCCGAGTATGAGAAGAAATCCGCCACCGAGCGCAAGCGTTGGGAATCGCTCTTCCGCACCCAGGTGCTCAGCCGCATGCAGCAGGCGATCAAGAATGTGGAGAACATCATCTCGCTGCTCAACCACCAGCTCAAGCGCCCGATCGGCCACGACCGCTACAAGATCGAGCGCAAACTCAACCCGGATTTCCGGATCTATCGGGAGCTGATCGACCTCAACGCGCTGCATCACGAGGACGAGTTGTTCTTCGCCAGCATGGGCGAGGATCTCAAGGAAGCCCTCAACCTTTTCCTGACAACCCTTGTAAAGAACGCCAACAGTCCGGACGCGGCGAAGCTGTTGGATTACCGCCAGTATTTCGACTACGACCTGCTTGTCACCGACATCCGCGATCCCGACGGCAAGCCGGTGAGCGTGGACAAACAAAGCGGCAAGATGAGTGGCGGTGAGAACCAGAGCCCGTATTTCGTCGCCATCCTCGCGAGTTACCTGCACGCCTACAACCGCCACGAAACTCGGAGGAAGGAACCATCGCTCGCCCTGGTGCCGATCGACGAGGCGTTTTCAAAACTCTCCGGCGAGCGCATCCAGAACTGTCTTCAAGCGATGGCGGAACTCGACCTGCAGGGCATGTTCTCCATGTCCAGCGGCAACATTCCCTACGCTTTCAGCCAATGTGACGAACTGATCGTCATCACCCGCAAGGAGGAGCGCCGCGGCTCGCGGGTCGGCGTTAGAAACGTGCCGTCCGTGTTGTTCCGCGACACGCCGGAGGGCAGGAAATGGATGGACGACCATGCCTCATGAGGTTCCGGAAATCCTGCGCGCGCTGGCGGATCTCTATCAGAAGTCCGCAGCCGGCGGCGTCCGCGACTACACCTGCGGATACGAGGATCTGTTACGCCACGCCGCTTGCCACGACGGTGACGAACGCGAGCGGGCCGAGGGGGATCTGAAACGGGGAGAGCATTCATCCGGTGGCCTGCTCTCGATCGACCGCGCGCCCCGATCCGCGATTCCATTACGGGTGCGGCTGGCCAAAGACGGTGGTGAAGCTTGGCTGTTCACACGGACCGGACAGAGTTCCCCCAGCGACAGGAGAATCGATCTGGCTGGCTTTTTTCACGAATCCGGGCAATTCCTGGTCCCGGAAGACTGGCGGAGCGCGTGGACGGCCTGGTGTGGAATGTTAGCGGAAAACGTCGCTGCGAACAGGAGCATCCAGCCGTTCAAACGGGAAGATCCCGCGGGCAATCATGATTTTCGCAACGCCCTTCTTGGAGTCATTCACTGGCAAGGCGAGTCGTTGATCCGTTTCGCAAGCAGCGTGATCTGCGGTGATTCGAAGAAACTGGAGAACCTGGAGAACCGACTGATTTCGGCCCTCCAAGCCATTCGTGGTGACTCTACGGTTTCACTCGAGGATCTTGGCATCCTGAGGAAACCCCGCACCCTCACGTTCCATGGCCCGCTTGTCCTGAAAACCGCGGGAAGTGCCGTCGACTTCACGCCACTGCCGGGGCCGACACGGATTTCAGAAGTCAATCTCATCAAAGCCGAGGAGGTTTCCACCACAGCTCCACATTGCCTCACCGTGGAGAACGAGGAAGTGTTTCTGGAAATCGCCAAACAGAACCACGGCTGGCTGTTGGTTCACACCAGCTTCCCCGGATCCGCGGTAAGGCGCTTGTTCAGCAGCCTGAGCCCGGATCTAACTTGCTGGCATTTCGGTGACAGCGATCCGGCAGGTTTCGACATCCTCCGCGACCTGAGAGAGAAAACGGGCCGTGATTTCCAACCCGTCTGCATGGAGTACCGCCCAGCCTCTTCAGCGCCCCGATTGACGGCCGAAGAGCGTGGAACAATCGCCAGACTCCTCGGCACACCTGCGATGGCGGATGTCCATTCTGCGCTGGAGTCCATGTTGAGTGCCGACTCGAAGGGCATGTTCGAACAGGAAACAGTTCCCCTTCAGCGGATGTTCGACATGATTTCAAGCCTAGGTGCCGGAAGGGAAGTCCTACCATGGCGTGATTTCAGGGGTTCTTGAGATAAGACTGGAGCATCCAGATGGTTTTCTCATGGATCTGGATGCGTTTGATGGCGAGGTCCTGGGTCTCGGCATCACCGGCTTTTTCCGAGAGATCGCGGAGTTTTTTGGCAGTTCCCACGAGGATTTCGTGGCACTTCAGAAGATGGGCGACGAGGTCTTTCGCCGGATGCGCTTTCACCGGAAGTTCAGTGATGGAGGAGAGAGCCGCCAGGGTTTTGAGGCCGCCGGGTGAAATCACGTCGAGTGCGCGGAGACGTTCGGCAAGTTCGTCCACAGCGAGGAAAAGTTCCTCATACTGGGTTTGGAAAAACGTGTGCAGGCTGAAGAAGGCGGGGCCCTGGACGTTCCAATGTGCGAACTGGGTCTGCCCGAGCAGGGCGTATGAGTCTGCCAGCAGGCGGGCGAGGGTGCTCGCGACGGTATCGGTTGTTTTGGTGGATTTCATGGTGTTCTAGCGGACTTATCGCGCACCTCTCCAATCGTGTCGTTGGCAGACGCGTGCAAGCGATTAAATCCCGAACTGCCGGCAGATTCAATACCCCAGTCCGAATCCGAATGGGAACAACGGGTTCTCAATCGCCGCCTTGTCATGGCCGAGAGGAACCTGGTCCATCGACGCCGGCCAGGTGAATGAGAGTTTTCCCGTCGGTTTCACATCGCCAAACAGCACGTCGGCGACGCCTTGTCCCTCGCTGCCGGGCAGCCAGGCGGCGAGGACCGCGTCCGCTGCGAGGGTCACCGGACCCAGCAGCACGGGACGCCCTGATAGAACGACCGCCACCACCGGAATCCCGGCGGCTTTCGCCTCCAAAACCGTCGCGAGGTCCTCGTCACAAAGTGATAGATCGGCGCGATCGCCTTTGGATTCCGCATAAGGATCCTCGCCGATGACGACGACGGCGACATCCGCACCTTTGATCTCCGGATGATCTTTCGCGAAGGTGACCTCGGTGTCCTTCCCGGCGGCGTCTCGCAGCGCTTTCAGGATGGTGGTGCCGCCGGTGGTGACCTCGCCGTGTTTCCCCTGCCAGTCGACCGTCCAGCCGCCGCACTGCATGCCCATGTTGTCCGCGCCGCGGCCGGAGACGTGAATGCGTTTTGCTTTGCGCGAAAGCGGCAGGGTGTTGCCGGTGTTCTTGAGAAGCACGAGGGACTTCCGGACCGCCTCACGCGCGACGGCGCGGTGGGCTGGCGAGCCAAATTCCTGTTGGAGCGCGACGTCCGCCATCAGTGCGGCGTCTTTTTTCATCAGGCCTTGAGCGAACTTCACGCGGAGGATGCGGGTGACCGCGTCGTCGATGCGCGCGGTCGGCACTTTTCCCTCATGCACCAGCTCCTGAAGCAGGGTGATGAATTCCTTGTAGCGGTCGGTCAGCATCACCATGTCCATGCCGGCGTTGATGGAAATCTCGATGCACTTCTTGTAGTTGTCCGTCTTGACCTGGCCGGAGGCGTTGTTACTCACAAGTGACGAATCGCTCTTGGTGGCGGGCACGAGCTGGTCGATCGCATTGTAGTCTGAAATCACGAACCCCTTGAAGCCGAGTTCCTCCTTTAGCAGGGTGGTTAGAAGGAACCGGCTGCCCGAGCATTTCTCTCCGTTCCAGCTGCTGTAGGACGGCATGACCGTGCCGACGCCCGCATCGATGGCCGCGGGATAGCCGGTGAGATGGATGGCGCGAAGGGTTGCCTCGTCCACCCGTGTGTCGCCCTGATCGACCATGAATTTGCCGCCCAGCTCCTTGGGAGAGGTCCCGCCATCGGCGATGAAATGCTTGGCGCAGGCGAGGGCCGCGGCCGGAACTGCCAGATCATCGCCTTGCAGCCCGCGGACGACAGCCGCTCCCAGAGAGGCTACCAGTTCGGGGTCTTCGGAAAACCCTTCGTACGTTCTCCCCCAGCGGATGTCGCGGGGAACGGCCACACAGGGCGCGAAGGCCCACTGGATGCCGGTTGCCCGGACTTCCCGGGCGGTGATGCGGGCGGCTTCTTCCACCAACTCCGGGCTGCGGGTGCAGCCGAGGCCGATGTTATGGGGGAAAATGACGGCACCAACCACGTTGTTGTGTCCGTGCACGGCATCAATGCCATAGATCAGGGGAATACCGAGACGTGTCTTGAGCGCCTGTTTCTGGCAGCTTTCGTAGAGAGCGACCCAGTCTTTGAGTCCGTTGCCCGTCTTCGGATCCGAGCTGCCACCACTGAGAATCGAGCCGATGAAGAGTTTTCCGATATCGGATGGATCCTTGACGGCCGCGACGTTGGGCTGGGTCATCTGGCCGACTTTTTCCGCGAGGGTCATGCTTTCGACGAGCCGCTTGATCTCCGCATCGTTCGCGGTGAGCCACGACGGGGAAGCGGCGTCCAGCAATGCGGTCAATCCCAGCCCGAGTGCGATCAGGCTCATTCGACCGCGGTATGAATATCGAAAAAACATCAGTGGCGGGTTATTTGAGGGCTTTCCAGAACGGATTGGAGGCTCCTCCACTGGCGTCGAAGCGCGCGATATCCGCATAAGTGACGAATCCAGAGCTTCCATCATAGTAAACCACTGCGGCTTTGTTGCCATGCCGGAAGGCCATCTTGTCGGTCGTAACCTTGCCTTCCACCGGATTTTGCTTCCATAAGTTGCGTCCCGCGTGTTTGACCTGATAGTTGACTGCCGTCACCAGGAACGCCGTCCGTCCGGGATTCTCAATCTGGGTGATTCTGTAGCTCATGGGTGGATCGGTGAACTTTTTCGGCCAGGACAACCCCTCGGCGTTGATGCCGAAGCTTGCTGGAAGCCGATCATAATATCTTTTTTTCGCCCGATAAGCTACCGGATCCAGGCTCCCGACAGGCGCGATGAGCAATTCATCCCCCTTCTTTTCAAACACGCCGGGATCACTGGTTAGGTGGCACAGGAATTTCGGATTCTTGTACCACTCCATGGCGAGACTGTCATTGGCATCCAGCTCGGCGATCGGAACGAATTGGCCGTTGTTCTCAGTCGCGTAGGTCATGTTCGCCACCTGAAGCTGACGCAGGGTCGATATCGTCGCGGCCCGGTCACCGGCAGCCCTCATGCGGGAGAAGCCGACGAGTGAGAGCGCGGCGAGAGTCGCGATGATGACGATCACCACGAGGAGTTCCACGAGGGTGAATGCTGCTGAGGAGCGATGGGTATTGGTTCTCATATTGAATTGGGGATCGTGAGGTTTCAGGATTTCCAGTGTCGCGGGCCCGCCATGAAGCCATGCGATGATTTACGGAAGGGTGCGCACCCTGAGGCGGCCGAAGATCTTGCCACCCACTGCATTGGCAGCGGGAATATTCACAGTCACTTTTCCAACCACTGGCGCGTCGATATCGACGGTGGGGTTGCTACCAACGGGCGCGACATCGCTGGAACCGATGGTGACACTGTTGGGAAGCGCAGCGAGATCGCTTCCCCATTCCACACTCAAGGTGGAGCTGGTCTCGGAAATTTCGCTCTGCACCGGAAAAATCATTGTGAGTCCGTCGGCGGCGCTACCGGCGGAAGTAGGAGTGATCATCTCGACGTCTCCGAGGAGGGGATTGCCACCGAGAGCCCACTCGAGGCCGTTAAAGATCCCGTCGTCATCGGCGTCTTGGTTGAAACCCGGCAATGCCAGAAGTTCCAGCGCGCTGATGTTGGTGGCCGCCCACTCGCCGTAAGGATTGGCGGGGGTGACCTGAGGGTCCTGGATTTGGTTGATGAGATTGGTGAGGAGGATTTTACCATCGATCGTTAGATCATCGATATTTCCTTTGAGCGGCAGGAAAGCACGGTTAGCGGCATTGATATTGCCGTTCCCTGAGATATCGCTGGCGGCCCAGAACACGAGTCCGAAGTGGTTGAGATTGGTGGCGCTGTCCGTCATCCGGGCGATGGCTTCACCTGTCCCGTAGGTGGCAGTGCCGATGATCAGGTCTGCGGTGGCGAAGCTATAGAGGTTGGTGACCGAAGAAACCCCGGCAAGTAGGGCATCGCTGAGAGCCGAGGTGGAAACACGGACGGTCTCATCGGGACTGACGAGCGTGGAAGTGATGAAATTGTCGCCGGAGAACAAGCCCGGACGACCGCCGGTTGAGCGGACGACCGCATTCGAGTGATAGATGACGGGCGTGGTGAGTTCGGCCCAATCGGACCCGTTGGATCCATCGATCAGGTTGCCGCTGGTGGTCGGACCGCTGACGATGATGAGGTCGAAGCTCTCCATGTAGGCACGTACGGTAATGTCGGTGCCAGCATTAACGCCGGTGAAAGTGGCGGTGCGATCGAGGTCTCCCCCGATGGTCTCGTTGGCGGTCAGACCGGTTGCCTTCTGGGTCCAGGTGTTGGCGGCGAACTGTCCGTTAGATGCGAAATTCCTGTAAACGGCGCTGTCTGCATTCGCGACGAACAGGATGTCGATGCCAGGATAGATGAACTCGACCGGAGTGGCGGTCGCTTCCGCCGAATTCGCGCTTTCCAGGACGGGACTGTCGTCGACGGCGGAAACCACATAGAAATAAGGCGTGCCGTTGATCAGGCCGGTGTCGGTGTAGGTATTACCGGTGACGCTTCCGGGAATGCTGACCGTGACATGTCCGGTGCCAGCGGTGGTGGAGCGTTTGACGTTGTAGCTGGTGGCACCGGCGGAGCCAGTCCAGGTGAGGTTGATGGATCCGATGCCACTCGTCGCCGTTAGTCCGGCGGGTGGCAGGAAGACAGGCGCGCTGGAAACCAGCAGTTCGTCAATCAAGTTGCCCAGAACAAGCTGGCCATCCGCGGTGAGAGGAGTGAAACTGATAGATATGTTGTTTCTCATTGGAAAGAAAGCACGCTTCGCGGCAAGCGTGAGGAGAGACCCGTTGGTCACGCCCGCGTCCCAGAAGACGACGCCCCTTGGCGGAGTGACGGTCACTCCGTCGGTGAGACTGGTGATGAGTTCGCCGCCGCCCAGGGTTCCAGCCGAGGAAATGGTTTCGGTGAAGGTGGAGATGGTGGAATCGTAGAGATCGGTCGGGGTGGTAACTCCCTCGAAGATGGCGTCACTGAGCGGGGTGGCGGAGATTCTTACTGTGTCGTCGGGATCGGCGTAGGTGAGGGTGACGTTGTTGTCGCCAGTGCCGGGAGGTCCGAACATCCCCGGACGGTTACCTAGGGCTCGGGCGATGAGCGAGTGATGGAAGAGCACGGGCTTCGTGAGTGCAGCCCAGTCGGCGGCGCTTGTCGCATGGACGAAATTTCCACTAGTGACACCACTGCTGCCGACGATCACGAGATCGAAGCTTTCCATGTAGGCTTTTACGGTGATGCCAGTGCCGCCGTGCGATCCTACCACCGCGAAGTCGGTCACGCGGTCGAGATCGCCGCCGATGGTATCCGCACCAATCAGGCCCGATGGCTTATGGACCCAGGTGGATCCGGGAAACTTGGCCTCGATAAATTCCGCATATTGGGTGCTATCGACATTTCCGACATAGAGGACTTCGAGTGCTAGGGCGGCGCTCATGCTCAGGGCGTATGCGGCGCAAATGGCGCCCAGTGTTTGAGGGATTTTTTTCATGGGATTTTTCGAAACGTGGGTTTGAAAACATAGTCAGGATTGGATGGATTCGCAGATTTGGCAATTGGCCGATCGGCCATAGGCATATCTGCGAAGAGATCCGCGATCACCCTAGGCGCAAAAAATCCGCCTGATCCGGGGACCAGACGGATTGCCAGAGCGGCGCATCAGTGGTTACTCGGCTTCCACTCGGACGAAGAATTTCGTTTCTGTGAGAGGCAGACCACTCAAGGTGACCTGGACGGTTTGCACGCCATTAGCGGTTCCTGTGACCGATTGATTCAACGAAGTAGCAACGATGTCCTCAGTCCAGACCACCAGATCGGTCGAGGTTTTCACGGTGTAGTCAAGGCCGGTCGTGAGTGGGCTGTCGCGCCGGGTGTAAATGAATGTGCCGGCGTCTTTGTCGAGCTGCACGGTGATCGGATTGACCGAAGCGCCGGAGGTCGGAATGAGTCCGAAAGCGTATTCCTGTAGGTTGGTCATACCATCTCCATCGGGATCGGCGGTGGGCTCACCGTTAAGCGCTGGGAGGCCGAGCCATGGATTCTGGAGGCCGAACGAGTCGGCCCAGGCATTGTAGTCGGCGCCGGATGTTTGAGTGAGCGTCGCCTGGGTCAGGCTGTAACTCACAGAATAACCGCTAGGCACACTTGAAAAGGTGCCGCTGAGGCTGGCACCCTCGGCGATGACGTAGGAAGATTCGGTGAAACCGCCGCCGAGGAGATTCACCGTCAGTGGACCTGATAGATCCACCGCGCCGGTGGAAACAAGTTTGTCGCCGATCGCCCCGTTGATTTCCACGGCGAGCGTGCCAGTGAGCGTGATGGCGCCGGTGGCCAGAGTGCCCGCGCCGCCGGAGCCGGGAGCAATGGTTCCGGATGCGGTCACTGTGCCACTGACGGTCCCGGTACCGGCAAGGGTTCCGGAAGGCCCCACGTTCACGGCGCTACCCGCGATGAGGCTGCCATTCACGCGAAGCGTCCCCGCATCGACCTGGGTGGCTCCGGTGTAGGTGTTGACCGCCGGAAGAGTAATGGTGCCGTCACCGACCTTGGTCAACGCCACTCCGCCGGTGCCGTTTTCGATCACCCCGTCAAAGGTGCTGAAATTGGCGGCGATCGTGCCGGTGCCCGCGGTCAGGGTGCTGAGCGTGGTACTGCTGTTGGTGATTCTGCGTTGACTGGCGTCCGCCGGCATGGCTCCGGCGCTGCGGACGCCGGTGAGTCCGCGGATGGATTGGTTGAAGCCCGCCAGATCGAGGGCACCCTGGTCGGTTGCGGCCGTGGTGTTGGAGGTGCCGATGATGAGATCGGCGGCGACCGGCAAGACGTCACTTGCACCCAGCTTGAGAACGAGGGAGGCCGCGCCGAATGAGATGTTCGTCGAGGTCAAATCGTTGCTGGCGGCATTCATGACCACCGTGCCCGTGCCCTGCACGTTGAGACCGCTGCCATTGAGGTCGATGCTGTTGTTGACGTTCAGGATGGAAATATCCGATCCGGTCCGCAGGACCAGCGGTGCCGCATTGGAGCCGTCGCGGGCGACGGGGCCGTCGAGGTTAAGGGTTCCCGTGGCATTGATGCGTTGGCCGCCGGTGCCGAGCAAGGTGATGCTGCCGGTGAGCGTGTTGATGCCTGAAATGCTGTCGACCGTCGGGTTGAAGCCGCCGGCTTGTTCCGAGTTTCCGTCGAGAATCAGCGGCTCCGCGGAGGTGATGTTGTTGGTGAGAATGAGGCGACCGCCGGTGCTGATGGTGCCGGTGGAGAGGATGGTAGTGCTGCCCGCGGTGCTGCCAAGGGCGGTGTTATGGGCGATGGACAAGGCACCGACGTTGATGTGGGTTTCGCCGGAGTAGCTGTTGGCGCCGGTGAGCGTCTGGGTGACCGTTCCGATTTTGGATAGGGCGACCTTGCCCTCACCGTCGGCGAGGGTGCCGTCGTAGGTGCGGACTGCTCCGGTCAGGTTGATGGTGAGCGTGCTGGTGGAGACCGCGGCCGAGTTGGTGATGACGGTGTTGGCGTTCGCGCCGGTGTCGAACAAGCCGGCGATGGTCTGGTTGAAGCCGGCGAGGTCGAGCACCGTGGCATCGCTGGAATTCGCGCCATCCTTCGCATCGATCACCGTGGTGACGGGCAGCGCATCGTTTTTGCCAAGACGCAGGATGCCGCGGACGAGGTTAGTCTGGCCGGTGTAGGTGTTGGCGGTGGTGGGGTTGAGGACCACCACGCCGGTGCCGCTGAGGCCGGAAAATGCGACGCCCGTGGCGAGAAGGGGGCCGGTGCCGGGATAGACACCGCCGGGGTAAACGCCGTCGGCGATGCTGCCGGTGACCGTCAGTGTGCTGCCGGCGAGCGCGCCGATGCGTGCGGCGGCAAACAGGCCAATGGGGCCGGACCAAGTTCCGCCTCCGAGGCCTGCGTGCAGCGAGCCGGCGGGAATGCCTCCGCCGGTGCCGGCAATCGCCAGCGATTCATTGGGATCGGTGACAACACCACTGATCAACTGCAGCCGTGCGCCATCCGCGACCGTGGTCGTGTTGTTCGTCGCGCCCAGGGGAGCCGCGCCGAGAGCATTGGAGCTGGAAATGGCCAGGGTGCCGGCAGAGACGGTGGTGACCCCCGCGTAGGTGTTCGAATTCGAAAGCGTCAGCACGCCCTGTCCGGTTTTGTTAATTCCGGATGGGCTCAGACCCGAGAGCACGCCCGAGAGTTCCGCAGAATCGCCGCCGGTGCCGGTGTTGACGGAAAACGTGCGGACTGCGCCGTTGAGGGCGAGCGGGTTGACGACGGTGACCTTGTTGTTGGCAGAGGAGCTGTTGAGGATGAAGCCACTGCCGAGCCGGTTGCTCGGACCGCTGAGGCTCACTTGAGCGGTCACTCCCCCGAAATTGACCACGAGTGGACCACCTTTGGCGGAGAAACCACCGGAAGGACCGGCAAGTTCCCCGTTCGCCGCGGCCACGGCACCGCCCGCGTTGAAGTTGCGAACGAACGTTCCGTAGCCCTGCAGGACGCCGCCGGTCAGCAGCAGTCCGCCGGCGCCGAGCGATACGTTGTCGAGGTTCCCGACGTCGAGCACGCCGGCGCTGATGGTAGTGTTTCCTGTATAGCTGTTGGCCAGTCCGGTGAGCGCGAGAACGCCTGTGCCCGATTTCGTAAGATTGCCTGCGCCGGAAATCAATCCGCCGAAAGTGGCGCCGGTCGTCGCAGTGATGGTTAGATCATTCGTCAGCAGGAGGTTGTTGTTGACCGTCACGGTGGGTTTCACAGTTCCGGTCGTATTGAAGAGCATCGTCGGGGCGGTGGCGCCGTTGGTGATCGCCTCAAGCCGGCCTCCCGTGAGGGCCACTGTCGGCGCAACGCCGGTGGCAGGACCCGCGTAGGTCATGTTGAGGACGTTCAGCTTGAAATCGCCAGCCAAGTCGTTGTTGGACACGATGGCATCGGAGGCTGCGAGTGCTGCGGCATTTCCGAAAGTGAGAGTGGTGGCCGGATCGCTGACAGGAGTGGCATCCCAGTTGGTTCCAGCGGACCATTGGGTGGTGCCGGAGGTCGTGCTGCTGTAAACAAAGGTCGCGGCATGCGATATCGTGGAAGCGAGTGAGAAAACGATGGAGCCGGTGAGAAGAAGGTTGCGAGTGGATTTCATGAAGTTGGATCTTGCGGGTTTTTCAATGGGTAAGAACTGAAGATAAGGCGGATGTGCGATCTGTCTATTGGCTGATCGGCCATCGGGCCCTTCACCCAAATGACGCGGTGCCGGAGAAAGCCCATTCACCCCTGAACCCTCAGATCCTGCGGCGGCGGCGCATGAGCCCGCCTGCGATCAACCATCCGGCCAAGGCACTGGTCGGCTCTGGGACGGCCGTCCAGCTGAGGGTGGTGCCGGTGATGGTGAAACCGCCATAACTGCCGACGGTTTGCAGTTCATTGTTGGTGTTGTAAACCGCCACGGCCGTATTGCTCCAACCGAGTGTTCCTCCCGTGCCGGTGACGTTGAAAATATCCGACCACTGTTGGTTCCGAGCCCAGAAACCGTCCTCGGAAGCGAAATCCACGCCCGATCCTACGATGACCTTGAAGATCGCCGCCGCACTGACGGTTAGGTTTCCAGTGACATCGACCGCATCGAAATCGACACCGCGGGCTCCGTTGTCATCGGTGAGTCCGGCGTTGTCATCCAAGCCGTCGGTGTCCTTGTTGGCATTGAGGTCCCATTCGAAGATCGATCCGCCGGCGTAGGTTAGATTCTGGCCGAATGACTGCTGCCCGACCTTGTTGACATCCGCAACCGATCCCCCGGCCGAATGGATGGCACCCGCGTTGATGGTGGTGCTGCCCCCGACCGTGCCGGTCCCAGTCAACCGGGTGCCAGCATTGTTGACGTTCACATTGCCAGTGGCGGCCGATTGGATTCCGTTGATGGCAAGCGTGCCGGCATCCACATTGGTGGTGCCGGTGTAGGTGTTGGCTGCCGAGAGGGTAAGATGGCCAGCACCGAGTTTATTAATGCCCACGGCAGCAGTGGCTGCGATGACTCCTTGGAGCTCGGACGAATCTCCACCCGCACCGGAATTGACAGTGAAGGTTCGATTGCTGCCATTCAGGTTAAGTCCATTCACCACGACAACCACATTGTTGGAATCGGCGGAGCCAAAGACGAAATTATCCCCAAGCCGGTTGCTAAAACCGGCACCACTCAGAAATACGGTGGATCCGTTATTTCCGAAGTTCACGGTTAGAACGCCACCCTTTGCGGCGAAACCACCGCTGCCGCCCGAAATCTCACCGGCGGCTGCCGTGGCGATATTGCTGAAGGGACGGATGAAGCTGCCATTCCCCTGAAGCACGGCGTTGTTCACCATGCGCAGTCCACCACCACCGAGTGCTCCGCTAGAGATCGTTCCGACATCGAGGGTCCCCGCGCTGAGGGTCGTGACACCCGTGTAATCGTTGGCCGCTGATAGAACCACGGTCCCTGTTCCGACTTTGTTGATTCCGGCGGCACCGAGTCCCGAAATCTTGCCTGAAACCGTGAGTGTCTGGCCGACTGCCGCTGACAAATCAAAGTTGGTGGCTCCGGTTTCGTTGATTTGAATGGTGCCGGAGTAGTTACCGGCAGAAGCCCCGCCCTGCAGCCTGAGGGTTTTCTTGTCGCCTGTGTCACTGACGGTAAGCGCACGGTTGATGTTGATGGTGTCTGCGAGTTCGAGGGTTGCTCCGGTGTTGCCGAGCGACACGGTGGCGGCGGAGATACCAAAAGCATTGTTATGTGCGGCGCGCACGGTGCCAGCATTGATCGTGGTCACACCCGTGTTCGTGTTGTTGCCAGAGAGGATGAGCAGCCCGGCGCCGGCCTTATTGAATCCCCAGGTAGCACCGCTGACGATGCCCGAGAACTCCGCGGCATCGCCACCCGTGCCGGAGTTGACTGTCACGGTCCTGTTGTTACCACCGAAGTCGAGATTGCTCGTGACTTTAACCAAACTGTCGGCGCTGGAGGATCCCAGAATGAAATTTGATCCGAGCCGATAGCTTCCAGTACTAAGGGCAAACGAAGCGCCCAAATCTACATTCAACTGGCCGCCTTTTGCCGAAAAACCTCCAGTTAGTCCCGAGATTTGGCCGGTTCCGGCGCCGATCACACCACTGGAAACTCGGCTAAATGTTCCATTTCCCTGGAGCACGCCGCCACTGAAAAGCAGTCCGCCGGAGCCTAGAGAGTCACCCACACCGTCGAGAGTTCCCACATCGAGCACGCCTGCGCTGATCGTGGTCGTGCCAGTGTAGGTATTGGCACCGGTGAGGGTTTGCGTGCCGGTGCCTGTTTTTACAATCGCGAGAGTTCCAGTCCCGCTCGTGTTGTTGGCGATGATGCCGGCGAAGCTGGCGGTTGCGTTGTTATTGCCGATCGTCAGGGTCTTGTTGGTGCCGGTGCTGTTGTTCACCACCCTGCCCAAAACCGTGCCTGTCACGCCGGAAAGCCCGTTGATTGAAACATCGAAACCGTTGAGATCAAAAATTCCTGCACTCGTCCCTCCGTCCAGCACGACATTGCCCTTGCCTGTGCCGGAAGGAATCGCATTGGCCGCTCCGACCCTCAACTGCCCGGCACCGATCCTGGTGTTGCCGGTATAAATATTGGCTGCGCCAAGAATCACGGTGCCACTGTTGGACTTCAACAGTCCGCTTGTCCCGTCCACGACGGCATTGATCGTCAAGGTCGCGCTTGTGTTGTTGTTACCCACATAGGCATTGGCACCGATAAGAGTCAGTTTGTATCCCCCGCCTTCGATGATGTAGCTGCCGGACTGTCCGCTGCTCATCGAGAGTGCGAAGAGATTGATGTTTTCACCCAATGTGATGGTGCCACCGCTGGTTGGATTGATATAACTAGCCCCTCCGATATTTCCCAAAAACGCACTGCCTGTCCCATCATTGTTCCAGTTCGTATTCGCACCACCGACAGGGTTCGTCCAGTTGGCCGTTACCGTCTCCCAATTACCGTTGCCATTGAGGTTTGAGCCAGTCCCAAGATCCGTATCCCAGAAATAATCGAGGGCATGAACGGGGGAGCTCGCACACAGCACGGCGAAGGGGAAAAGAGCGAGATAACGGGTTTTCATAATGGATCTGGCGACGGAACTTCCAAGCGGGTTTTCTGACTAACTTCTGAATCCTGTAGAAGTTCGCTCACCGCGTCTATTGGCCGAACGGCCAGAACCCACTCACGGTTCGCTGACCTTGAGACGCAGGAAGCCCTTGCCCGGCAATCCCTCCGAGGCGTCCAGCTTGAAGGTATGGTATTCCCACTCGGTGCCGGCGAGGCTGGGCAGCCCGGTGGCGGCGGGTGCGGTGTCGGCCGGACCACTGCTAGAAATGGCGGAAGACGGGAAAACAAGATCGAGCGAGCCCTCGACGCTGTAGGTGATTCCGGAAATGGTGGCGGTACCTGCGGTGAAAACGGCACCATCCCGCACGGCGAGAATGAGCGTCAGTTCCTGGGTGGCGGGAGCGCTGGAGTTCTGGATCAGCGATGCGATGAGCCCGTTTTCCAGAAAGTCGTCGGGATTTCCGTTGAGTGCGAATTCGAGGAGGTTGGAGCTTCCGTCACGGTCCGGATCATCGCCCGGATCGCGGTCGGCCAGGGGAATGCCGGTGAAGGTGTTGATCCATGATTCGTAGGAATTCGCTCCGGTGACGGTTAGGCCTAGCACGCCGTCAGCTTCGGAAAACGTCCAGGTTTGTGCGCCGTCCACTTTGGTCCAGACATTCGCGGCTTGCGCCCAACCGACCACGGTGAAGGTATCGCCGAAGTGTTCCGTTAGTGTGGCGGCCTCTACGAGGGTCCATGAGCCGGTCGTCACGGTGACTGCCGTGGTGTCGATGGTGAAGTTCCCGTCGAGATGGACCGTGCCGGAACCGGTGATCGCATTGGATGAGGAATCGGTGATGAGAAATCTCAGGCCCGCATTGTCGGAAAGCACCAGCGTTCCGCTGAGGACGGTAGTGTTTCCGGTATATTCATTGGAGGCTCCGGTGAGCAGCCATTTCCCGCTGCCATCCTTGACCAGACTTGTTGGATTGTTCGAGGCATCGTCGTTGAGATCGAGATTGATGATGTTGTCACCGGAGTTGCTGCCGGTGAGTGTCAGGGTGCGGGCTCCGAGCTGGGCGTTGAATCCCATCGCAAACGGGGTCGTGAAATGAATGATATCGACGGCCGACGTGGCCGACGAGTCGATGGTCGCACCCTCGAGGCCGACGGCGAATTTCCGGTCGGTCACCGCGGTGTTAGCCGCGTCGTGCCGGAGGGTGCCGCCGTTGATGACCAGATTTCCGCTGATGTCGGATGCCGCACCGAGGCTGCCGGGCAGGCCCGCATTGCTGAGGGTGGTGGCGAGCAGAACGCCGCCATTGATGACGGTGGGCGTGGTGTAGTCGTTCGCAGCGGATAGAACCAGGGTGCCCGCACCGGTCTTGTTGACCGCCGCTCCCGCGGTGCCGGAGATTTTTCCGGAAACGGCCAGCGTCTGGTCCGCGGCACTGTTGAGTTCGAAGTTGGCGAAAGTCGTCTCACTGATTAGAATCGTGCCCGCATGGTTGCCGGTGGAGGCTGCGTCTTCGAGTCTGAGCGTCTTTTTGTTACCCGTGTTGCTGATGGTCAGCGGGCGGTTGATCGCGATGCTGTCTGCGAGTTCCAGGATGGCCCCGGAATTTCCCAGCAAGACCGTTCCGGTACCGAACGCGTTGTCATGGGCGGCCCGCACCGTGCCGTTGGTGATGTTGGTGGTTCCCGAGTTCACATTGTCACCGGATAGAATCAACAGCCCGGTGCCGGACTTGATGAAGCCGTAACCGGTGGCTCCGCCATTGCTTACAACGCCTGAAAACTCGACCCAGTCTCCCCCTGTGCCGGAATTTACCGTAATGTTACGATTGCCGCCGCCGAAGTCGATATTGCTGGTGACTCTGACGGGACTGTCAGCAGTGGAGGATCCGAAAATAAAATTTGTACCGAATCTATGAAACCCAGCGTTGAGGGAAAGCGTGGGTCCGAGATCGACGGTCAGCAACCCACCCTTGGCGGCGAAGCCACCGACGGCACCTGCGACTTGCCCGTGACCGGGTGTCGCATTGCCGCTGAGCGCGCGGGTGAACGTGCCGTTTCCCTGAAGGACCCCGCCGGAAAAGAACAACCCGCCGGTGCCTAACGAACCGGACGCGATCAAGCCGACGTCGAGAGTCCCGCCGGCGAGTGTGGTCGTACCGCTGTAGGAGTTCTCTCCGGATAGAGTGAGCGGACCCGGGCCGCTTTTGACGAGCGTTGTTCCGATGCCGCCGATGTTCCCCGTCAAAACATAGGGGCTGGCGGCATTGTTGACCGTGACGGATGAGGGCGAGGCATCGCCGGTGACCGTGAAGTTACCGGCGGCGGTGTCGTCGAATGTCACCATGTCCCCGGGCTCATACGCCGCCGAATTTCCTTCACTCAGCCAGTTCGGGGTGCTGGTGTCCCACAC
The DNA here is from genome assembly GCA_041736495.1 of Akkermansiaceae bacterium. Lineage (GTDB taxonomy): Bacteria > Verrucomicrobiota > Verrucomicrobiia > Verrucomicrobiales > Akkermansiaceae > Luteolibacter. Next base: position 20,671 of record JBGSTM010000263.1, read on the forward strand.
TCCGTTGACATTCCCCTTCCACGTGGATGCGCGTGGGAAATAGGCAAGTGTCACGCTTGTCGCACCGACGGTGAGAGCGGTGTTCGGATAGGAACCGGATAGATCCAGAGTCCCGGTGCCGGTTTTCGCGGCGTAGGTCATCAGGGTGTAAATGCCGGGCGGCGCACCGACGGGGAGCGTCAGGGTGAGGGTGTTGGCCCCGTTGAGAACCAGGTTTCCGGTGATGTCGATCCTGTCGGAGCCTGACAGGGTGGCAATTTCGAAGGGTAGTGAATTCCCGTTCAGAGTCAGGGCGGCGGAACTGTTGCCGGCAAGGGTGAGTGTCCCGACGGAGTTGGCACCGCCCGGCAGCAGGACGGCGCCTGCTAGAAGGTTGACCGGTCCGCCGATGGTGCCGTTTCCACCGAGGCTCGCGTTGTTGTTCACGGTCACCGCACTGCCAGCGGGCAGGGATCCGGGGCTTTGCACGAGCAACGTGCCGCCGCTCACCGTGGTGGCGCCGGTGTAATCGTGAGCCGCACCGGTGATCGTCCAGATGCCGGGACCGGACTTGGTCAGTGCGGGGAAAAACGCCGCGTTGTTCTGGAGCGCACCGCCGAATGTTCCGTTAGCGGCTCCCATCAGGTCCAGCGAACGGGTGGTGGTATCCGGCTTGAACGTGCCGGTGAGAGCGAGGGACCCGGCCTGAACGTTGACGGCAGTCGTGCCACCGCCGCTGGTCAGGGTGAAGTCCCCGGCAATGGTGTTGTTTCCCGCTTCGTTGATGATCGCGCTGAGGGTGGCGTCGTTGTTGCTGGTCTTGAACGACATTGCGGCGGGCAGCTCGATGTCGCCGGCACCGCCATCGAGGATGAGGCGGGATTTGAAATTGTTGATTCCGGATAGATAGATCAACTTGGTTCCGGCACCAAGGGCGTCGGCGCTGCGGACCCGGAGGCCGCCGCTGTTGACCGTGACACCGCCGGTGAACGTGTTCGTGCCGGTGAGCTCGGCGATGGCGCTGTCAGGGCCGGTGAAAGAGCCGAATTCCAGCTGGCCCGCTCCGGAGATGGAATTCGAAACGATGTAGGTTGAGGCGCTGCGATGGAAACGGAGCGTGGCATCGTTGGTGACGGAGCCGGGACCGAGGCTGCCGGTGCTGGTATTGTTGCCGACCTGCAGCGTGCCGGCGGTGAGAACCGTCGGACCCGTGTAGGTGTTGGTTCCGGTTAGTTTCAACAGGCTGCTGCTGCTCATCGTGAGGCCTCCGACACCGCTGAGGGTGCCGCTGAACGTGAAGTCTGCATTGCCATTTCCGGTGACGGTGGTGGTGTCCGCGAGGGTGATGTTGTGGGCAACGGAATAGACCAGCGAGCTGTTCGCGGCAGCGGATTTGTTAGCCCTGAGCTTGATTTCCGGAAGAGAGCCGGAGCTTGGCCGGGTCGCGAGGCCCAGCGGCGATCCGCCGAGAGTGACGCCGCTGGCCGTGCCGCTGGCTCCCATGCCGCCGAGCGTCAGGGCGCTGAGTGCAAACGTGCCTGCCAGACCATTGTTCGCGGTGACGGTGCCGGCGCTGAGGGTGATGCCATCCAGGATGCGGAGCTGGGTCTCCGCGGAACTGGCAGGAACGCCGGAGGGCAGCCAGTTGCCCGCGGTGCTCCACTGCTGGGTGCCGGGCGTGGTGCGGGTCCAGTTAGGGTTGTCGTCCACCTCGGTGACGTTGAGCACGAAAGTTTCCGGTGTGGTGTGGAAACCATCACTCACCAGAAGCAGGACGGCGGCGGACCCGAACTTGCCGGCGGCGGGCGTCAGGGTGACGGTGCGGCTGGCTCCACTTCCGCCGAGCACGATATTGGCGGTGGGCAGCAGAGTGGTGTTGAGGGAAACCGCCTCAACGGTTAGGGAGGAAGCGGCCGTTTGCGCGTCGCCGACGGTGAATGGGAAAGGCCCGGCGGTGGAGTCTTCGTTGGTGGTCTTGTCGGTGACGTTGGTGACGGTGGGCGGCGTGTTGGTCCCGGTGCCAACCGGAGTGATCCGGAGATAGTCGAGGGTGAGATTGTAACCCGACGAACTGGAGTTCCTGCCCGCGACGGTGAAACGGACCTGCCAGTTTCCCGCGCTTGGAAAGGTATGGTTTCCCAGGTCGGTCATGCCAGTGCCGACCGCTCCATTGTACAAGTCCACCACACCGCCGACATTGACGAAACTGCTGCTGCCTTCCGGAGCGACGGCGAGCTGGAATTGTCCCGACACTCCGCTCTCACGGTATCCGGACCTCAGGTTCCACACTCCGGCCCTGGGCACCGTGAGCGAGAGCGTCATGAAATCGTTAGGAGCATTCGCTGCAAGCTGGCGGCCCGCGCCGGCGCTGAGCGTGTTCTGGGTGAAGACATTGGTGGAATCCCCTGCGGAAACGTCGAGCACGGGAAATTTCTCCGCCTGATTGGCCATCGCGTTCCAGACGGCCCAGTAGGCGGGTTTGCGCTGATAGTTCCTGTCGAACAGAAGCGCCGCGCCGGTTCCGGGAAAAAATCCGGGGATCCAGGAATCGCCGTCGTAGAGTCCCCAGGTTTGGAACCCCTTGAAACGCGGCTGGCCGAGAGCCACGCCTAACACGTCCCAGTAAACTTCCGCCTGGGCCTCAAGGTTGGCGGGTGTGGCGTCGCCATTGGCGTCCACCGGAATCCGCACGTCCATCTCGGTGATGTGCAGGTCCAGTCCGAGATCGTTGAAGCGTTTGAAATTCGCCCGCAGGCTGGTGTCGTTGACGCCCGCGATGTGCATTTGAAAGCCAATGCCATCCAACGGCACGCCACGCGTTAGAAAATCCTGGACCATCGCGTAAATCGCATCGGACTTCGCGTTGTCCTCCTCGGCGCCGTAGTCGTTGTATAACATTTTGGCGTCCGGGTCCGCCGCCGCGGTGCGGATGAACGTTTCCTCGATGTAGCGAGTGCCCAGTCCGGCATATCCAATGCCAGGCGCGTCATACCAGATGTTGCCGGTGCGCAAGGACCCGTCGTCGTTGAACGCCTCGTTGACCACATCCCAGGCGAAGACATCCCCCCGGTAATGCGCGCCCACCTGGTCGATGTGGTCGAACAGGATTGCCCGCAACTGGGTCGCGTTGAACCCGCCGCCCGTCAGCCAGCCTGGGAGAGATGACTCCTTATACCACTGCATGGTGTGCCCGCGCATTTGCTCGCCAGCGGCGCGGTTGAAGGTGGCGATGGCGTCTGCCTTGGCATATTCGACTGGTGTTTGGTTAGGCCGGAGCGTGCCCCACTTGGTGTCGTTTTCCGGGGAGGGTGAATTGAAATCACGGCGGACGGTGTTGGCATAAGCGGCGCTTCCTCCGGTGAGCGAGGTGGACTTGATCGCGGCCCCCACCCGTAAACCGGGAAAATTGGCGGCAGCCTCGCGCAGCGTCTGGGCGGATAGGGAAGCAGTCGGAAATAGCCCCAAAGCGACCATCCCGCAAACCGCGGAAAGCATGAGACCGTGGCAATGCGATGCGATGGAGTGGGAATTCAACGGGATCTCGGGTTGGGTTTGCGTGCGACCGGAATCTCCAGCGCACTCCTCACGCTATCCCTCGCGGTAGCTACCGTCTATTGGCCGATCAGCCGTCAGGCGCGGTCCGCAGCCATCAAACTCCTTGGCACCTCAAGCCGGGGCGGTATGTTCACGGCAGAGAAAACCAAATTCCCGCACGCCAATCCCAAATCCTCAGTTATCCGTGAAAATCGCCGCCGTTCTCCTCGTTTTCCTGACCGCCGCTCAGCTGGTGCCCGCTGCTGCCGGAGTGCATCAACCTTTAGCGATCGCCTCGCTCGTCGTGTCCATCGCCCTGCTCGCCATGCTTTTCACCGGGAAAAATCCCCAGCCAGCCCTGCAGCCCGCCGTGGCCGAGGCGGTGAAGCCGGTCCCCGCCGCCATTCCCCAAAACCAGGCCCAGGCGGAGGTCGTCACACTGCTCGGGATTTTCCAGGAAAAGGGCCGTTTCATCGATTTCCTGATGGAGGACATCACGCCCTACAGCGATGCCGACGTCGGAGGCGTGGCACGCGCCGTGCACCAAGGTTGCAAAGCGGCTTTGAGCGAACATTTCCACATCGAACCGATCAGCACCGAAGGCGAGGGCGCGACCATCACCGTCCCTGCCGGCTACTCCGCCGATGAATTCCGTCTCGTCGGCAACCTGTCCGGCGAAGCGCCGTTCACCGGGAAAATTGTCCACAAGGGCTGGAAAACCACTTCGGTGAAGCTCCCGCGCGTTTTGAAAACCGACCGCTTGCCCGCCATCGCGCCGGCGCAGGTCGAGGTCAACTGACCCCCTTTCTTCCCATGAGTTTCAAGTTCAGCCTGGGCATCGATCTTGGCACCAGCAACAGCGCGATGGCCGTCTCGGATTTCGAGACCGGACACGCGTCCATTGTCGAAATCTCCCAGATCCTCGCGCCCAATCAGATCGGCGAAATGCCGACGCTTGCCTCCGCGCTCTACATCCCGAATCCGCAGGAATTTCCCGCAGATTCAGTGAAATTGCCTTGGCAATCCGACTCCGGAATCGTCGGCCATTTCGCCCGCGTTCACGGCACATTGGTCCCCGACCGCCTCGTCACCTCCGCGAAATCCTGGCTTTCCAATCCCCACGTCGATCCCCGCCAGCCGGTTCTCCCGTGGGCTTCAACCGTCGAAGGAAAACTCTCTCCCCTCGAATGCTCCCGCCGCTACCTGGCTCACCTCAAGGATGGCTTCCTCTACGCCGAAGCCGCGCAAGGTCGCGAATGGGACCTCTCCCAAGGCCAGATCGTCCTCACCGTCCCCGCCTCTTTCGACGAAGTCGCGAGAAATCTGACCTACGAAGCCGCCGAAGCCGCGGGCCTTCCCAACGTCGTCCTCCTCGAAGAACCGCAAGCCGCATTCTACGCATGGACCGCCCAGGCCGGAGCGGATTGGCGCACCCAAGTCAGCGCCGGCGACATCGTCCTCGTCTGCGACGTCGGCGGCGGCACGGCGGATTTCAGCCTCATCGCCGTCACTTCCAGCGGCGGAAATCTCGCGCTCGAACGCATCAGCGTCGGCGAACACCTCCTGCTCGGCGGCGACAACATGGACCTCGCCCTCGCCTACACCCTGCGCGCCCAACTCGAAGACGCCGGAAAATCCATCGACGATTGGCAATTTCTATCCCTCATCCACGCCGCCAGCGTCGCGAAAATCACCCTCTTTTCCGATCCCGCGCTCGACCAAGCCCCCGTCACCGTCCCCTCCCGCGGCTCCAGTCTTTTCGCCAGCACCCTCTCAACCAAGCTCGACCGCGCGACCCTCGAACAAGTCGTGCTCGACGGTTTCCTCGAAATGACCCGCGTCACCGACACCCCGCTCGAAACCGGCGGCGCGGCGCTCCAGGAATTCGGCCTGCCCTACGCGTCCGATCCGGTCATCAGCAAGCACCTCGCCCGCTTCCTCACCCGCAGCCTCCAAAACGTCAAATCGAGCGAGGCCCTCACCGCCCTCGTCGGCGAGCAATCCGGCAACTACCTGAAACCTAGCGCCGTCCTCTTCAACGGCGGCGTTTTCAAAGCGGCACCCGTTCGCCAGCGCGTGCTCGACCTGCTCGCCTCATGGAACGACGGCACGCCCGTCCGCTCCCTCGAAGGCGACGAACCCGACCTCGCCGTGGCCAAAGG
>JBGSTM010000120.1:0-3611 GCA_041736495.1 Akkermansiaceae bacterium
TATAGTTGCTTACAAGAATTGATAATCTTTGCTCTCAACCCTCAACCATAACCCTCAACCATAACCCTCAACCACCAACCTCTTCATGAAACTTCACAACGCCATGTGGCCCGGTCTCGTCGGAAAAGAACCCGGCACCGATCATCCTCCGATCTCCCTCGAACACATGCTCGAACTCACCGTCGCCGCCGAGGTGGACGGCCGCAAGTTCGACGGAATCGATTACTTCCTGTTCCACCCGCACACCGACCCCGACGCCTCGGAATCCGACATCCGGAAAATCGCCGATCTCATCGCCAGCCACAATCTCAAGGTCGGCTCGCTCGTCGCGCCGATCTGGCCGGGCACGGTTGGAGACGCCGCCATGGGGGATGCTGAAGCCCGCGCGAAATTCGTGCTCGCCGTCGAGAAAGCCTGCCGCATTGCGAAGATTTTCAATGATCATGGCGTCCGCGAATACGGCGTCATCCGCATTGACTCCGCCAGCTCTGTTAGCGACTGGGCCAAGGACCCTGCCGGAAATACCAAACTCATCGCAGAGACCTTCCGCGAAGCCGGAAAAATCGCCGAGCAACACGGCGAACGCCTCGCCGCAGAAGGTGAAATCTGCTGGGGTGGCATGCATTCGTGGAAGGCCATGCTCGACACGCTCGAAGCGACCGGCATGCCCAACACCGTCGGCTTCCAGGCCGATCTCGCCCACACCTATCTCTATCTGCTGGGCTACAACGCCCCGGAAGCAGCCCTCCTCAAGGAAGGCTATACCGAGGACGAGTTCTGGGCCGCCTACACCACCATGACCGACGCGCTCCGCCCGTGGACCATCGACTTCCACGTCGCCCAGAACGACGGGTCCGTGCACGGCACCGGTTCCCACGACAAGACCGGCCGCCACTGCCTCGCCGACGATCCTAACGGAAAACTCGACATCCCCCGCGCCTCCGCCTACTGGCTCAAGGATGCCGCCTCGCGCGGCATGAAGCACATCTGTTGGGACGGTTGCATGTTCTCCAACGAAGTCCTCGAAACCCCATCCACCTGGCAGCACATCCTCGAAGCCATGATTAAGGTCGACAAAGCACTTTGAGACGATCCCACTCCTTCACAACCCGCCGCCCACCCATGGATTGGCGGGTTGTATTCATCCGTCACTTGGCTTGACGAGTCCCCGCGAGTTGGGGCCATTCACTCTTCCCACTCTACTACGTTAACTTCAAAATCCACTTGCCATGACTGCTTCGACTTCAATTCTCTCGGATAAACTGCACGAGTATCCCCAACACGATGTCATCGATGGCGGATCGACTTCGATTCTCGATGACTGCCTCAATCAGAACGACGGTGTATTGCAGCTTCTGCACCGCTATGCCGGCCGCACGTTTTGCACGCCTGGAAAGCGCCTTCGCCTGGATGAGAAATCCTACTACCCGGACTACATGGGAGGCACCGGTCTTGATGAAGTCTGGATGTGCTGCACCGTGCCCATTGTGACAGGCGTCATCGATACCCGCACGGGAAAGGCTCCCTTTCGTGAAGGAGAAGCACACGTACTCACGCCGAGCGGGCAAGTCATCTCACTGCAGGACCTGATCGAGACCGATCCGGAAGCCATCATGGGAGAGAAGATCACCGCTTTAGCGCAGTCCTTGTTCGGCAAGGCCACCTGGCCGATCGTGTCCAAGAAGTTCGACAACCTGAACCCCATTCCCCACCACCTTCACTGGGCGAAATGGGAAGTTTACGACATCAATTCCTTCGACAATCCCGGAGTCAGTCCGTCGCATTATCACACCACGGCCATGGGCCTCTATCCGTTCGTGACAAAGGAACAGTTCCTCGCCTGCATGAAGCGTTGGGGGCAGGGCGATTATAACGGTGTGCGGCACCTTTCGCCGCACACGATGATGCAACTGGATAACGGCTTCGTGATGCCGAATGGCGTCCTTCACTCGCCCACGGACCTTTGCACGCACGAGTTGCACGTGACGATGGACGAGCATTTCCTCGCCGAGGACCTGACACTGGATGGACGGATCGGAGCCGCCGATGCGTTTTACGCCTGCCGGGAACAGGATTATCCGAAGGACAAACACGAAAACTGGGAATACCTGGTGGACACCTTCGACTTCGAAGCCAATCAGGACCCGGACTTCGTGCAGAAGAATTCGCGCCCGGCCATCACCGCCGAAGAGTTTTCCGGCGACGGAGTGGACGCAAAGTGGATTGTTTACGGGGATTTCCTAGGCGATCAGAAGGCCTCCATTCTCCGTCTCACCCTTGCACCCGGCGCCAAGACGAATTTCCACCCGGAGAGCCCCACGCTGTTCCACACGAACCGTGGACGCGGCCGGGTTGGAAAGCTCGCAGTGCAATATCACCAGGACATGAAACTTGGCGAAATCTATCCCGAGATCGGATTCATCACCCAAGCCGCGCTCAACCGCGGCGGCGTGGAAATCGAGAACACCGGCACTGAACCGCTCGTCCTGACCTTCGACTTCCCACAACACGCGCATTCTCAAACACCCAGTCTTCCTTCATAACTCATTCAATATCATGAAAAAACCAATCCGCATCGGCCTCATCGGTTACGGCTTCATGGGCCGCACCCATTCGAACGCCTACTCCCAGCTCTCCCACTTCTTCGACACCGAACACGTCCCCGTCCGTCAGGCGGTCTGCGGCCGCGACAAGGAAAAAGTCGCCGCCTTCGCCGAAAAATGGGGCTACGCCTCCTACGAAACCGATTGGCGCGAGCTCGTCAAACGCGAGGACATCGACGCCATCGACATCTGCACGCCTAACGATTCCCACGCGGAAATCGCCCTCGCCTGCATCGCCAACGGAAAAATGATCCTCTGCGAAAAACCCCTCGCCCTCAACGGCGAACAGGGCGAGAAAATGGTCGAAGCCGTGGAGAAATCCGGCCTGCCCAACCTGGTCTGGTATAACTACCGCTTCCTCCCTGCCGTCACGCTCGCCAAGAACATCGTCGATGCCGGCGAACTCGGCCGCATCTTCCACTACCGCGCGAATTTCCTCCAGGACTGGACGATTTCCGAGGAACTCCCGCAAGGCGGCGCCGGACTCTGGCGGCTCGATGCCGCAGCCGCCGGTTCCGGGGTGACCGGTGATTTGTTAGCCCACTGCATCGACACCGCCCGCTGGATCAATGGCGACATCGTTTCCGTTAGCGCGATGACCGAGACCTTCATCAAGGAGCGCGTCCACACCGCGACCGGCGAGAAACAAGCCGTCACCATCGACGACGCCTGTGCCTTCATTGCCCGCTTCGAGAACGGCTCGCTCGCCATTTTCGAATCCACCCGCTACGCCCGCGGCCACAAGGCGCTCTACACGTTCGAGATCAACGGCGAGAAAAAATCCCTCACCTGGGACCTCCACGACCTCAATTACCTCTCCTACTTCGACCATGGCGTCCCCGGCGACCGCCGCGGCTGGACGAACATCCACGCCACCGACGGCGACCATCCGTATTCCGGAAACTGGTGGGTCCCCGGCCTCTGCCTCGGTTACGAACACTCCTTCACCCACGAGCTGGCGGAGTTTTTCAAATCCCTCGACGACCCGAGCGCGGAAAAACGCTACCC
>JBGSTM010000138.1:0-2110 GCA_041736495.1 Akkermansiaceae bacterium
TTCCGTGTGCGCTTGGATGGCTGATAGGTGCGTTTGCTCATGGCGTGTGTGCCTCAAATAAAGGTTCGTAATCCGTCCGGTATCCGGCTCGGGGCGCGAATTCTAGGTTTCGGCAGCGGCTTGTCAACCCGGCAATGGCATGAAAACACACTTTTTTCCGCAGCGACTAGTGTGGTTTCCCAATCGGAAAAATCCATTGCAATTCGGAGTTTGCAACTACCGTAGTCAATCGATGCGATATTTGTGGCTGGCCATCCTTAACCTCCCGGCGACGGGCGCGGCGTATGAAAAGGTGCAGACATTCGACGCGGCGCGGGCGGTTATGGAAGTTCGCTGCGTGGAATGCCATACCCCGGAAAAAGCAAAAGGCGACCTGATCCTCACCACCCGCGAGTCACTGATTAAAGGCGGCGAAAGCGGAACCTCGCTCATTCCGGGAAGCCCGGATGACTCCGAAATCCTCAAACGCGTCCGGCTGGCCCACGACGACGACGAACGGATGCCGCCGAAAAAGAGCGGCGAAGTTCTATCTCCCGAAGAAATCGCCGCGCTCTCCGAGTGGATCACCGCCGGCGCTCCGTGGCCGGAAGGGGAGGTGCTCGTCCCGAAATCGAAAACCGCTCTGCCCCGCTGGGACGCGCCGCCGGACCCGCGAATTGTATCGATCGAGGCATTCCCGAAAAACGTCACCCTGGAGACTGCGGCCGATTTCCACCGGGTCATCGTCATCGCCCGTTTCAAAGACGCCTCCACCCACGACATCACCCAGCAGTCGAAACTCACCCTTGCCGATCCGGCCACCGCCAAACTGACCGGCAATTCACTCACTCCCTCGAAAGACGGCTCCACCACCCTGCGCATCGACTACCGCGGCTTGAGCGCCGAAGTCCCCGTGACCGTGAAAGACGCGGAAAAACCCCGCCCGATTTCCTTCCAACTCGACGTCATGCCCGTCCTCACCGCCGCCGGCTGCAATACCGGCTCCTGCCACGGCTCGGCGCGCGGGCAGGACGGATTCCATCTTTCGCTCTACGGCTTCGACCCCAAAGGCGACCACTTCCGCCTCACCACGGAAATGGCCGGCCGCCGGATCAACCTCGCGGTGCCCGAGGAATCGCTTCTGCTCACCAAGTCCATTGGAGCCGTCCCGCACACCGGCGGGAACCTCATGAAAAAGGACAGCCCGTTCTACGAGACGCTCGTCAACTGGATCCGCAGCGGCGCGGAATTCGACAAGGCGGAGATTCCGAGCCCGGTGGAAATCGAGGTGCGCCCGAAACAACTCGTGCTCACCGGAAGCGACGTGCGCGTCCCATTTAGCGTGCGCGCCCTTTACTCGGACGGGACGGACCGCGACGTGACCACGCTCTCGCATTTCTCCACTTCCAACGACAACTCGGTCTCCATCGACGCCCGCAAGGGACTCGCCGCCTCGAAAAACCGTGGCGAGGCGTTTCTGTTAGCGCGCTTCCACACCTTCACCGAAGGATCGCAGGCCATCGTCGTCCCAGCGGACCTCGCCTACGAAAAACCGGAGTTCCCGGCGTTCAACTACGTCGACACCCACGTCGCCGAGAAACTCAACAAACTGCGCATCATCCCGTCCGAACTTGCTGACGACGAATCGTTCCTCCGCCGCGTCTTCCTCGACATCGTCGGCGTCCCCCCGACCGTCGCGGAGCGGGAGAAATTTCTAGCCGACACGCGCAAGGAAAAGCGCGACGCGCTGGTCGATGATCTGCTGGGCCGCAAGGAGTTCACCGAGATGTGGGTGATGAAATGGGCGGAACTGATGCAGATCCGCACCTTCAACAACGGTCCCCAACAGGTTTCCTACAAGGCCGCGCTCAATTACTATCAGTGGCTGCGCGAGCGGATCGCCGGAAATGTGCCCTTCAACGAACTCGTCAAGGAACTGCTCTCCGCGAAGGGCGGCACCTTCTCCAGCCCGGCGACGAACTTCTTCCAGATCGAGCAGGACGTGCTCAAGCTCACCGAAAACGTCGCCCAGGTCTTCATGGGCACCCGCATCCAGTGCGCGCAATGCCACAACCATCCGTTCGACCGCTGGACGATGGATGACTATTATTCATTCGCCTCGTTTTTCGCC
>JBGSTM010000155.1:0-13042 GCA_041736495.1 Akkermansiaceae bacterium
CCATGGGAAGCCAATGAGACGAGGCAAGCCATGATGCATTGGCTTCCCATGGACATCGGCGGACGGATTCCGCCGCTCCTTGGTTTGAAGCCTTCAGCTTGTTCTTCAACGCGACAGGGCGTTGGACTGCTTGACGAAGTCATCGCCGTCCCATTCGGCGTCGCTCTTGACCATGGTGGCGCGCTCCTTGGCGGCGGCTTCGTCGGCCTTGCGGGCGAGTTGTTTGGCGACGAGGTCGGCGTGGGTGGTGAAGTAGGGGAGGCTGAGGCCTTTGAAATCGCTGATGGTTTCGAAGCCTTTTCCTTCCATGAACTCCAACAGCCCTTCGCACAGGTCTTTCGCCATGCCGTAGCCGAACTTCATCACGCCGGTGCAGACCTGCACGGTGTCGCTGCCCAGCAGGATGAACTGCGCGGCATCGGTTCCGGTTTCGACGCCGCCGAGACCGGATAGAGAGCGGCCGGGGAAATCCTTTTTGATGAGCTGGGCGATTTCCATCACCATGCGCAGGGCGATGGGTTTCACCGCCTTGGACGAGTAGCCGCCTGGAGTGGTGTAACCTTCCACGCTCGGCTCCGGGCGGAGCGTTTCCAGGTTTACGCCCATGACGCTGCGGATCGTGTTGATGGCGCTGACGCCGTGACAACCCGCGCGCAGGGCGGCGGCGGTCGGCTCTTCGATGTGAGTCACGTTGGGAGTCATTTTCGCCCACACGGGGATTTTCGACACTCCCATCACCCAGCCGCAGACTTCTTCGAGGATGGCGGGATCCTGGCCCATGGCGGCGCCCATTTTTCGCTCCGGCAGGCCGTGGGGACAGGAGAAATTCAGCTCGAAGGCATCCACGCCGGCGTCCTGGCAGCGCTCGATGATCTCGCACCAGGCGTCCTTGTTGTATTCCTCCATCACGGAGGCGATGAGCATCCCTTCGGGGTGCGCGTCCTTGGCTTCCTTGAACTCGTCGAGCCAGATTTCGAACTTCCGGTCGCTGATGAGTTCGATGTTTTCCCAGCCGATGACTTCCTTGCCGTCGCCGGCCATGAGCTTGGCATAGCGCGGGCTGACGTTGACGACCTTGGAGCAGTCGAGGCTCACGGTTTTCGCGATCACGCCGCCCCAGCCTTCCTTGAAGGCGCGCTTGATGACCTTGACGTTGGTGCCTGGAGGGCCGGAGCCGATGACGAAGGGGTTGGTGAACTTCAGGCCGTCGACGGTCGTAGCTAGGGTGCTCATGATTTTTTACAAGGATGGGGATCCGAAGCAGTTGCGATAGCTTGAATCGTACCGGAATCGAAGGATGAGAGGCAAACCTTCATTTGGAATCCATCCCAAGGGCTTCCATTTCGCCGTGAGAACTGGCGAATCCAAAATTCATGAGATCCCGCTTTTCTTGTTGCAAGCCAATCTCAATTGACGATCTTAACGCCAGATGTCACCCGCCCTTGCAGCCGATTTGGAAATCGACAGCGCCATGACCTTGAATCAGGCGAGGGTCGGTTGTGACGTGAAAATCCGAGTCCTTAGCGGACCGGGTTGCGATCGGCTCCGGGATCTCGGGTTCTGCGAGCAGCTTCAGGTTCGCAAGCTCGCAGGAGGGCGGAATCTGATTTGCTCGATTTGCGGCACCCGGATGGCAATCAGTCGCGAGTTGGCGGAGCAGGTGCTGGTTTCACCCGTGGGCTGATCGGTCATGTCGCCAGTCCCGGATGCACCCTCGACGATCGCGCTGATCGGTAATCCCAATTCCGGGAAAACCACTCTTTTCAACGCCCTGACCGGGGCGAACCAACGCGTCGGCAACTACGCCGGCGTCACCGTGGAGGTGAAATCCGGCGAAACCTTCACGCCGCACGGCCGCAAGCTGCGGGTGCTCGACCTGCCCGGTTGTTACTCGCTGCGTGCGAATTCTCCGGATGAAAAAGTAGCGCTCGACGCCCTCAACGGCCTGCTCTCCGGCGAGCAAAAACCCGACCTCGTCGTATGCGTGGTCGACGCATCCAACTTGGAGCGCCACCTCCAGCTCACCCTGCAAGTCATCGAGCTTGGCCTGCCCTGCGTGCTCGCGCTCAACATGGTGGACGTGGCGGAAAAAACCGGTCTGCGGCTCGATCCGGCGAAGCTTTCCGAAGAACTCGGCATCCCGGTCGTGCCGATGCAGGCGAACGCCAAAAAGGGCGTCGTCGAGCTGAAGCAGGCGCTCCGGTTTCCCCACCCGCTTGCCTCCGAGGTCACGTGGATCTCGGGGGCTTCCGATCCCGAAGTGGGTCGCCGTGCCTTCATCACCCGGCTTTGCGAACTGGCGGCGCGCCGTCCGGACGCGCACCAGCAGACGCTGTCGGATCGAATCGACTCGGTGTTGCTCCACCCGGTTTATGGCTGGGTCGCGCTGGTCGCCATTTTTTTCGCGGTCTTCTGGGCGATCTTCTCCTTCGCGGAAATCCCGATGGGCTGGATCGAGTCCGCCCAGGGCGCGCTCGGCGGCTGGGTGGAATCGTTGATGGCGGACGGGGATCTGCGCTCGCTCGTCGTGGACGGCGTCATCGGCGGAGTCGGCGGCGTGGTGGTGTTCCTGCCGCAGATTATCCTTCTGTTTCTCTTCATCGGTCTGTTGGAAAGCTCCGGCTACATGTCGCGCGCGGCCTATCTGATGGACGGCGTGATGGCGAAGGCCGGTCTCAGCGGCAAATCCTTCCTGCCGCTTTTCAGCTCGTATGCCTGTGCGATTCCCGGCGTGATGGCAACCCGCACCATCGACTCCGCCAAGGAACGAATGGTCACGATGTTCGTCGCGCCTTGGATGAGCTGCTCGGCCCGGCTGCCGGTTTATTTCCTGATCATCCCGCTGCTTTTGCATGAAAAGGAAGGCACCTGGAAACAGGCAGCGGTGCTTTTCGCGATCTACGCGCTGGGCACGATCACCGCGTTCATCGTCGCCCGGATCCTGCGCGGCAGGCTGGGGGAGGACATCAGCCCGGGGCATTTCCTGTTGGAGCTGCCGCCGTACCGCAAGCCGCAGTGGAGTTATATTTTCCGGCATGTGCTGGACCGGGCGTGGTCGTTTGTGAAAAAGGCGGGAACCATCATCCTCGGGCTTTCCATCCTGTTATGGGCGCTCAGCACCTATCCGAAAAAGGACGGGGCCGACGACGCGGAAGCGCTCGCCCACAGCGCGATGGGCCGCATCGGTGCGGTGATCGAGCCGGTCGTGAAACCGCTCGGATTCGACGGCCGGATGGGCACCGCGATCCTGACCTCGTTCGCCGCACGGGAGGTTTTCGTTTCCTCGATGGCGATTCTCTATCGGGTTGAGGAGGCCGACGACGAGGAGCAGACCCGCAACGTGCTGCGCGACCAGCTTGCCGCCTCGAAGTGGCCGGCCGGACGCCCGATCTTCACGCCGCTGTCGCTCATTTCGCTGTTGGTGTTTTTCATCTACGCGCTGCAATGTCTGCCGACGAGCGCCGTCGTCGCCCGCGAATCGGGATCGTGGAAATGGGCGGTCGGGCAGTTTTTCTTCATGACCGGATTCGCCTACGTGGCGTCGCTCGTGGTGTTCCAAATCGGCAAACTCATCGGATACTAACATGGACTGGCAAACCCTCACCGCCGCGGGAATCGTGATTATCACGCTCACCATTTTCCTCGTCCGCCTCGCCCGCCCGAAGAGAAAATCCGGCTGCGGCCATGGCTGCGGCTGCGAGAAAACCCACAAGCCGTGACAATCGAACACGTCGCCTTCAACGTCGCCGATCCGGTAGCGGTCGCGGCTTGGTATGTCGAGCACCTCGGGCTGGAAATCGTCCGCCACATTCCGGTTCCCACGCAGACCCATTTCCTGGCTGATGACGCCGGCGAGACCGTGTTGGAGATTTATTGCAATCCACCGGAGCAGGTCCCCGAATACGCCGCGATGAATCCGCTGCTTTTCCACATCGCGTTTGTTTCCACATCCCCGGCCGAGGACAGCGCCCGGCTTATCGCGGCCGGTGCTTCATGGGTCGAGGAAATCAAGATTCCGGACGGCAGTCATCTCGTGATGCTGCGGGATCCGTGGGGCCTCGCGATGCAACTCTGCCGAAGAGCGACGCCGCTCGTTAGCAGGGAGGTGAGATAGGCATTCCTGCCTGTTCTTTCACCAGCCTCAGCACCTCCAAGAACAGGCAGGAATGCCTGTATCACGACTTCATGCGCTACCCGGACTTGAATCCCCGTCGATGCCCCGATATTCCAACGACGTGCTGATTCGAAACCGCCTTGAAGACCTGCCCGGACTCGGCGAACCGCTGCATCTGGCGCTCGGAGTCTTCGACGGCGTCCACGTCGGCCACCAAGCCGTGATCGCCCGGGCGGTGGATGCCGCGGCGCGTGAGGGCGGGCTGGCGGGTTTGCTGACATTTGATCCCCATCCGATCCGCGTGATTGCCCCGAACAAGGCACCCAAGGCGCTGTTGGAGACCCTGGAACACAAAGCCCGGGTCGTGACGGATCTCGGCGTGCAACTTTTCATTCCGCTGCATTTCGACCACGATTTCGCGAAAATGGACGCATCCGAGTTTCTTGGAAAACTCATGGCCTCGCCCGTGAGGACCATCGCTGTGGGTGAAGATTGGCGTTTCGGGCACAACCGCAGCGGCGACGTGCCGTTTCTCGAAAAGCAGGCTGTCCTGCAAGGTTTCAATCTGGAAGCGGTGGCACCCGTGATGCATGACGGCGACCGCATCAGCAGCACCCGCATCCGCCAGGCGATTCGGGATGGAAATCTCGGCGACGCCGAGAAGATGCTCGGCAGGCCTTACGCGGTTGCCGGCACCGTCGTGGAAGGCAAAAAACTCGGCAGGACCCTCGGTTTTCCGACTGCCAATCTCACGACCGGCGAGGCACAGCTTCCACCGGACGGAGTGTGGGCCGTTCGGACCTTGTTGCAGGATGGCCGCCGAGTGGACGGAGTGGCAAATATGGGCATGCGTCCGACCGTCGACGGCACCCACCGATCGCTTGAAGTCCACCTGTTCGATTTCTCCGGCGACCTTTACGGGCGGGAACTCGAAGTCCGCTTCGAGAAACACCTCCGCAGGGAGATTAAATTTCCGTCGATTGAGGTGCTTCGCATTCAGATTCAGCAGGATGTGGATGCCGCACGGGAGGTGCTGGCAAAAAAAACAGCGAATTGATTCCGGGATCTTGACATTCAATCGGTTCATGCGAACACTCACCGCATGAACACATTTTCACCGGTGATCGCCAAGCTGCTCAAAGTCCTCGAATCCAGGATTTCCCCCTTCTTCCGGCAGCCGCCCGTGATCCGGCGGCGGCTGGAACAGCAGCTGGAATTCCCTTGGCTTTCAAAAAGATGATTTTCCGGGATTTTACGCTTACTCTCCCCGTCCAAGCCATCTATACGTCGCGGCAACCTTCGCATGGAGATTCTCAAACCCATTCATTTTTTCCGTGGCGGTGCTGCCTTGTTAGCCTCCGCCGGCATGATTCTTCCCCTCTCGGGCGGTGATTCGCGTGGCGGCCAGAGCCTTGCTTCCAGTGAGCTTTCCCGTCGCAGCGTCGCGATCGACGAAGCGCAGGAACTCCTTCGAAAGGGCGATGAAGCCTACACGGCCGGGCGATATGCCGAAGCGGTCGAGGCCTATGCCGGTGCCCGCGAGCTCATTCCCAACGCTCCGATTTCAGCCGAACTGCGGGCCGCTGCCACCGAGCGCTACGCCCAGGCCTCCGTCGAGCATGCCCGCGTCCTTTCCCGCAACGGCGATGTCTCCGGCGCGCGCGCGGTGGTGAGCAAGGTGCTCGATTCCTCGGTCGCGCCGAACAACGCAGGCGCTCTCAATTTCCTCGGCCAACTGGACGATCCGATCCGCACGAATCCGGCGCTCACTGCAAAGCACACCCAGGACGTGGATTCCGTGCGCCGCCTGCTTTACACCGCAGAAGGAGCTTACAATCTCGGCAAATACGACGAGGCAAACGCAAAGTACCAAGACGTGCTGCGCATCGATCCGACCAACACCGCCGCCCGCCGTGGCATGGAGCGGGTTGAAAGTGCGAAAAGCGGCTATCAGAAAGCTGCCTACGACCACACCCGGGCCGAGATGCTCAACCAGATCGACAGCCAGTGGGAACTGCAGGTCCCGTCGCTGGATCTCGAAGCCGCACTCCCGGATCCTGGCGCGGATTCTTCGGGTGCCAATTACATCTCTGTCAGAAACAAGCTCGACCGCATCATCATTCCAAGAGTCGCCTTGGACCAAACGTCGCTGGAAGAAGCACTCGATTTCCTCCGCCAGCGCGCCACGGAGTTTGATACGTTTGAACTCGATCCCGCCCGCAAAGGATTGAATTTCGCGGTCAACCTCGGTCCCGCGAACTCCCCCGCGGCTGAGAAGATCCGGGCGGCGCGATTCGACCTCCAACTGACAAACGTCCCGCTTTCCCAGATCCTCCAGTATATCGGCGACCTGACCGGGACGTCGTTCACCACGGACGAGTTTTCCGTGCTTATCTCTCCGATTGGCTCTTCCTCACCGGAACTCATCTCGCGAAGTTATCGCGTTCCACCGGACTTCATCAGCAGCATGAGCTCGGGGACCAATGCGGCCGCTCCAGCGGATGATCCGTTTGGAGCCGCACCCGCCTCGGGTGGCCTGCTTGCCAAACGCCTCACGGCCCAGGAGGCGCTCGTCAAACAAGGAGTCGTTTTCCCCGAGGGGGCCTCCGCAAGCTACACGCCAGCCACGAACAATCTCAATGTGATCAATACCGCGGTAAACCAGGATTATATCGCCCAGATTATCGACGCCATCACCAAGACCGAACCGGTCATGGTTTCCGTCAGGGTGACCATGATCAAGGTCGAGCAGTCACGGCTGGAGGAACTCGGCTTCGACTGGTTTCTCGAAAACGCCAACTTCAAGGGAAATCTCGTGGGAACCGGCGGCACCGTGGGTAACGGCAGAAGTTCCCCGGATGTCACCACGGCCGGCGGCACCACTCCCCTCAATCCGGTCACTGCGGGAAACCGCAGCGGCGACACCGCCCGTACGAGCAATACGATCGACAATCTGATCACCAATCAGTCCGGTCGCCAGGTGAGCAATCCGGCACCCGGGATCCTCGGTCTCATCGGAAACTTCAATGACGCCAGCGTTCAGATGATGATGCGGGGACTCGATCAGAAAAAGGGCGTGGATATCATGGCCCAACCTTCCACGGTCACCCGCAGCGGGCAGTCTTCCTCCATCGCGATTGTCCGCGAGTTTATTTACCCGACCGAGTATGAGCCCCCGGAATTGCCTAATTCCGTTGGTACGGGGGACGGCGGCTCGTTCCCGGTCACTCCCGCCACTCCCACGGCTTTCGAGACCAGGGATGTGGGCATCACTCTGGAAGTTCTGCCAGTCGCAGACGCCGCCAAGCAGTATATCACGGTCACTCTCAATCCTGAATTCAGCGACTTCGATGGTTTTGTGAACTACGGTAGCCCCATCAACAGCACCGTCACGGGGCTTCTCGGCCAACAGGAAACCGTCGAGATTACCGAAAACGCGATTCTCATGCCAATTTTCAGCAAGCAGTCGGTCTCCACCACCGTGGACGTGGCCGATGGCGGGACTGTTGCGGTTGGTGGGTTGATCCGGGAAACCGTTGAAACCGTGAATGACAAAACACCGATCCTCGGAGGCATTCCCCTGGTGGGTCGCCTTTTCCAGTCCAACTCAAGAAATCCCGTGTCCAGTATGATCATTTTCCTGGTCAATGTGGAGCTCATGGATCCGACCGGACGCCGTTACAGGGACCGCTGAGCTCGCGGAACTCACCTGACCGTCCCCATCCCTTTTGCCAATGCCTTCCTCCTCCAGCGAGCCCGAGAAATACTCGATTGACGAGATGATGGACCGCTTGAAGAGCTCTTCATCGGAGAGTCCCGAAGAAGGTGAATTGGTGACCCGCGCGGACGGCACGCAGGCGATCCGGGTGCGGAAGCGGAAACGCCGGTCCAGCCAACCCGTCAAAAAAGGCCAGCAGACAAGCCGCAGGATGCGCATTTTCCAGATCTCGGCGGCCATGATTCTGGTTTTTGTCGCCGCCCTCTTCATCGGCGGCGCGGTCATCTATGCGAACAGCAGCCCATTCCGTGAAGGGCTCCTACGCAAGATCGAGCAGGCGAGTGGTGCCGAAGTGGAGATCCAGCAATTCCGGATTAACCCGAAAACCGCGAATGCCGCCGGCATGACGCTGAAGTGGCCTGCCGGAAACATCCTCTCCAGCGTCACCTTGAGATCACTCAGCGCCGAGGTGTCACCCTCGACTTTCCTCGGCAAGGTGATGAAAGGAGAGGAAGTCTCTGCCAGCGATGCCGTTCTGGAGCTCAAATACCCGCAAGCCGGGGAAATCACCCGCCATTTCCCCACCTCGGAAGGCCTTCTGCCCATCCGTTTCAACCGCTACCGCGTGCCTTCGCTTACCCTCACTCTCGGACCACCCACGACACCCATCGTCAAGGTCACCAAATCGGAAGTGTCGCTGAACCCGGAAACCGAAAACGGCAGGGCCCTGCTCAACTTCTACCGAGGTGACATCGAGATGGCGGGTTGGCCGAAACTCCGCCTTGACCGGGCGCTCGTCGGAATCCGTGGCGACGAATTCGAGGTGATCAACCTGCGCGTCCTCCACGAATCCGATTCGAGGGGGATCTTCGATCTTTCCGGGAAGATTTATCCTTATCAGCCCGACCGTTTGTCCTCGCTCAAAGCAGTCGTCCAGTCCTTTCAAATCGAAGGACTGACCGGGCCCGCTCTCGGCCGTTTGTTTTCAGGGCGGATCGATTCCACGTCCGCCACCAAATCGAACTTTCTCTCATTTCTGCCAACCGCGGATGCTGCTCCAACACTGGAAATCACCTTCCAGGTCAGTCCTTCGTCACAAATCGAGTTGCGGGGATTCCCGTTTTTACTGGCCATTTCCCAAGCTCTTGACGACCCATGGTTTCAGTCTCCGGTCTTCGAAGTGGACGCAGGCGGTACCATCCATCGCGAAAATGGCATCGTGACATTCCGCGACTTGAACTTTGAAAGCAAAGGCCGCATGGCCGTCCGTGGAAAAGTCTCGATGGCCCTCAATCAGGAACTGTCCGGGCATTTGGAGGTAGGAGTCGCTGAGGCGATGATCGCGTCCTCCAAAACCCCGCGACTGAAGAACATGTTCGGTCCACCGAAAGAGGGATTCCGTTGGATTTCCCTGAAAATCGGCGGCCCGGTTGCAACTCCTTCGGACAACTTTAAGGATATTTTTTTAAAGGCCTCCGCAGCGTCCTCGGAGGCCACTGCGCCGGAGGAAGAAGAGGTTTCGACTTTCGAGCAGCTGACACGACCGAAATAGCCTGAATTTGAACAGGTTGTGCGTTCCAGCGTGGACGGAGAGGGGATTGTAGCCGGGTCCGCGTATCCGCTGATAGTTGATGCGGCATTTTTTCGAAGAAGTGAATGGCGCTGGGTCCCATCTTGGTTCAAGATCATTGACGGATAGAGCGATTGAAAACCGCTGTCCACTCACCCAACAAACCAACCAATACGAACCATGCAAACCGCCAACGTCAATCTGCCGATCACTGTCACCGTGCGGCACGAGCAAGTGACCGATGCCCTCCGCGACCATGCGATCAAGAAAATCGAGGGACTGCATCTCGATTACCCGCGAATCATTGAGGCCAAGATCATTCTCGACGTCCAAAAAAACCGGCACATTGCCGAAATCATTCTTTTTTGCGCCAACCACATCACCATCGAGGCGCACACCGAGGGCAAAGACATGTATGACGCTCTCGACTAAACGATTGAAAAAATCGCTCGAAGGATGCGCAAGCACAAGACCCGGCTGATGAAGAAGCACCGGCCGCACCGGAATGAATCGATCCGCCACCTTGATGAGCGGTTTTTCAAGGAAGACGTGCTGGATCACCCGGAAGATTCCGACGTCGAGCCCGTGCCATATATCGTCCACCCGGAGAACTATTCGATCCGGACGATGTACAAGGAAGACGCGATCATGCAGCTGGAGCTCTCGGATCGTCCCTTCGTTCTCTACAAGAGTGCCCGCCGCGATTGCCTGACCATCGTATATCGCCGCAAAGACGGAGAATACGCTGCAATGGACATCAAGGGATGATCGGGTGACTCAGTCACTCAGCCTGTTCAACAAGCAAAGCCGGCCGGGGATCTCCCCCGTCCGGCTTCTTCGTGAGAATCTCTTTGCGGGTGGCCGTCAGTTTTGGTTTCCAATAGCGCTCCGAAGACCCGCGATGATTTCCGGGGCAGGCCGAACGACCGGTTCAGCGCAGATTATCCAGATCCGCTTGCAGTTCGATGAGGCTTTCCTTGCGGGCCTCCACCGACATTTCGGACTGTTTGCGGTGGAACCATGCGAAATTCTGTGGGGCGAAGGCGTCGCTTGAACGTTTTGCCTGGCCCTGAATCTGACTGATCAAGCTGCGGAATTTCTTCTTCAGCTCGGCCTCGCTCAGGTTGGATTTCCTGCTGGCGAGGTCCACGTTCATTTTGAAAAGCGAGCGCACGATGTCATTCTCCCGGTTGCGCTCCAAAATTTCGACGACCGTGCTGCCAGCACCCACACTCACATCCAATCTCATGCCATTGGACAGAGGTTCCAGGTGCGCCACGGCAAAGCTGAGGCGCGTCAGTTCATCGAATGCGGCCAATGCCTTTCCGTCGGTGAGGAAATTACCTACTTTCATCGTTTTCCACTGCCAGTTCTTGTCAACGCGGCATGCGAACCGGCGGACTTCAGCTTGGCGGGTGCCTTCCGACCAGAGATCCTTTCGCTCACTCGTCAGGTGCGTAACCAACCCCAGCACCTTGCCGGTGGCCTGGTCGACGACCGGCCCGCCGCTGTTGCCCTGGATGATTCCGGCGTCCACCTCCAGGGAGTTCGCGCTGATGCCGAGGACTTTGCCTTTTTCCACGGCGACCACGCCGGTTCCGCCGCCGTTGCCGAGGGCGGCGATCTCGGTGTTGATCTGAATCCCGGCGTCGTCGTGGGCGATTTCAAGGAAGTCCTTGACCTCCTCAAGAATTTCCATCCGGATTAAATCAGCACCTTCTGCTGCTTCCAGCACGCCGAATTTCTTGAAATTCATGCCCGTGCTGTTCTTCACCGTGAGCTTCATGTTGCCGGAGAAAACATGGGCGGCGGTGTAGAGATACTTTTTCCCGCCGGAATCCGCGACGAAGCCGGTACCGACGGATTTGTCACCCTCGATGATGAGGACGGCGTTCGCGACCGCGGGGTTGATCTTGCCGTTAGGGTCAAACAGCGCTGACGGAGGGGGCGTCTTGGATTTTGCCCTTTCGACCAGCTCGGCGAGTGCGGCTTTTTCGCGTTGCAGCACCGCCATTTTCTCCTCGAGCTCCTTGACCTTGTCGCTCCCTGCGTCCTGAGCTGTCGAGAGAGTTGCCGTGAGGCAGAGCGACAGAGCGGAGCTGAACAGGTGTCTTTTCATGAAGCGGACTTTCCGACGGAGAACGTCGTCCACTTTCTTTGGGAGGCTTCATCTGGCAAGAAGATTCCCCACAGCGAGGGCGGATGTTTCATTTCCGAATATTATGCGATTTTCGTGCTTTCCTTTACCTTGGGGAATGTCTCAGGATACATCCATGACTGTGGAAATTTCTGCAACCCATCCCTCAGTGCCTGAAACTCAAAGTCCCGCGAAGTCCGCATTCGGTGCACTCTTTGGAATCGGGGTAGCCGGGTGGATTCTCGCGAGCTTGGTGGTTTTCGTGGCATCTTGGCAAATCAACCATTCGGAGAGCATCCCCTCTGCCTTCATGTGGACGATGTCTCACTGGTGGATCGCCTTTGTCTTCGGGCTGCTGGTGATGGCCGGATACGGCTTGATGAAGAAGTTACCGGTGGGGCGTGCGATGATGGCCTATTCGCTGCCTGTTCTGGTGCTGGTGGTATTGGCCGCGCTCTGTCTGGCGATCTATCCGGACAACGGTTTCCGGATGGAGTTTTCCACCTACCTTCCGCTGGTGATCATGTTCCACGTGCTAGGTCTGCTATGGTTGTCTTTAAGCCGGGATTCCGAAGAGCAATCGACATTCACCCGCGCGGTGCTTCCCTCGCTGGTCGGTGGGTTGATCATCTTGGGCTTTGTCGCTGTTCCCGTGTTCACCGGGGACGCATTCCGCTATCGCAACGCGTTCAAATTCACGATCAGCAAGGCCGCTGTGGTGGACGGCGAAATCCGGAGCGAGGGAGCGATTGAAATCAGCAAGCCCGGGAACTATGAGTTCGTCACTCCCCGTTATTCATTCGCGGAATATCTCACCTCTGACAACGCAGATTCGGGACTGGACGTGGGTACCATCACCTGGGGATCCGCCGGGGCTCCGACAGCCGGCAAGACCGGGGTCTTCCCACTGAAGATCGTCTGGCGCAAGGGTGTTCTACCGGCGACTTTGACCGTGCTGCCTGAATATGAGAATGAGGTCTTCCTCGATGTGTGCGATGTCGATGACGGCAGTCGGGAGATCTACTTCCTGGCAGCGCCATTGCGGAACCAGTGAGGTCACCAGCAGAGCTGTAAGCGGCAATCCTGGAATCCTGGAATCCTGGAATCCTGGGATTGGGTGATTTTTACACTCCCTGTGATTGGAGGTTGCATCTGTCAGGGCATTCAAAAACGATTGGCGCAACCCTATCGTAATTATGACCTCCGGAAAAGTATTCATCGCAGTAGATTTAGGTGCTGGCAGCGGTCGGGTGATCGCTGCGAAGACGGATTTCTTGAAAATTGAGCTTCAGGAAATCCACCGTTTTGACAATCCTGGTACGGACCTGCCGGGCGGCTCATACTGGAACGTTATTGGCCTCTATCGAGAGATTCTCGAAGGATTGCGCCGCGCGGTCGAGTTGCATGGCGAGGACATCGTTTCCATCGGCATCGACACCTGGGGTTGCGACTTCGGCCTGATCGATGCGAACGGCGAACTGTTGGGGATGCCGCATCAATACC
>JBGSTM010000166.1:0-4894 GCA_041736495.1 Akkermansiaceae bacterium
GCCGCCCGCTTTGCCGAAGGCGATGCAGGTCAGGATGATCGAGCCGATGAACAGAACCACCGACTGGATCAGGTCCACCCACATCACTGCGGACAGTCCTCCGATCAGCGTGTAGGACGCGGCGAGGATCGCGATGCCCCAAATCACGGTGGACAGGTCCGCGCCGGGAAACACCAACTGCACCATCAGCCCACCGGCATAGAGCGTGACTGCCGCATCCGCGAAGGTATAACCGATGATCGTGATCGAAGAGAGGTAATACCGGCTCCGCGAATCATAGCGGCCTTCCAGAAACTCCGGTAGCGTGAAGATCCGGTTGCGCAGATAGAACGGTAGGAAAAACACGATGAAAAACAGGATCGGCAGGATGGCCCCGGCGATGCCGTAGTTGAACACCGCGATGCCCGTGTCGTAGGCGTCGCCCGACCACCCGACGAGCGACGAACTGGAAACGCACATCGCCATCATCGAGAGCCCGATGAGCGGCCAGGTCATCCCGCGCCCGCCGAGAAAGTAGCCTTCCTCACTCCCGCGCGAGGCGTGGCGGATCCCCCATGCGACGATGAGAATCATATAGATGGCCATGACCGCAAGGTCGGTGGCACTGAGATTGATGGCGGGCATGGGTTCGATCCTGCGTAAGGCTTTGCCGATCCTAGGAGCACTTCCCCATCATCGCCATCCGTCAAAATTAACCGGTGCGGGAGTCTCCGTTAATATTGACGGATGGCCGGAATTCCGGGGTCGCCTACGCTTTTTGGCGTCCCTTGGACAAGATACCCCGATCTCATCCGCATTATGAAAACCCAATCCAATCCCTATCTCAGCCTGCTCACGGCATCCCTCGTCCCGCTTCTCAGTCAAGCCGCCATGGCCACCGACATCCTCTGGTCGGGTGCCACCACCGGCACGCTGAGCTGGAACACCGACAGCAACTGGACCGGCGGCGCGTTTGTGAATTCCACCAGCGACCGCGCGGACTTGCGCAAGGACTGGACAACATCACCTATCATCAACCTCAGCGCTCCGGTAACGGTCAATGGGATCCTTTCCGATGACACGGGGGCATCCGGCGACACCACGCTGACCGTTGGCAACGGCAGCACCGCGGCCAATACACTCACACTCGGAGGCACCACTCCATCGATTGCCGTGACGGGGGGATCGACCTTGTCCATCACGGCGAATCTCCAAAGCGCCGGTTTTACCAAGAGCGGAAATGGCTTTCTACTGCTATCTGGAAACAACTCCATCTCCGGTGACCTCGTTGTTTCCGAAGGAATGGTCGTAACGGGCAGCACCACCGCCTTCAATTCCGGGACCACGCTACGTGTCGATTCAGGAGCCACTCTGCGCGTGAACAACGCGACAACCGTCGCCGGACTAACCGACAATGCGGGCTCGGGCGGATCCATTGCCAATGCATCTGGCGGGGGCAAGACTCTCACCATCGGCGGAGCCGGCACCTCTAGCTTCAACGGCAACTTCACCACCGGAGGTGCCAATAAGGTCGGTTTGCTGATTTCCGGCACCGCAACCCAGATTCTCAGCGGAAACAACACCGCCAACACCGGCTATCAATCTATCACCGGCAGCGGTGGCACCCTGGTCTTCGCCAAGCAGAACTCGATCTTCCAAGGTCTCTCCACCGGTGCGGTGGTGAATGCCGGCAACCCCGCGAACGTGGGTATCAGCGTTTCCAGCGGCGGCACGATGGCCCTCGGCGTGGGCGATTCCGCTTCCGGTTACTTCGACACCACGGCCATCGGAACCTTCCTGAACGCCTCCCACATGGGATCCAGCACCGACTCCACCGGTTTCCGCAACAACTCGATCATCGGCTTCGACACCACCAACGCCACTGGCGGTAATTTCACCTACAGCACCGCGCTGACGAACATCGGCAGCAGCACCGGCATCGGCTTCGCCAAACTGGGAACAGGCACCCTGGTGCTCGATGCGGCCAACACTTACGGCGGTGTCACCCATGTCCGAGCCGGCACTCTGGTGGTCAACGGCGACCAGTCTCTGGCGACCGGGAACGTGACGGTCAATGCGGGAGCGACCTTGAAAGGCAACGGCACGATCGGCGGAGCGACCACGGTAAGCGGCACCACGGGCAACAGCGCCATTCACGCGCCCGGTACCAGCGTGGGCAAACAGACCATCGCCAATGACTTGAGCTACGGCCAGGACTCGATCTTCGAATGGGAGCTCGCGGGCAACACCACCACCGACCGCGGTACCACCGGTTTCGACGCGGTGGATGTCACCGGCGCAGGGAGCGACCTCGCGATCGACGCGGCGGCGGTTTTCAAGGTGGTGTTGAACAGTGCGGGAAGCACTGTGAGTTTCTCGGACAACACGTTCTGGGGCAGCCAGAAATCGTGGCAGGTATTCAGTGTCGGCGGTGCTACCACCGGCGGCTTTGCAAACTTCGTCGTGACCAACGACTCGATCGGGAATTCCTACACGACCTATTACCCCTCCGGCGGATTTACCTACACCGGCAGCACCTTGTCCTGGACCCCGGTTCCGGAGGTGTCGAACCTGCTGGCAGGCGGATTGTTAGGCGCGGGCCTGTTGCGGCGCCGCAGAAGCCCGGGAATGGCGTGTGGCAGGCCGTTAATTTTGATGGGTGGCAGGTTTCCGGACCTGCCCTAGAGTTTAAAAGAGCCGTTACCCCACGGCTGGATTTCCCAAACCCATGCGCATCAAATCCAGCAAGCAGATAGATAGCGGTACCCGCCTGACAGGCTGGCGGTCTTCGCTTGCAGCCATCTCCTGCGCTTGCATCGTCAGTGTGGCCATGGCCCCTTCAGCCCATGCCACCCTGTTTCAGTATCTAACGGCGACGCACCCCGCCAGTATCACCAAGAACGCCTCCAATGCGGTGAGCGCTTGGGCCGATCAGTCCGGCAATGCCAACCATGCCTCGGCAGGCACGGGCAACGTGATCTATCCGGCTGCGAATCCATTTCCAACAGGGACGGCTGGACTGCAATTCGGCCCTCCAGCGAATTCCCTCCAGCTTCTGGATGCGACGGATACGGCGGGCCTGCTGGATTTCTCCGGCCCGGCTTCCACTCACACGGGATTCTCGATCCTGCTGTCCGTGAGGGTCGATCAACTGCTTGAAAGCGGCGAACCCAACGACCTGATCGGGGTGACATCGATCAACACCGCCGGCGGATTCGGCCTGCGTTTGAACGCCGTGGGACGGATCGTGGCCTACATGGGCGGCAGCATCATACAGAGACCGGAATCCGATAGAGAGTTGGCAGGCGGAAACGCGGTGATCATCGCCTTGAACTATGATGCGACCACCGGCGTGCTGACGATCTGGGATTCGCTCAACGAAACTGAAATCACCGCCATCATCCCCAAGGGAAACTTCGCAGGCACCAGCTTGCCTTTGAAATTGGGCAGTCTGGACAACTCCAGCCGATATCTCATCGGTTCCGTGGGCGAGGTGAAGCTTTTTGCCCAAAAACTCAATCAGGCCGAGTTCGCAGCGCAACGCGATGCAATGACTTTGAATTGGGTGGGAGTGAGTCCGATGATGCCCACCATGCCCGTCAAGCCGGTGTTCACCGTCGCCCAACTCTTGAACTGGAATCCCGCCACGGATGCCGATGCGCCGTTCAACGTGGCCACCGTGCCGCTGCGCAATCGCATCAACGTTCCCACCGGGCTCAAGGCCAATTCCAATTCGAGGATCGGTCAGGGCGGTGTGCAGGCACTCGACACCTACGCGGGCAACCGGCCCCAAGGCGGCTCCGGTTCGGTCTACACCTTCACCTACTGGCAGTATTTGGAAGAGTCCGTGTACTGGGGCGGGATCAGCTCGATCAATATCGTGCCGCCAACCGGCGAGATGATCGACAACGCCCACCGCAACGGCGTCCCCATCCTCGGCACGGTCTTTTTCCCGCCGCTCGTCTTCGGCGGAAATTACAGTTGGGTGCAAAATTTCCTCACCAAGGTCGGCAACACCTATCCGGCGGCTGACAAGTTGATCGAAGTCGCCGAATACTATGGCTTCGACGGTTGGTTCATCAATCAGGAGACCGAGGGCGGCACTGCGGCCGACGCCGCAGCAATGCGCGATCTCATCCGCCACATCCGCCAAAACAGCAATCTGAAGGTGACTTGGTATGACTCCATGACCGAGGCAGGAACCATCCAGTGGCAGGACCATCTGAACGCCAACAACGACTGGTATCTGCGGCATAACTACACCACCGGCCAGCAGAACAACACCGGAGCACCCATCGCGCACTCGATGTTCATCGATTTTTCCAATGACTCCTCCACCTCGCTCACCACCTGGAGCCGCGACTACGCCCAGTCGCTCGGCATCGATCCCTACAAGATCTGGACCGGCATCGAGGCGGAGGGAGAGGACTTCCGCAGCTCTACCGCCGCACGGATAAAAATGGCGAAAATCTTCCCCGACGGACAATACCACCTCACCTCCGTGGGAATCTACAAGCCGCTCAAGTTCGCCACCCAGATCCCCGATCAGGACCTGTTCTGGACCGGCGCCAGCGGCGATCCACGCGACACCTCGGCGACGGTGGGAACCGGCGCATGGAAGGGCATCGCCCACAACATCGCGGAGCGCTCGGCCATTAACTCACTGCCATTTGCCACGAACTTCTGCATCGGCAGGGGCAGCAACTTCCATCACAACGGCGTGATTGTAAAACCCGGCACATGGTGGAACCGCGCTTTGCAAGCGATTCTGCCCACGTGGCGCTGGATCGTCACCAGCACCGGCACGAAACTCACCCCCGAGCTCTGGAGCGGCGACAGCTACCGCGGCGGCGGATGCCTGCGGGTTTCCGGCAAGCTGGATGCGACGAACACCCTGCGGCTCTATCTCACGGAT
>JBGSTM010000168.1:0-12856 GCA_041736495.1 Akkermansiaceae bacterium
TGTATTCTGGCTGGGGCGGTTCAAACCCCCCGCCACGGCCCGATGAAAAATCAAGCTTTGGGCGCTTCTTCAGATTCCGCAGGAGCGGCAGCTTCATCAGCGACCTCGTCGGGGACTTCATCCGGGACGAAATCATCGTCAGGGATTTCCTCGTCCACGCCTTCTTCCGTTTCGAAGTCGTCCTCTTCCATCAGCTCGCCGTGGAACAGGTGGAACTTGCGCTTGCGCTGATGCGCGGGAAGCGGCGAGAGGATCATGGCGACGGCACGGCCGTTGAGCCGAGGAGCCTGGTCGACTTGGGCCATCGACTTGAGGTCCTCGATGATCCGGTTGAGCACCACGAAACCGAGGTCCTTGTGGGCGTTTTCGCGGCCCCGGAACTGGAGCACGAAGCGGCACTTGTGGTTGGTATCGAGGAAACCTTCGGCGCGGCCGAGCTTGATGTTGTAGTCGTGCTGCCCGGTGCCTACGCGGAATTTCACTTCCTTCATGCGGGTGGCGCTCTTCGACTTCTGCTTCTTCAGCTTCGCCTGTTCGTATTTGTATTTCCCGTAATCGACGATCTTGCAGACCGGCGGGTCCACCTGGCCGGCGATCTCGACGAGGTCGAGGCCGAGCGACTGGGCTTTCGCAAGTGCGTCGCGCGAACTCATGACGCCGAGTTGATCGCCATTTGCCATGACGACACGGACTTTCGGGGCGCGGATTCGGTCGTTGATCCGCGTCATGTCGCGGTAACGACCCCTATTTGGATCTCTTTGTGGCTTAGCGATGGTTTTGTCCTCCAGTGGATGGGTGCGACACGCCGCTGCACGGACGGACAAAGCCGCCGCACGATATCGGTGCGAAGAGTGGTGCGGAACGATGGACCAAGCGCCGGATCATAGATCGGAGACAGCGGGTCGGAACCGATCGAAAAAATCGGCTGAGGGGTTCAAATCGTATCGTTCCAAGAAAATCATTGAGCGGCGGGTGCCGGGGATCGTCATGCCAAAGTGGGGGAGGAAATGCTTTCGCCCGACACGATGACTGCGTCTAGGGCGATTTAATACCGCTCTTGATGAAATCCGGCAAGTCTCTTTTTCTCGGAACGCCGATGGATCTCCAAAGCGCGATGTCTCTTCTTCCATCGGGCACTACGTGATTTTTAGCAGCTGAATGGTTGCCACGGAAGCCCGCTTATCCTAGTTTCGACCGAATGGTTGTGACAAAAACGTTACGTGCGGCAGCCGGATGGTTGGAACTGGGTCTTGCCGACGAGGCCCTCTACGAACTTCAGGCGCTACCTGCGGAGGTCCAACGGTTGCGGGCTCCTCTGGAACTGAAGCTGGCTGCGCAGATGAACCGCGAGCAATGGAACGCCGCCTCGGAAACCGCCCGCCTGCTCTGCCTGAAAGCCGAGGACGAACCGGAATTTTTCCTGCGCGCCGCCTACTGCCTCCATGAGACCGGGGACACGCTGGCCGCCTGCAACCAACTCCTGCGCGGCCCCAAGACTCTTTTTGAAATGGCGGTCTTCCACTACAACCTCGCCTGTTATCTCTGGACGTTGGGAGAAGGCCCGCGCGCTCGCAGCCACCTGCAGCAGGCGATTCAAATGGACGAATCTTTTCTGGAATCCGCCCGCGAAGATCGGGATCTGGCAGGTATAGAACTCACCTGACACCGGAGTTCCTTTCCACCTTCTCGCATTGCGGGTTCCCGAATTTCCGACTTTTCCGCGGAACGCCGGATCGGGTCACTGCTTCCGTTAGTGCTGCGAATGCTCCAGCGCGGCGGCCACGAAGCCCGCGAAGAGCGGGTGCGGGTGGTTCGGCTTGGACTGGAACTCGGGATGGAACTGCGCGCCGACGTAGAACGGATGGTCCGGGAGCTCGATGATTTCCACCAACCCCTCTTCCGCCGAGACAGAGGAAATCACGAGCCCGGCATCCTGCAGGCGGTCCTGATAGTCGGAGTTGAACTCATACCGGTGGCGGTGGCGCTCGTGGATGCGCTCGATGTTTCCATAGAGATCGGCGGCCTTGGTGCCAGTGAAGAGGATCGATTCGCAGGAACCGAGACGCATGGTCGCGCCCATGTCCTGAATGCCTTTCTGCTCTTCCTGCAAACAGATCACCGGGTATTTGGTCGCCTTGTCGAACTCGGTGGAATTCGCCTCTTTCAGCCCGCAGACGTTGCGGGCGTATTCGATGGTCGCGATCTGCATGCCGAGACAGATGCCGAAATACGGGATGTTGTTTTCCCGGGCATACTTGGCTGCTAGGATTTTCCCTTCGATGCCGCGGTCGCCGAATCCGCCGGGGACGAGGATGCCGTCGACATCGCCGATGACGGACTTCGCTCCGTGGTCTTCGATGGCCTCCGCCTCGACGCGGATGATGTGGACCTTGGTGTCGTGATGGGCGCCGGCGTGGATGAGTGATTCGTAAATCGATTTGTAGGCGTCCTGCAGCTCGATGTATTTGCCGGCGACGGCGATGGTGACCTTGTGCTTCGGGTGGATGACGCGCTGCACGAATCTTTCCCAATCCTCAAGCGCGGGCGACGGGGTGTGGCCGAGGCCTAACTTATCCACCACCAGCCGGTCGATCTTGTCGCGGCGGAGGTCGAGCGGGCACTCGTAAATCGAGTGCGCCACATCGCGGAAGGCGACGACGTTCTTGCGCTCGACGTTGCAGAACATGGCGATCTTCTTGCGGTTGTCCTCGTCGAGATCCGCCTCGGTGCGGCAGATGATGATGTCCGGCTGGATGCCGAGTTCGCGGAGTTTCGCGACGGACTGCTGGGTGGGCTTGGTTTTCACCTCGCCGGCGGCCTTGATGTAGGGCAGCAGCGTGACGTGGATGAAGCAGACGTTTTCCTTGCCGACTTCGAGCGCGAACTGGCGCAGCGCCTCGATGAATAACAGCCCTTCCATGTCACCGACGGTGCCGCCGATTTCGGTGATGAGCACGTCCGTGTTAGGATTGTCTTCCGTGACCTTGTGCATGCGCAGTTTGATCTCGTCGGTAACGTGCGGGATGAACTGCACGGTCTTGCCAAGGAACTCCCCGCGGCGCTCCTTTTTGATGACCGAGTCGAACACCTGGCCGGACGTCAAATTGTTCATTCTTGATAGCACCCCGGAGGTGAAGCGCTCGTAGTGACCGAGATCGAGGTCGGTCTCCGCGCCGTCGTCGAGCACGTAAACCTCGCCGTGCTGGAAGGGCGACATCGTGCCCGGATCGACGTTGAGGTAGGGGTCGAATTTCTGCATCAGCGTGGTCAGCCCGCGGTGTTCGAGCAGCGTGCCGATGGAGGCGGCCGCGAGCCCCTTGCCGAGTGAGGAGACGACGCCGCCGGTGACAAAGATGTATTTCATGAAGGTGTGGAGTGGGCAGGTGTGAGGAGCCGCTCGATTTCGAGCGCTTGTTCCGGGGTGTCGACGCCGGGTGAGGTGTCGGTGGTGATGAGGACCTTGATGGACGCGCCGTTTTCAAGAGCGCGGAGTTGCTCCAGCGACTCGGCTTTTTCCAAGGGAGAGGGCGGCCAAGTGACGAAGCGCTCGAGGAAACTCCGCTTGTAGGCGTAAATTCCCTTGTGGCGTAGGACCGGCAGGCTCTCGACGGGATTGCGGAAAAACGGTATCGGCGAGCGGGAAAAATAGAGTGCGCGGCCATCGAGGGCGATGGCGACTTTCACCACGTTCGGATCCAGTACGGCGGGATCGGCGGGGTCGAGCGGGTTGGCGGCGGTGGCCATGTCGAGTGCAGGATCGGCGGCCATGGTGGCGGCAAGCTCGTCGATCAGCGCAGGATCGATGAGTGGTTCATCGCCCTGGATGTTCACGATGTGGGTCGCCTGAGGCACGGCTTTCACCGCTTCGGCGATGCGGTCGGTGCCGGTGGGATGGTCGGTCGAGGTCATGGCGACCTTGCCACCGAAGCCGATCACCGCGTCGCGGATGCGCTCGTCGTCGGTGGCGACGACGATTTCATCCAGCCCGGAACATTCCCTGCATCGCTCCCAAACGTGCTGGATCAGGGGTTTCCCGGCGATGAGATGGAGCGGTTTTCCCGGAAAGCGCGTGGACCCCCATCGGGACGGCAAGACGCCGAGAATGTAGGTGGGAGTAAGAGAATGAGTCACGCTTGGCAAAGGTTGGGCGAGCGTATGGCAGGGACCTTGCCGCGGACAAGAGCGGTTTCGGAAAAAGATCAGGGAGTGCGCGGAATCAACGTGTTTCGGCTTCCTCAGCGGGGAGCCGGGGACCCTGAAACAGCCTCAGAAGGCCGAGGCTCAATCCATACGTCTCGAAGACGGCGGCGGCAGGGTGGCTGAGGGAGGTCTTACCTGCTCCGGCGGCTTGCACCAATATTGCGCCTTGCCCGCATTCCTGCCGGTGTGCGATATTCCACCCATGAGCGAAATCATCTTTGAAGTGCGTGAGGATGAGGTGGATGGAGGGTTCGTCGCCACCGCTCTTGGCCACGCGATCGCTACTCAAGGAGAAACTGTTGAGGAAATCAGGGAAATGGTCCGTAATGCCGTTCGCTGTCACTTCGGCGATGAAACACCGGGGCCGATGCCGAAGATCATCCGCCTTCATTTTGTGCGCGACGAGGCGTTGGCCGTATGAAAGTCCCCCGAGACGTCGACGCTCCCAATCTGATCCGCGCCCTCAAGGTTTTGGGATACGTGTCCGTCCGACAGGATGGCTCCCACATTCGCCTGACGACAACTGTGGGCGGAACCCATCACCTGACCGTGCCCAACCATTGCCCGCTCAAAACCGGCACGCTGTTGGGAGGCGTATTGAAACCCGTGGCAAGGCACCACGGCCTAACTGTCGAGGAATTGCTAGTGAAGATCGACTTGTGACGCAGAATTCACACCAGCTGCGTCTCCACCAGCAGCTTGTAAGTCCCGCCCTTGGCGATGAGTTCCTCATGCGTCCCGCGTTCCACGATCCTGCCGTGGTTGAAGACGAGGATGTTATCCGCATGTCTCACGGTGGATAGACGGTGGGCGATGACGAGGCTGGTGCGGCCGTGCATGAGGCGCTCGAGGGCTTCGTTGACCTGGCGCTCGCTCTCGGAATCGAGGGCGGAGGTGGCCTCGTCGAGCAGGAGGATGCGGGGATTGGCCAAAATCGCGCGGGCGATAGCGATCCGTTGGCGCTGGCCGCCGGAGAGCTTGGTGCCGCGCGGGCCGACGATGGTGTCGTAGCCTTCCGGCAGGCGGCTGATGAAGTCGTGGGCGTTGGCCATTTCCGCGATGCGGATGATGTCTTCGCGGCTGGCACCAGGGTTTCCGTATTCGATGTTTTCCAAAATGCTGCCGCCGAAGAGCAGGACTTCCTGCGGGACGATGGCCATCTGTGCGCGCAGGCAGGGCAGGCCGATTTCAGCGGCGTTGACATCGTCGAAGTTGATGCGGCCGGATTCGGGGTGCTGGAAGCCGAGGATGAGCGAGAAGATGGTGGATTTCCCTGCGCCGGAGGGGCCGACGAGGGCGATGCGCTGGCCGGGCTCGACCTGGAAGTCGATTTCCTTGAGCACCTGGACGTCCGGGCGCGAGGGGTAGCGGAAATTGACGCGTTTGAAGGCGAGCGAACCTTGGAGAAGGATGTCCATCTCGCCGCTGGTGCGCTCGGTGGGGGTGTCGAGGATTTCGCGGAGGCGGTCGGTGGCTCCGGCGGTCTGTTGGAACTGGGAGATGATTTCGGGGAACGAGCCTAACGACGCACCGACGAAGATGGAAAAAAGAATGAAGGCGGCGAAATTCGTCCAACCGATTTCACCGTTGGCATACATCCGCGAGCCGAACCAGGTGACGAAGGCGATGGTGCCGAAGAGCGCGAAGATGATGAATGATAGAAATGCGGCGCGGTGGCGGGCTCCGCTCAGGGCGACTTGGAAAAACGACTCCAGCGCGCGATTGTAGCGCTTGTATTCGAACTCCTCGTTGCCGAAGGCTTTCACGTCGGCGATGGACTGGGTGGTCTCCTCGATGACGGTGCCAGCCTCGGCGAGCGAGTCCTGCGCATCACGGGAAAATCCGCGGACTTTCCTGCCGAAATACGCGATGGCGAGCACGACGACCGGCACGCTGGCGAGCATGATGAGCGAGAGTTTCCACGAGGCGACGAAGATGAAAATCAAACCGCCGATGAGGATGACGGTGTGGCGCACGGCCTGGGGGACGGCATTGAGCAGGGTATCTCTAACGATTCCGAGATCCGCGGAGACGCGGTTGCTGAGCGCACCGGAGCGCTGTTCCTGATAGAATGGGACGGGCAGCTTGAGCAGGTGGGCGAAAATGTCGCGGCGGAGGTGGTTCAGCGCAGCCTCGCCGGAGCGAATGAAGCCCTGCACTCGGAAGAAGGCGATGATGGATTGCACGGCGAGCACACTGACGAGCATGAGCACGATGTGGTTGGACCTTTCCAAAACCTGCGCGGGATCGACGCCCTGGCGAAGGGCGTCGGCAGGGTTTCCGATGAGCTCCTTGAGGTAATAGGGAAACGCCAGCGAGAGGATGGCGGTGAAGAGAAGCGCGGCGAGCGAAGGGAGGAAAATCAGTTTTTCCCGCATCAGGTAGCTGAGAACCCATCGGTGGGATGAGAGGGGTTTCTTCAGTTTCAGCTCGGCCATGGGCGGATGGGAGACGAACAAGGCGGCGGCGTCAACTGCGCGGAGTGTCGGGAGCTTTGGATTTGCCAAATCGGGGAAAATCGCAAGTGTGGCGGTCATGAAATTTTCCGGGCTGTCGCTCTGCTCTCTTCTCGCGGTCTGCCAACCGGCAGGAGCCGTCGTGGTGACATCGGGCGGACCGAACAACGCGGCACCGGGAGGGCAGCCATTTTTCCACAATGTCGGGTCGATCGGCTCGGCATCGGCAATTTATCTGAGCGACGGCTGGGTGCTGAGTGCGAACCACGTGGCGGGATCGCTGCCGGGATCGGTGAATTTCGGCGGAATCAGCTACACGACACAGGCGGGTAGTTTCCACCGGCTCACAAATCCGGTTTACTCACCGACGCTGAGCCTGCTTACGGACATCGTGGTTTTCCGGTTGAGCGCATCGCTGGCGCTGCCCGGGGTCACGATTTCGAACGCCACTCCGACGGTGGGCAGCCAGGTGATGATGATCGGAAATGGGAGCACGCAGGTCGGCCCACCGACTTTTTGGAATCGCACGGTCATTCCTGGCGACGACAACGACACGTGGGTGGTGACGCCCGAGGCGCTTTCGAACATCTCCGGCTACCAGACCACCGGTGCGCGGGAAATCCGCTGGGGGGAAAACGTGGTGTTTGATGACAATTTCACCGCGAACGCCGGCCACGGCCATGTGATCTCGTTTTCGACCCAATTTAATGCATCCGGCCTCACCCACGAAGCTCAGGCGGTTTCCGGAGATTCGGGCGGAGCGGTGTTTTCCTACAACGGCAGCTCATGGGAATTGAGCGGCATGATGCACGCCGTGAGCACTTACGAGACCCAGCCCGGGGGCACGGACACGGCGGTATTCGGTGTGGAAACAGCCATCGCGGACTTGTCTTACTACCGTACGCAGATTCTCGCGATCGTCCCGGAGCCGTCGACCGCCGGGCTGGCGATGTTGGGCGGGCTGGTGCTCTTCCGCCGCCGCAGATAAGCCATCGCGGGGATTGCACGCGGGCGGCAGATGCTTCATGAACGGCGGCCATGACGGGTCGGGAAATACGGGAAACGCTGCTTCACGCGGGAGTGATGCCGAGCAAGCAACTCGGGCAGAATTTCCTCATCGACCCGAACATGGCCCGTTGGATCGTCTCCCAGCTCGAAATCACCGCCGATGACGCCGTGGTGGAAGTCGGCCCGGGCACCGGATCACTCAGCGAGCACCTGGTGGGAAAAGTCCGGAAACTCATCCTCATCGAGTTCGACGCCCGCCTCGCCGATGCCCTGAAACATCGGTTCCGCAACGACCCGAGCGTGGAAGTCCACCACGCCGACGGCGTGAAATTCGACGGCCGCCAGCTCTTCAAACACCGCCCGCTGAAATTCCTCGGCAACCTCCCCTACTCCTGCGGCGGCGCGATTCTCAAAAACCTCCTCAGCCGCCCGCACCCCTTCGAGCGCGCGGTGATCATGTTGCAAAAGGAAGTCATCGACCGCCTCGGCGCCATACCCGGCACCAAGGACTACGGCATCCTCTCGCTGCGGACGCAGGCGAATTGGGAGGTGAAATCGCTGCGCACCGTGCCGCCCGAGGCGTTTTACCCGCAGCCGAAGATCGATTCCAGCGTCGCCGTGCTCACCCCGCGGACCAGCGGACTGCCGACTTTCGACTACCGTCTTTTCGACGAACTCATCCGCCGCGGCTTCGCGCAGCGCCGCAAGCAGCTCAAAAAACAACTCCCCGACGGCCCGCCGTGGGAGGAAACCACCGCCGGACTCGGCGTCACCGCCACCGTCCGCGGCGAGGAACTCACGCTTGCGCAATGGGTCGATCTCACCCGCGCCTACGATCCGCATCCGCTCAAGGACGTACCGCAAAAATCCGGGGAAATCTTCGACGTCGTGGATGCCGACGACCAGGTCACCGGCACCGCCACCCGCGCGGAAGTCCACGCGCAACGGCTCACCCATCGCGCCGTGCACGTCTTCGTTTTCAACAAACGCGGCGACCTGCTTCTCCAAAAACGCTCGCTGCTCAAAGACATGTGCCCCGGCCTCTGGGACTCCAGCGTCTCCGGCCATCTGGACTCCGGCGAATCCTACGAGGCCGCCGCCGTCCGCGAACTTGAGGAGGAAATGGGCATCACCGCCGAGACCGCGCCCGAGGAAATCGCCCGCATCACGCCCGGCGTCGAAACCGGCTGGGAACACGTCCGCCTCTATCGGATCCGCCACGACGGAACCCTCCGTTTCCCCTCCGCCGAAGTCGACGCCGTGATGTGGTTCCCCCTAGCGGAAATCGCCGCCTGGATCGCCGCCCACCCGGCGGATTTCGCACCCGGTTTTCTCGAATGCTGGAAAAAATTTCACTGCCCTCTGAACTCATGAAATGGTTCGCCCCGCTCGCCGCCGCGCTGCTCGCACTCACGTCCTGCCAGAAATCCGCACCGGACCAGCTCACCTATCAGGTCGTCTCCACCCGGCCGCATGATCCCACCGCCTACACCCAGGGCCTGCAACTCACCGGCGGCCGGCTGTTTGAAAGCACCGGCCAATACGGCGAATCCACCCTCCGCGAGATCGAGCCCGCCACCGGCAAGGTGATCCGCAAGCGCCCGCTCGCCAAAACCGTCTTCGGCGAGGGCCTCACCATCCTCAACGGCGAGATGTTCGTGCTCACCTGGAAGGAAAACACCGCCTACGTCTTCGAGCCGGACACCTTCAAGCCCATCCGCACCCACACCTATCAGGGCGAAGGCTGGGGTCTCGCCAGCGATGGCAAACAACTCGTCATGAGCGACGGCAGCAGCGAGCTGAAATTCATCAACCCCCGGGATTTCACCGTCGTTAGAACCCTCGAGGTCAAAGACGGGAAAATCCCACTCAAAAACATCAACGAACTGGAGTGGGTCGACGGGCAGATCTTCGCCAACATCTATCAGACCGACCGCATCGCCCGCATTTCACCGGAAAACG
This sequence comes from Akkermansiaceae bacterium, assembly GCA_041736495.1. GTDB lineage: Bacteria > Verrucomicrobiota > Verrucomicrobiia > Verrucomicrobiales > Akkermansiaceae > Luteolibacter. The sequence goes on from JBGSTM010000168.1 coordinate 9,627, forward strand.
GCCAGGTCACCGGCTGGCTCGACCTCGCCGGACTGAGAAGACAGCTTTCCCCGCCCGGCCGCTCCGAGGTGCTCAACGGCATCGCCCACGATCCCGCCACCGGCCACCTGCTCGTCACCGGGAAATACTGGCCGCAGATGTTCGAGATCAAGGTCACGGAAAAGTAAAAGCGCCGCCACACTGGGCAAAATCAACTGCGGAACGCTTCTACTTCCAGCCCGCTTTGCCGTATGATCGAGCGAAGAGTGCCGGTGCGGAGTTCAGAGTGGTCCGGCACGGGAATCGTTGTGGTTCCTCCATCCTCATGCTTTTGCATGACCATGTGGCTGCACCGCTGCCGCACCAGTTGGAAGCCATGCGCTTCAAGAATGTGGCGCACTTCCTGCCCGGAGAGCACCGGGAGCTTAGGCAACCTGCACCTCCATGGATGAAATAAACGACTCGCTTGCCATGCGTTGCTGGACCTCCGTGTCAGACGCGCATTCGAAAAAGAGCTCCACGGCCTCTTTTAAATTCGCCTTGGCTTCCTCCACCGTCATGCCTTGAGATGCCACATCCACCTCGGGGCAGAGCGCGACGAAACCCGTGTCTTCACGGGTCAGGATTGCAGTCAGTGTATGTTTCATGAAAAGAAAATGGCTCCCCGGGCTCGATGGGGCAAGACCGATGATTTCAATTTGAAATTTTCGACCTCCCGCAGTGGAACGTGGTGCCGATCAACGGTCGCCGCTACTTTTCAAAGGAGGGCGTTCAGCCTGCTGCCCTGACATGCAAATCTAAACCAAAAGTGGGTGTAATGAAAAAAGGCGGTCTCCGCTTGCCTCGCCGCAGCACCTGCTTACCTTCCGCCGCAAATGCCTTTGCCTGATCCCAGTCTTGAACCCGCGGTCCGCGACCCGAAGAAGCTCCGCAACACCGCGCTCGTGCTCGTCGGCATCATGCTGCTCGGCGGTTGGTTGGTGCTCAAGGCCTATGAGGGATGGTCCGTCAGCCAGGCGAAGGACGACCGCCCGGCCGTCGTCTATCGGATCACTCCGGAGCGCGACCTCCGCATGCTCCGCCAGGATGGAAAAATCGAAGATGTCGTGAATCTCCGTGGCAACGTCATCGCCGTCAACGTCGTCAGCCTGCGCGATCCACAAGCGGCGGAGCTCAGCATGGCCGCGATGAAACGCCTCGCAACATCGCGGGCCGAAACCAAGGAATTCAGCCTCATCACGCTGGTCGTCGACCCACTCCCCGCCGAAAAACTGCTCCCGAGCCTCACCGAATTTTCCACTGCCAACGGAATCAACCTGCCCCAGTGGTGGGTCGGCGGCAACGAGCCGAAAACCTTGCACAAGTTCATCAAAAACGAACTCAAAACCAACATCTATCCGAACGAGGTCGATGGCAAATGGCTCTATGATTCCGCCATCGTCCTGATCGACAAGAACGGCCATATCCGCCGCGCCGTGGTCCCTCAGAAACAAGGTGGACCGCCCTATGTCGCGACTTTTGATTTCCAACAGGCCGCCGCCTGGGATGCGAAAGGCGCCAAGACCGGCACCGACCGCAACAACGTCCAGGAGCTCGAAATCCTGCTCAACCAAACGATCGACAAGCTGCTCGCAGAACCATTCAAAAACTGATGAAACGCAACACCACCATCGCCCTCTTCTACTCCGGCGTCGCCATCCTCTGCATCGGCATCGTCAGCGTCGCCATGTGGCTCGGCAAGGGGCTGGACGATCCCTATCAGGCACCGGTCGTCGTCAACACCGGCAAGGACACCGCGCCCCAGTGGTTTGAAATTCAGAAGGACCTCGCCGCTGTCAACCAGGAGAACCAGCCGGTCAAACTCTCCGACCTGCGCGGCAAGGTTTGGATCGCCGCGGAGTTTTTCGCGATCTGCCCACATTGCGCCGTCCGCAACGGCGAGGAACTGCGGAAGATCTACGACGAGTTCAAGAACCACCCGGATTTCCACATCACCTGCATCACCGTGGATCCGGAAAACGACAAGCAGGAGAAACTCGCGGATTACGCCAAGGCCCTCAGCGCCGAGACGAAAAACTGGTGGTTCCTCAACGCCGGCGACGCCAAAACCACCCACGAGTATCTCGAGAAGGAACTCAAATTCTTCGGCATCCGCGAGCGCTCCGATCCGCTCGACATCGAGGCGAACGGCAAATACGCCCACGACCTCGGCTTCATCCTGGTGGACCGCGATTTCAAGGTGATCGGCAAGTGGCCGCTCGCCGACGCCCGGTCCGAGGAAGGCAAGAAGCTCGACCCGGATCTCTATCAAAAACTCAAGGACGACCTGTTCGGCCGCATCCGTGCGGAGCTCGGGAAGAACAAAACTCCCGGCATCTGATGAACGAAGAGCGCAAATATTGGGTCACGCGGGTGCCGCAGGAGGAGCTTTCGAAAAAACTCCGCCTCGCCGCGTGGATTCTATCCGCCGCGGTGTTGTTGCTGGTGGTGGTGATGCAGAAAGTCAAACTGCCGCTTCCGGACGGCTGGTCCACCACCTTCCTGCCTCCCATCCACGCCGGGATCAACGCCGTCGCCGCCGTGGTCCTGCTCGTTTCGGTCATCTTCATCAAACTTGGCAACGTCCGGATGCACCGTGCGACCATGGTCTTCGCCATGTTTCTCTCGGTGTTGTTCCTGCTTTCCTATGTGGCCTATCACATGACCAACGACCCGACGCGCTTTCCACCGGATGCGCCAATGCGCGGACTCTATCTGATCCTGCTCATCACCCACATCCTCGCCGCGGCGGTGAGCCTGCCATTCATCCTCTTCACTTTCATCGCCGGCTGGACGAACCACTTTGCCAGGCATCGCAAGCTTGCCCGCTGGGTGTTCCCGCTGTGGCTCTACGTCGCCGTCACCGGACCGGTCTGTTACTGGATGCTCAAGCCGTATTATTGACACAAAAATGCCTCCATCCTCGAGGATGAAGGCTTTTTTGAAAACGGCTCGATTAGAACGCCACCCGGGTACGGCCGCCGGTGGAGAGCACCCGCACGCGGTCGCCGACATTGAAGCGCTCGTTCGCGGTGACTTCCTGCACCACGGCGACGGAGCCGCCCGCATCGAGGCGCACGGTGATTTCAATGCCGCTGCGCGTCTGCATTCTCTGTTGGGCGTGGGAACCGACGGCACCGCCGACCAGCGCGCCGCCGATGGCACCGGCGGTGTTGGAGGTGCGGCCGCTGCCGATGTTGCTGCCGAGCGCG
>JBGSTM010000255.1:0-9405 GCA_041736495.1 Akkermansiaceae bacterium
CGCGCCAACGCCAACAAGTGCGTGAAATCCAAGGAAATCACCGCCGCCACCACCACGGATTTCGCCGAAGTCGCCGACCGCCTGCTCATCGACGCCCCGTGCTCCGGCCTCGGCACCCTCAAGCGCCAGCCCGACCTCAAGTGGCGTCTCAAGCCCGCCGCCATCGACCGCCTCCGCGGCATCCAGGCCGAGCTGTTGGAAAAATACCCCGCCATGCTCAAGCCCGGCGGCCGCCTCGTTTACGCCACCTGCTCCATCCTCCCGTCCGAGAACCGCGCCGCCATCGACAAGCTGTTGGAAAAAGGCGGCTTTACCTTGATCGCGGAACACCCCGTCTCCCCGGCCGCCACCGGCTACGACGGCTTCTACGCCGCCGCATTGCTGAAGAACCCGTGACACAGGCATTCCTGCCTGTTCTTCAAGGAGCGCGGAATCCAACTTCGCGAGCGAATCCCAACGGTGGCGCGTTAAAACAAATCCCAAGCTCCGACCCCTCCACCGATCCTCGGCCTCCATCTCCCCAACCCTCCACGCACCTCCCCCCCAGCCTGATATTCACTTGGGCAGAACCCTAGCCGCCGTCCACTCCCCATCCGCCAATCGACGCACGCCACACCGGAAAAACCCTTGTCAAATCAACGATTCGCAGCCCAACTTCACACAGGATAGTCGCCGGATATCACTTCGGGACATCCTACGAACAAAAGCTTCAATAATCCCCAATAGAGCATGACAAAGATCATCACATGGATAGTCATAGCAGTCCTGATCATTGGCGGAATTGCCTCTTGGGATCTTATCCCGAAGTCGTGGTTTGCTCAACTCCCGGCCTTTAGTCAGATTGCCCTCGTGACCTGCGCGGTAATCTTCTCAGCGATCATCCTAATCGGGTATGTGCTTGATAGCGGAATCCCTCAGAAGATATTCAAGAGGAAGTGATCATTGTTCTGTCTTCCTCTGGAACCACTTCCAATGTAATCAAGAAAGCGAGACGCTCGATCCAACGACGGGAGGCGCTTCTGTTTGGATTCGGGCTTCCATCCCCGCCGTGGATGAGCTAGACGTTCTGTTTTGTGGAGAATTTAGATGGCGAAACCTAGAGACATCATCGGCGAGATTCTCGCAATCAGGGAACGGAACCTTTACGGAGGACCGCGTCTGAAGGCGTTTTTTGCCCGCGTGTCTACACTTACGAGCCTCGCGGAACAGTGGCGCGATCAAGAGTGGATTAACGAGAGCTGCCGGAGCGAAGCCATTCGATACATACCGATTGCCTTGGTCGCAGCGGTTCAAGGATGGATGGGACTTGCGATCAGAGATTTGGTTGATGCTGGCGAACCATTCGCTTCCAATTCGAAGAACCTCAAGATCACGAAGTTCGATCATGACATCGTGATGGCACTCGCTTCCCAACGTTTGACCGCAGGCGAGATCATTGCCCACTTCGTATCCTGCAACCGAATCGAGGATGTGGTATCGAACCTTGACGATGTGATCGGCTCCAAGGTCGTTCCTCGCGCTCGGGACGTTGTGTTCAAGAATGATCAGTTCTCCATTGAGATTGATTCGGTTTACGATCATCTCGCCGCATCTCTCCAAGAGACTTTCACGCTTCGCCATGTTTTTGCCCATGAGCTTGACCCCAAACAGGAGGTGGAAGTGTCCACGCTGCCGGGTCGGGTGAAGTTTTGCCTCGTGCTCATCGGCGCGTATGATCGGGTAGTGTCCGAATCGATCGAGAGTGCTGGAGCTGGGATTCGAACCCAGATAGCCAATGAAAGAATCGAACCCTCTACCCCGTCGGGCATGCCGCCAGGCACCTCCAGCAAAAGAGAATGAAGAATCACAGAACAAGCCGCGCCACGCAACGGTGCATAAGCTTTTCAATTCCTTTTTCATAGACTCTCCTTTCGCGCACCGTGCGTGCGCTCATCGTTAGGTAGAGAATTTTAATGGCCGATCATCCGCTAATATCCGTTTCGGACTTACTCAGCTTTTCCGAGCTTCTTGCAGATACCTATCACTGCGCAGCTGATCAAGTATTTGATCCAGTCGGTTTGATCCTTCCGAAACGAGGCAGCGAGGTGAAGTTCGCGGTAGAATGTGCCTACGATTGCACCCCCATCAACTCTGTTCCTTTTGCCCACACTGGCGTCGATGGAACTCATTTCAGCCTGCTCAACGAATCAATTGGAGACACGGGAGAGCATCCAGTCGTGATGACTCGTCCAACGTCGTTCGGTGACGAGAACCTTATTGTGGGAGATTCGATTTGGGAGTTTCTCTCTCTCGGCTACCACATCGGGTATATGGAGATTGAGAGTCTTCACCTCGGCTTTCCGGGAAACACTAACATCGAACAGGCGTTTGCAGCAACGGTCGGACTGGTAACTTCAAATTACGGTCCACCGCCATTTTACAAAGATGACCCCAAAGCTTCCGCTCGACTATCGGACCTTCGAGTGCGCTTCGCGCTGTCGCCTTGGAAAGACGTTTACGGCCATCTCGAACAATTGAACGCTACTTATCTACCGCAATTGAGACTACGTGACCAACAATAAGAATCCTAATCGGGTCTGTTCCGATGATTTCACCTGACTACAACCCCAAGCCTGTGATCGACGTGCGCTCTCGCTGGAATCCCGCGACCGTGCGATTTTCTCAACCGTGAACCAGCGCCTCCTCGAAAGCGGCGATGATGGTTTCCGCCGGTTCAAGACCGCAGGACACGCGCAGGAGGTTGGCGGAGACGCCGCAGCCTTCGGCCCATTCCAGCTCGTGATAGTGGGCCAACTGGGTGTAAGGGCAGACGAGAGTGAACGGAGTGCCGAAACTGGGGCCCTTGCTGATGCGCAGGGCATCGTAAACCTTGGGGGTTTTCTTGGGATTCTTAAGGACGAAGGAAAGCAATCCGCCGTAACCGCCGCCCTTGCGCATGACGGCCTCGTAATTGGCGGTGTGGGTGAGCGACGGATGCCAGACTTCGGCGACGGCGGGATGGCTGGCGAGCCATGCGGCGAGGACCTGCCCGCTGGCGTTCACGGTCTTCATGCGCTTGGAGTAGCCCTTGAGATTGGAGAGCAGGACCTCGGCGTCGGAAATGTAGAGCGGTGCGCTTTCGGCGGCGTCCGCCTTGAGGAACTGGCGCAGGGCATTCGCGACCGGTGAACTCGCACGCACGGAGGCCATGCCGCCCATCACGTCGCCCTCTCCGGAAATCCATTTCGTCAGGCTGCTCGTAACGACATCCGCGAAGCGCAGGGACTCGACATTGAGCGGGCCGGTGGCGGAGTCGTCCACGATGAGCGGGGTGCTGCCGTCCTCGCAGGCTTTCGCCACGCGGTGAAGATCCACGGTGCGGAGCAGGGGATTGCTAGGGACCTCGGTGAACACCCCCGCGAACTCGCCCTGACGGATGCGCATGAGCGCCTCGTCGAACGACTCGCCGGTCGCCTCATTCAGATAGACCACGCCGTGGCCGAAGAGGTCCTGAACTTTCAGCGAGTCCACGTAGAGGAACTCCAACTGGAGGGTCTTCTTGCCGGCGTGCATTCCGGGGAGCGCCCGCAGCACGGCGGTCACCGCGGCCATACCGCTGCTGAAGACGAACATGTGGTCCGGCGCGGCTCCGGTGTATTTGGATAGAGAGCGGGTGATGAGATGAGACTTGGAACCGATGCGCATGTTCCCGTCCAGGAACTCCTGCGCCTGGCGGCTGCTGACGATCTCGCCGGTGAAGCGCCAGTAGGCGTCCGCGTCCGGCTTGGCCTTGGTGGGTACTACAAGCACTTGAAGTCCGTGGAAGTCGGTGATTCTAACGGCGGTCTTCGCCATGCGCTCCACCCAGCGGTGCGCGCGCTGCACCGAGGCGCGGGTGGGCAGCACGATGACTTCCTCGTGTTCGGTGGCCACCTCCGCTTTCGCGGCGGCGAAGAGGCGCTCCACGACGGGGTGTTTGAAAAACCGCGGGTAGCCGGTGCGCATGCGTTTCACCACCTTCTCGCGGCCCTCTTCATAACCGATGATGGAGTCCCAGGTGGGCAGGCAGACCGAGCACGCGTGAGGGGAATCCGGAAGCGGCAGCCCCAGATCCTTGTCCTGCCATGCCGGGTCGGCTGATAGGTCGCGCGTCACCCCCCCTCCATGCCTCGCCGGGCCACGAAGGGCAAGCCGGATTCACCAAGGAAAGTGAACAAATGCGGCAGGCTGGCGGGAAATCCCGCAACCACGCGGATCTCGGGCCGCCACTCAAGGCTCGGGCGCGCCCGTCTCACCGGGCGGAGGCGCGGCCGGGACCGGTTCCGAGGGCGAGGACAGCTCCGCGGCGGCAAGGATCTGCGATCCGGTGTTCCGGGTGAGCGAGTTGCTGGAGTAGGAGGCGGGCATCAGACCCTTTTCGAGAATCAGGCCGGGTCCCAGGTTCGCATTCGCCTGATTGGAGGTGACCGGCAAGGTGGCCGCGGCGCTGCGGATGACGAAGCCGCCGAGCAGATTCGTGCGGGCCGTGTTGCCGGAGATTTTCCCGGACCCGGCACTGGCAAGCACCAGCCCGAACTCGCGGTTAGCAACAAGCTGGTTGCCCTCGATGGTGGCGGAGGCAAGTCCGTTGTCCGCGTGGATGCCGTTACGGCTGTTAGCCTCGCAGCGGTTATCGATTAGAATGACGGCGGCTCCGTCCCACGACTCGATGCCGTGTTCGAAGTTCCCCAATGATTCCGAATCCCTAACTTCCAGCGTGGTGCCGGGCCCGATCGCGGCGATGCCGTTCCACCCGTTGTCGGCGAAGCGGCATTTGCTGATAGAAACCTGCCCGCCTTCGATGACCGCCAGACCGTGGCCGCTGGCCTCGACGAAGCGGCAGTCGACAAAAGCGGCCGAACCGCCGCGGACGGTCGCGACGGAATAACGCTCGGTGCCGACGGCGAAGGATTCGTGACGGAAGGTGATGCCGCTGATGCGGGCACCCTGCGCGTCCGGGCCGATGGTGATGGCGCTGCCGTTTTCCGGAGGGCATTCGATGCGGGTGTCTGCGAATCCCGCGCCCTGGATCTCGACGCCGGAGTTGATCGAGAGCGGGCCTTTCCAGATCGCCGCTCCTAACACGATGCGGTCGCCGTCGTGGGCGGCGGCGAGAGCTTCCGCCGGGGTGTGGAAGTCGCCCGGGACCCGCAGGGTGCGGGTGTAGCTGGAGAGCTTTTCGAGGCGGGAGGTGATTTCCGGATCGTCTGGGGAGAGGGACTTGGCTTCGCGCAGCCAGTCGAGCGCTTGCTGGTCGAACTGGCCCTGATCGCGGGCGACGGCCATTTTCAGAAGTTCTGCGGCTCTCGCCCGGTCGGCGGCGGCCTTTTCGATGGCGGCGGTGGCGTCTGCCAGAATGGATTTCGCGTCCGCATCATCGGGGCTGGTGGCGAGGATCTTTCTAACTATGGAGGCGGCGAGATCCCACTTCCGCTGGTCGAGAGCATCGCGTGCGGCGGCGATTTCGGCGGCCCTCGCCTGGCTGGAGCGGGCCCCGGCGATTCGGGCGAGAATGTCGATGGCTTCCTTTTCCCCGGGGAAGCGGTCGAGCACTTGCCGGACGGCGGAGGAGGCTTCATCCAGTCGCCCGCTTTCGAGTTCGGCGATGGCCTGGCCGGTCCAATATCCGACGAACTGCGTCTGCTCTTCCGTCATGCCCGCTTCGATGCTGCGGCGGCCGCGTTTGGCGAGGTCGGATCCGGGCGAAAGGGATTCGATTTCCGCGAAGGCGGTGGCGGCGTCTTGCCAACTGCGGTTCTCGACGAAGACCGATCCCTGGCGCTCGAGAAACGCCATCCGGATCAGCCGCCGTTCTTCTTTGGCCCGCTCATTTTGGAAATAGATCCATCCGCCGCCGGCGGCTCCCGTTAGGAAAATCAGGAACCACGCGAAATAGGACATCCGCCGGTCGGGTGGGCGGGCTTCCGGTTCTTCCTCCGGTTCGGCATCAAGCACCACCTTGGCTCGTGACACGCGTGGATTGTCGATTGGTCTCGGGGGCAGGGGAGGCGCGGCCAGGCCGATGGCTTCCAGGTGTTCCTGGACGGCCGCGAGGGCCTGGTCGAACTCGATGAGGCCCTTCTGATAGTGGTCGGCGAGTGTGTCGCTTGGCGCACTGCGGACCATCGTGGCGATGTGTTCGCGCGCGTTCTTGAAATCGTCGAGGTAGGGACGCGGATCTTCCTCGGGTCCCAGTCCCAGGATTTTGCGGGCGTCGGCGAGTTTCATTTCTGGTAGAGATCAAGGAGCTTCAACCGACGAATCGCTGGACGATGGGCATCCGGCGGCCAATGCCGAAAGCCTTGGAGGTGACGCGGATGCCGGGTGCCGCCTGGTGGCGTTTCCATTCGTTCAAATCGACGCGGCGCTGGATCCAGCGGACGGTGGTTTCATCGAAGCCGCGGGAAATGATTTCATCCGAGGAAAGCTGGTGCTCGACGTAGAGTTCGAGGATGGCGTCGAGGATTTCGTAAGGCGGGAGCGTGTCCTGGTCCTTCTGGTCGGGCCGGAGCTCGGCGCTGGGCGGCTTGTCGATGGTGTTCCAAGGGATGATTTCCCGCTCGCGGTTGATCCAGCGGGAGATCTCGTAGACCTTGCATTTCGGCAGGTCGGAAATGACGGCCAGGCCGCCGCACATGTCGCCGTAGATGGTGCAGTAGCCGACGGCGAGTTCGCTCTTGTTGCCGGTGGTTAGAAGTAGGTGGTTCTCCTTGTTGGAGAGTGCCATGAGCATCAGTCCGCGGAGCCGCGCCTGCATGTTTTCCTCGGTGACGTCTTCCGGTTTTCCTTCGAAAACAGGCTGCATGGTCGCCTTGACGGCCTCGAAGGCGTTTTTGATAGGCACCTCGTCGCACCGGATGCCGAGGTTCCTGGCGAGGACGAAGGAATCGTCCACGCTGCCGCGCGAGGAATACGCGCTGGGCATCGTCAGGCCGCGGACGTTCTCCGGGCCGAGCGCGTCGGCGGCGATGGTGGCGGTGAGCGCGGAATCGATCCCGCCGCTGAGGCCGAGACAGACGCTGGAGAACCCGCATTTCGTGACGTAGTCGCGGACGCCGAGCACGAGTGCCTGATAAAGCTGGCAGGCGTCGCCGGAGTCGAGCGGGGCGTCATTTTCCACCATGGAAAACGGATCGATCACGCAGCAGGTTTCGACAAATCCCGGGAGCTGGGTGGCGAGGCCGCCGTTCGCGTCGGTGACCAGCGAGTGGCCGTCGAAGACGAGTTGGTCGTTCGCGCCGACCGAGTTGCAATACACGACCGGCACCTTGGCCTTGCGGGCGACGCCACCGATCATCGCGCGGCGGAGTAGGGGTTTTCCGAGGTGGAACGGGGAGGCGCTGAGGTTGACGAGTAGGTCGATGCCTTTGGCCGTGAGCTCGTCCACCGGATCGCGGTCGTAGAACGGGCGTTGAAGGTAGTCTTCCGTCCAGATGTCTTCGCAAATGGTCACGCCGATGCGGTGGCCTTTCCAGTGGATCGGCTCGCTGGAGCTGCCGGGTTCGAAGTAACGGCGCTCGTCGAACACGTCGTAGGTGGGCAGCAGCGTTTTCCAGATGCGGTGCTGGATTTGTCCGTTCTCCAGCCAGGCGGCGGCGTTGCGAAACGGTTTGCCCGGGCGGGCGGGGTGATGGTGGTCCACGTAGCCGACGAGCAACGGGACTTCGCGGATTTCTCCGGCGAGGTAGTCGAGCGCCTGCAGGCACTTGGGGACAAACTGGGATTTAAAAACGAGATCCCGCGGCGGGTAGCCGACGAGGGACAATTCCGGCGTGATCACGAGCTCCGCGCCCGCATCGAGGCATTCCCGGTAGGCGGCGAGGATGCGTTTTACGTTGCCGGGAAAGTCCCCGATGACGGCGTTGATTTGGGCGATGCCGATGTTCATGAGCGCGTTCAGAAAACACCCGCCACGGTCACCCGCAAAAGAAAAAATCACTTTTCCGGGTGAATACAGGGGGATGAGAAAAGGAAGTCGGAAAGTTTTGATTTCAACCTTGCCAATCTGCGGGCGATGAAACCACCTTCAAGTGTCCGCTCCGGCGGATGAGGCCTTCAAAACCTCTCACTGTGCGGTCGGCATCGACCGCAACGATGCCGCCAAACCGACCCAACGGCCGGGGGGGCGGTGGCGTATGTCCAGGCCGCCTGCCTTCGGGGAGTTCGGCTAAAGGCCGTCGCGGTCGTCACAGTGCGACTTTTGAACTCCCCGTCCACCAGGAAGGACTCCACCAACCTTCCCTATGAAACCAATCCCGCTCCTATTACTGGCCTCAGCGGCCTGCCTTGCGCCGGTTCTCTCTCAGGACGCAAAAGATTCCCTGCCGGAGGAAACGGCAGCCATACCCACCGCCGCCCGCATCCTCGGCAGCATCCCGGATGGCACACCGCCACCACCCGAGCCGCCGAAACCCAAATTCAACGTCATTGCAAAGGACGTGCGGGAAACCAAATCCATCCAGCAAGGCGGGCGCACCATCACCCTCCGGGAAATCAATCCCATCGCCCTCCCGCCGCCGCCTCCTCCGCCTGAACCTCTCACGCCAGAAGCTGAAGCTGCCTTTCGCGAAAGAGTCGCCGCCTACCGAGCAAACCATCCTCGCACGAAAATGGCGTTCCTCAGCGCGACGGTTTTTCGTTCCAAAGACTCTCCGCCGCGCACGCTCGTCCGCTGTTGGCCGGAAGGAAAAAGACAGACCATCACCTACTGGTCCTCTGCCGATTTCGGCCTCATTTCCGGCATCCATGCCTTCGCGGACTCCGCCGGAGCCAATCATGCCATGCTGATGGGTTGGGGTTATGCGGATGTCGAAAGCATGGGCGAAATTAACGCCGCTCGATTGAAAGCCTACGGCACGACCGCTCCACCTGCATTTCCAGACGGCAAGGCAAGTTTTGAAATCATCGGAGCACTACCCGCCGCCGAAGATCTCGCACCCATCCAAGCCCTGCACGATCTCTACAACAACGAACACGCCCGCCTGAAATCCGCTTTCGAAGGCCGCGAACGCGCCCGCCTCGAACGCGAAGCCTACCTCAAAGCCAACCCGCCCCAGCCCAAAGACATCACCCTCAACTACTGGCGCACCGAACGCAAACCCACCACCACCGCGAAAGAGGGCGCGCGATGAAACACTTCCTCTCAGTCTCCCTTCTCTCGTGCCTCTGGCTTCTGGTCTCTCCCACGGCACACGCCATCGTTGATTCAAACAACAACGGCCTCAGCGACCTTTGGGAAAAAGCCCACAACAACGGTAACCTCTTCCCAAGCAACTTCGATCCCCAAGCCGATCCCGACGGCGACGGCTGGACCAACGCCCAGGAAGCTGCCGCCGGCACCGATCCCTCCGATGCCAATCCGCCCAACGGTTACCTCCAGCCGGAAAT
>JBGSTM010000260.1:0-5016 GCA_041736495.1 Akkermansiaceae bacterium
AGGACGAAGTCAGCAAGACGGTCCGCATCGGCTTTCACCGAAGCGCCCGAGGCGTTCATTGTTTTCATTATGGCTGGTTGTAGTGTTCATGTTTCGGGACATGTAAGGGGGCACAGCCATTGCGAAAGAGAAGCTACCCGGGTTGCCGGATAGTAATCAACTCCAAAATTTAATATTTGTGACTGTGCCCGATTTCTCAGGCGGGACTTTTTGAAAATACATAAACATGAGAGGTTTTGGAAGGAAAGAATTCCTGAAAAGTTAATTATTTTTTTGAACATTTGCCGCAGGTGGGTTTGCGGGCAATTCATCTTGCAGCAGTGGGGTTTCCGAGGTGCTCGGCACTTGGACAGGCTTCGGAATATGTTGGGAATAGACCGCGTCACCCACCTCGACGGCACCGGATTGCAGGTCCGCAGCGGCGAATTCACCGAGCGTCTCGCCAGTCGTCCGCAGGTTCGCGGTGCGGTCTTCGAGCCCGCGTGTGGTGAGGATTCGCCCGGATTCCACCTCCCATTTCCCGTAACTTTGGATCAGAACGAAGCGTTTGTCGGCGGGAACGGAAGCAATCCTGCCCACGAGCTTCGGGCCCTCCGCCACGGGTTTGGGTGCTTCGTCTTCAGGTTTTTCCTTCTTCAGGAATCCACAGGCAGGGATGAAGATGCAGCAAAACAGCAGAACACGACTCGGTTTCATGGCAATGACTCTGGCGCGGAATTCTCCAAAAGGATACCCGGGATTTCAAGCCGGCAGCAGCCGCACCTCGTCCGCCTGGAGGAGTCGTTCGAGGCCGGCTTCCGTACGCAGCAGCAGCTCGCCTCCGTCGGCGATGCCCTCGATCATTCCCGTCCTAGGGCCACTGGAGGTGGTTAGGGAAACGCGGTTGCCGCTCAAAACGCACCGATGCCGGACCGCTGATAGAAGTTCTCCGAACTCATGGTCAATTTGCCGGCTGCGGCTGGCGAACTTGCGGATGATCGCGGCAAGCACCTCTGCGCGGGAGAAATGCCGCGAGCTTTCCATGCGGAGAGAGGTCGCGATTTCCTCCACTTCCGGAGGGAATCCGGTGCTGTTGATGTTCAGGCCGATGCCGACCACGACGAAATCCGCGCCCGCCTCGACGAGGATGCCGGCCACCTTGCGTTGACCGATCCACACATCGTTCGGCCACTTGATGCCGGCTTGCAGTCCGCAGGATTCGATCGCCTCGGCCACGGCCAGTCCGGTGGCCAGGGCGAGCCGGGGCCACAGCGACTTCGGTTCCTCCGGGCGGAGCAGGATGGAAAACGCGAGCGATTCACCCGCCGGGGAGAACCACGCCGCCCCGCGCCGGCCGCGACCGGCGGTTTGGTGCTCGGCGAGGAGGATGAGTCCCTCGGGGATTCCGGCTTGCCCCAGCAGGCGGAGGTCGTCGTTGGTGGATTCCACCGATTCCCGGATGAGCAGGCGGAAGGGATCGGGAAAAGTGGCGGCGGCGGTGTTGAAGTCCTCGTGGTCCATCGGAAGTTAGATCGGCTCGAAGTCCAAGCCGATGTCGAGTGCTGGAGCCGAGTGGGTGAGGGCGCCGACCGAGATGAAATCGACCCCGGTGGCGGAAATTTCCGCGAGGGTTTCCAAAGTGACGCCGCCACTGGCTTCGAGTTGGGGTCTGCCGCCAGGTCCTCGCAGAATGACCGCGTCACGGAGGTCCTGCGGGCTCATGTTGTCCAACAGGATGTGGTCCACTCCGTCGAGTTCCAGAAAGCTGCGGACCTGATCGAGGCTGTCGGCTTCCAGCTCCACTTCGACGTCCGGTCTGTCGGATTTCAGCTGGTGGATCGCGGCTTGGAGGGCATCCGGCCCGCCTTCGGCGACGAGGTGGTTGTCCTTCACCATTGCCCGGTCGTAGAGGCCGAGCCGGTGGTTGGTGCCGCCGCCGTCGATCACGGCCTTTTTTTCCAACAGCCGGTAGCCGGGTGTAGTTTTCCGCGTATCAAGGATCCGGGTGCGGGTGCCTTTCACCTGCTCGACGTAAAGCGCGGTGAGGGTGGCCACGCCGCTGAGGCGTTGGAGGAAATTGAGTGCCGTGCGCTCTGCCGTTAGGATCGAGCGGGCGGAACCCGTGACCCGGATCAAAAGCGCTCCCGCACCCACCCGGCTGCCGTCCGCGATGAGGATTTCCACGTCCAATTCCGGATCCACCTTGCTGAAAACCCGCGCTGCCAGGTCCACCCCGGAGACCACGCCGTCCTTGCGCACCGCCACGAACGCGCATGCCTGGCGGTCCTCGGGGATGAAATAACGCGAAGTGACATCACCACTGCCGATGTCTTCGGCGAGTGCGAGGTCCATGAGGATTTGCGAGTGGTCGGTCATCGTTGGATGCAGATGGTGAACGGCGGTTTCGAAATTTCAACTCATTCGCCAATCACGCTCACCGCGATCTCCCGCCGGTGCGGATCCCGCCGGTGCTCGAACAGGAAAATGCCCTGCCAGGTCCCCAGCGTCATCCGCCCGTCGATGATGGGAATCACCTCGCTGGTCCGCGTCAGCGCCATGCGGATGTGGCTCGGCATGTCGTCCGGACCTTCCTGCGTGTGGATGAACCACGGCGTGTTCTCCGGCACGAGTTTTTCGAAAAACACCTCCAGGTCCCGCCGCGCGCTGGGATCCGCGTTTTCCATGATGACCAGGCTCGCGCTGGTGTGCTTCACGAAAACGGTGACCGTGCCATTGCTAACACCTGAGCGCGAAACAATCCCCGCCACCTCGCGGGTGATCTCGGTGGTCCCCTTGCCGTGGGTCCTGATGGAAAATGTCCCGGTGTGCGCGCTCATGGGGAGATCACCATCCGGATAGAACCCACTTGCCATGCGCCGATCCTGCCTCCATCGCCGCGTGCGCCTCGCGCAGATTCGCTGCGGAAATCCCGTCAAACAGGCGCGTGCCGATTTTCGGAAACTCGCCCGCATCGCACCGCCGCGAAACCTCCGCTAGAATCTCTCCCTGCCGTTGCATGTCCACCGTTTGGAAGCGCGACCGCGTCATCATGTATTCCCACACGATCCGCGGGCTCTTCAGGCGGAATGGATTCCCGATGTGCACCGGATTCACCGTTTCCACGATCAAGCCCAGCGTGCCGAGCGGCGCTAGCAGATCCGCCGTCGTTTCCCAGTAGGTCTCCGTGTCGTAAAGATTCGCGATGGAGGGAAATTCCGAAATCCCCAATGCCTCGGCCTGCGCCCGCAGCGGCTCGCGGTGGTTGATCACCGCGTCTGCGCCCAGCGATTCGCACCACGCCACTGTTTCCGGGCGTGATGCCGTCGCAATCACCCGCAGCCCGGCCGAGCGGGCGAGGGGAATCACCGCCGAGCCCACGCCGCCCGCGCCATTGATGATCAGAAGCGCCTTTCCTCGGTCCGTCCCATCCGGATCGATCCCCATCCGCTCGAACAACAACTCCCACGCCGTCAGCGACACTAAGGGAACGGCCGCCGCTTCCTCGAAGCTCCACGCCGCCGGTTTCTTCGCGACCAGTCGCGCGTCCACTGCCTGATATTCCGCGTTGCTGCCCGCTCGCGTTACATCCCCCGCATAGAAGACCTCATCCCCCGGAGAAAATCCCGTCACCCCGCTGCCCACCGTTTCCACGATTCCCGCCGCATCGAACCCGAGCACCCGCGGCGGATTTTGCACGGCGTCTCCCAGCAGTTTCCGCACCTTCGTGTCCACCGGATTCACCGAGACGGCTCGCACTTTCACGAGCAGATCCATTTCCCCCGAGACCGGCGTGGCGGCTTCGAATTCCACCAAACACTCCGGATCACCCGCCGGGAAAAATTGTCGCGCACCGATTGCCTTCATGCCGGTGATTCAATGCCTGCCCGGCCATTCATGGCAACATCGGTTTCAGCCCGATCCACGCACTGCCCCAGGTGATGATCCATGGCAGCGTCAGAAAACTCAGCACGGTCGTCGCGATCACCACCTGCACCGCCACCGCCGGCCGACCGGCATACATTCGCGCCAGTAAAATCGAGGTCATCCCCGCCGGCATCGCCGCCTGCACCACCAGCACCTGCTTCAGCTCCGTCGCCAGCGGCAGGAATTTCGCCGCACTCAGGATCGCCAGCGGGGCCAGTGCCAGTCGCACCACCGAACCGCCCACCATCACCTTCCAGCTGGGTTTTTCGGTCGTCGCCAGATCCATGATGGATGCGCCCGTGATCAGAATCGCCACCGGGAAGGCCCCCACGCCGATCATCGACATCGACTTCCGGATCGACCCCGTCACCTGGTCGTCCAACCCCACCGCCACCAACACCAACCCGATCAACACCGCCATGATCGGTCCGTTCACCAGCTTGCGCCACGAAATCCCGCGCTCCCCGCTCATCATCATCACCCCTACCGACCACATCGCCGTTTCCACGCCGATGTTGTGCACGAACAACAACGCCAGCGCTCCGGAGCCCCATAAAATCTCCACCACCGGAGCCGCCGTGAACCCGAAATTCTGACAACCCGCGCTCAGCGCGAAGGTCCGCATCCCCGTTCCGCGCTCCAGTCCCATCAGCCGGCCCACCGCCAATCCGATCAGGATTCCCGCCATGATCAGCCCGAATCCCAGAAACGCCGCCCAACCCACCGCCGCGCCGCTCCGCAGCAGCGGACTGCCCAGGATCTTGTCCAGGATGAAACACGGCAGCATCACCGAGAACACCACATGCATCACCCCCTGGTCATGCTCCCGCCGCAGCACCCCGATCCGGCGCAACACCGCCCCCGCGATCATCAGCAAATACACCGGCATCACCGATGCGATCACAACCCCCGGTGAAATCACCCCCACAGGCTTCCGGCCCCGCCCCGTCCCTGCAAGCCCATTCTTCGGGAATGTCGGCGCTGGTTCAAAGCTGGATTTTCCGCTGGATCAAAACTAGACGGATTTTAGCGTGAAATGGCCGAGGATTGGTGGCCATGTTGACTTGGGTGAATGATCGAGGACCCAGAGCTTGCGCAACGGGTGGAAAAGCA
>JBGSTM010000270.1:0-21429 GCA_041736495.1 Akkermansiaceae bacterium
CCACATGCGATCTGCCGCAGACCTCCGTCAGAACCTCTGCGGCATCGGCATTCTCTGGACCTACGGCTACTACAACCAAGCCCGCGGCGAAGATCGCGAACTCGCCGTGCAGTTCCGGAAAAAAGAATACGCATTCCTCCAAGACACCGGCATCCGCTTCACCGTGCCCGTCCACGGCCACCCGGTCTGGGTCAAGGCGATGTTCCTTCCCGGCGACATATTCGGCACCGTGCCGATGTTTTTCCTGAGCACGGACATCGAGGAAAACGACAGCCTCTCCCGCGCCATCACCCACCGGCTTTACGACCACGACCACCTCCGCCGCATCGCCCAATACATCATCCTCGGTGCCGGCGGCGCGCGCCTGCTCGACGAGCTCGGAGTGGACCCGGAAATCTGGCATCTCAACGAAGCCCACGGTCTTTCCGCTGCTTTCCATCTGTATGAAAAGCACCGCAGCGTCGAGGAGGTGAAAAAGCGCCTCGTCTTCACCACCCACACGCCGGAGGAAGCGGGAAATGAAAAACACGGCTTCGATCTGCTGCGGGATTTCTCGTTTTTCGGTGGCGTGCCGGAAGCGGAAGTCCGCGAAATCACCGGCATCACCGGCGGGGAATTCAACCACTCGCTCGCCGCCCTCCGGCTCGCCCGCATCGCGAACGGCGTTTCCAAACTCCACGGCGAGGTATCCCGCCAAATGTGGAAGGACTATCCGAACCTCTGCGAAATCACCCACGTCACCAACGCCCAGAATAAAAAATACTGGGCCGACCACGGTCTCGAACATGCCCGCTCCGGCAAGGACATCGAGGAATTGAAACATCGCAAACGCGAGCTTAAAGAGCGGCTCTTCCGCGTCGTCGCCGACCAGACCGGCAAGCTCTTCAAGCCGAACGTCCTCACCCTCGTCTGGGCGCGCCGCTTCGCCGGCTACAAGCGGCCGGACCTCATCGCCCGCGACATGAAACTCTTCCGCGAGCTGCTCCAGAACAACAAATACCCGATCCAGGTCATCTGGGCCGGCAAACCCTATCCGTTCGACTACTCGGCGATCGATACCTTCAACCACCTCATCCGCCTCACCAAGGACTATCCGAACGCCACCGTGCTCGTCGGCTACGAGCTCGAGCTTTCCCGCTTCCTCAAAAACGGCTCCGACATCTGGCTCAACAATCCGGTTGTCACCCGCGAGGCGTCCGGCACCTCCGGCATGACCGCCGCCATGAACGGCTCCGTCAACCTCTCCACCTACGACGGCTGGGTCTGCGAATTCGCCGAGGACGGGAAAAACTCCTTCATCATCCCGCCCGCCGATCCGTCGCTCAGCCATGAGGACCGCGACCGCCATGATCTGCTCGGTTTCTACAAGCTGATGAACGAGACCATCCTGCCCCTCTACTACGACGACCCGGCAGGTTGGAACAAGGTCGTGCTCAACTCCATGAACGACGTGGTCCCCTTCTTCGACGCGGACCGCATGGCGGACGAGTATTACAAGAAGATCTACGTTTGAAACGTGATGGGATGCGTTTCGCTCCCGTGACTTCTTCCATGAATCCACAAGTTCTAGCAGCCTCCCTCGCCGCTCTCCTCGGCGATGGAAAAATTTCCATCACACCCGACATCCTCGCTGCGAATTCCGGTGACAAGTGGTCCGCCAGCCATCCGCCGGATGTCGTCGTTTTCGCGGAGTCGACCGCCGATGTCTCCGCGGTTTTGAAATTCGCCAACGAAAACAGAATTCCCGTCACCACCCGCGGTGCCGGATACGGCTACGTCGGCGGCTGCGTGCCGGTGCAGGGTGGCATTGTGCTTTCCACCGCGCGGATGAACCGGATTCTCGGCATGCATCCGGAAGACGGCGTGGCGATCGTCCAGCCCGGCGTGATCACCAAAACCCTTCAGGAAGCTGCGCATGAAGTCGGATGGGACTACCCTCCGGATCCCGCTTCACGGAAAGACTGTTCCATCGGCGGCAACATCGCCACCAACGCCGGCGGCCCGCGTTGTTTGAAATACGGCGTCACCCGCAGCTACGTGTTAGGATTGGAAGTCGTGCTCGCCAGCGGCGAAATCCTGCGCACCGGCGGAAGACTCCACAAGAACAAGACCGGCTTCGACCTCGTCGGCCTGTTCACCGGATCCGAAGGGATGTTAGGCATCATCACCGAGGCCACGCTCCGGCTGATTCCGCGGCCGGCGAGCCGCGCGATGCTGGCGGCGATTTTTCCCGAGTTCGAAATGGCCGCCGCCGCCGTGCAGTCCATCCTCAACGCCGGCCACCTTCCCTCCGCGCTCGAGATCACCGACTCCTTCACCCTCGCCGCTGCTAGAAAGAAACTCGGTGCCGATGTCTTTCCGCCCGGCAACGCCCATCTCATCGTCGAGATCGACGGCCGCCCGGCCGCCACCCTCGCGGAGATCGGGGAACTCCATCAGCTTCTAACCACACTCGGAGCCACCTTCATCGAGCGCGCTCCGGACGAAGCGTCCTGCGAGCGAATCTGGAAACTGCGCCGCGAATTTTCCTTCTCCCTGCGCGACACCGGCCTCACCAAGCTCAACGAGGACATTGTTGTCCCCCGCTCCAAGCTGGTCGAGCTTGTCACCTTCGCCCGCAAGTTAGAGGAGGAAACCGGCATTCCCATTGCCTGCTTCGGCCATGCGGGAGACGGCAACATCCACACCAACCTGATGGTGAAACACTACGACGATCCGGAAGTCCGCACCCACGCGGACGCCGCGCTCGACCGGCTTTTTAGCTGGATCCTCGCTAACAACGGCGCCATCACCGGCGAGCACGGCGTAGGCATCGCCAAGAAACCGTGGATCCGCAAGGCGCTCGGCGAGGTTTCCTTCCAGACCCACCGTGGATTGAAAAACGCCCTCGATCCGAACGGCATTCTGAATCCCGGCAAGTTCCTGGATTGACCGGAAGACGGATGTGTTTTGGTGTTAGAGAGTGGTAAGGCCGGGATTTCAAAACCATCGCTCCATGCCGTTCGCAATGTTAGTTTGCAGATTGCACGGAGGCGATAAATCCGTTTGCGCCCCGCTTTTGGTGTATTGTTTTTAAGATTGAATCGATGCGCGGCCGAACGCGTCTCGTCAATGCGACCCACCCGCGGCCGACACATCATGAATCCTAACTACAAATCCATACTAGGCACCCTCAGCGCACTGATGCTGACCGGAGCCCACCTGCTCCCCAACGGGGCATTCGCCCAAGAAGCCGGGGCTGAAAACGTGCAGGTCCTCACCCGCGGACCGGTGCACGAGGCATTCGCCGAGTCGATCAACTACGATCCGCAACCCGGACTGATCATTTCCACGCGGATGCCCGATCCGATCGAAGAGCTGCCGCCGGAACAACGGCCGGACGGCGACAATGTGACCTGGATTTCCGGCTATTGGGCCTGGGACGAGGATCAGGACGATTTCATCTGGATCAGCGGAATCTGGCGCAACCTGCCACCGGGCCGCCAGTGGGTGCCAGGCTATTGGAATGGAATCGACGACGAAAAATTCCAGTGGACCGCCGGCTATTGGGCGGATGCCACAACCGAAGAGGTTTCATACGTTTCCACCGCGCCACCGCGTAGCGTGGACTCCGGGCCGAACGTGGACGCTCCCTCTTCGAACCACAGCTGGATCCCGGGCAACTGGTTCTGGGTGGACACCCGTTACGCCTGGAGGCCGGGCTACTGGGTGCCGCTGCGGACGGATTGGACCTGGGTGCCTTCCCGCTACTGCTGGACCCGCCGGGGCTACGTTTACGTGGATGGCTATTGGGACTACGCGGTGGCGCGGCGCGGAGTGCTCTTCGCGCCGGTGCATTTCCGCGAACGGGTCTATGCCGAACCTAACTATTCCTACACTCCGCTGATCGTGGTCGCATTGAACGTGTTTTCCAACCATCTGTTCGTGCGCCCGCGCTACGGCCAGTATTACTTCGGAGATTATTATGCCCCGCGCTATCAGAACAGCGGGT
Organism: Akkermansiaceae bacterium; assembly: GCA_041736495.1. Lineage (GTDB taxonomy): Bacteria > Verrucomicrobiota > Verrucomicrobiia > Verrucomicrobiales > Akkermansiaceae > Luteolibacter. The sequence continues at coordinate 3,992 of JBGSTM010000270.1, forward strand.
ATTACACCTCCCGCTCTTGGGGAACCAGCCGCGGGGGCTACGACCCGATTTACGCCTATGACCGCTGGGAGAACCGTGATGACCGGGGCTGGGACCGCCGCAGGCAGGATGACTACAATTATTTCCGCGACAACGAGGACGCCCGTCCGCCCCGCACCTGGGCGGCGATGAGGGACTATCAGCCGGATCGCTTCACCGACGGCCGCAATCGCACTTATGCCTCCCCGCTGTCGACCTTCGTCAAGGAGAAGAGTCGAAATCAAAAATTCCAGACCATCGACCAAGGTGCCCGGCAACAATTCGTCTCACAGAATCAGGAGATGAGGAAATTCAGTCAGGAACGCAGTCAGAATGAGTCCCGCGTGGTGGCCGCGAGTGTGAAAAATCAAGGAAAGGCTTCGGAAGTTCGTGAGAAAACGCGTCGTTCTCCGATCATCGGCCGCGAGGCGGACCGGTTTTCCGAAAAGGAAGCGCCACCCAAACGCCCGGAAGCACGCGGCAACAAAAGCGAATCGCGTCCTGCGGGTCGGGAAGTTCCACAGGCGAGCTCCGACCGCGGGCAGGAGGGGCGCAAACCGGATCCACGCCAGGAACCCGGCGTGGATCGGAAAGGTGAGCGTGGATCCGCACCGACCAAACCGGGCCGGGCCGAAGACGGGACCCCTCAACGCTCCGGTCGCGAGTCAGACCCATCGAAAAAAGAGACACCCGAGCGGCAAGCCCAACAGCGTGATGAGCGCAGCAAGCCGCAAGGGGAGCCGAAGGCTGGCCGCCTGAAGGAAGCATCAGAGGCTGATCCGACGGATCGAAAGGCGCAGGAAATGCCGAAGCGCGACGAGCGGTCGAAAATCCCCTCAAAACCGGAACCGGAGCGCAAACCCCAGCCCGAGAACAAGCCGGAACGTCCTTCCAAGCAGCCGACACCTCAGCCAACAGAGCAACGCAAGGCCCAGGAAACTCCGAAAAAGGAGGAACGCCCCACTTCCCAACCCGCTCCTCAGCGCCAACCGAAACAGGCCGCCCCGCAGCCGCCCCAGCAGCGCAAGGCACCGGAAACTCCAAAGCGGGAAGAGCGTCCACAGGCCCAACCCGCCCCTCAACGCCAGCCAAAACAAGCCGCCCCAATACCCGCACAGCAACCCCAGCCGCCTCGACAACAAGCCGCGCCTCAACGCAAGGGCGCTCCGGAGCAGAAGGGCGACAAATCCGAGGAAGATCAGAAAAAGAAGCGCTGAGGTCCGGTTCGTTTCAGAAAACCGATCCCGCGTCCCAGACCGCGCAAGGCCATCCCTTGCGCGGTTGTTTGTTTTAAATCCGTCAAGGAGCCGCTGACTGCTGCCGTCTCATCCCCGGTGGCATCCAATCCTTTTGGAAAGGCTGGATCGGCGGCTCCGCCGGGGTCTTCGCAACGGGTGTGGTGGCGGCAGTGGGAGTGATCCCCTTGGAGAGCTCCGCGATTTTTTGCAGCACCTGCTTCTCTCCGGGAAAGCCAACAAACCGATCCACCTCCCGGCCGTTCTTGAAAATCCGAACGTCCGGAATGCCGCTGACTCCTTGTGCCGCAGCGAGATCGGGTGCCTGGTCGACATTCACCTTTCCCAAATACACCACGGCCGGATGTGCCTCGGCGGCTTTTTCCAAGACCGGGCCGAGCATCCGACAAGGGCCGCACCAGTCGGCGTGGAAATCGACAATGACGAGCGCGTCCTTCCTCGAAATAAATCCAGGGAAGTCTGCGGATGTGATGTCGGAGATCTGATTCCGGCTGAAGTTCCCCTGTACGGTCGGCACATCGGCCTTCGCGGTTTCCTTTTTCTCCAAGGCTCCTGCGACCGCCTTCAGTCTTTCGCAGCCCGCCAAACTGATGAGGATCGGCACACCCGCCAATACCCACACGCTTCGGTAGAGTCTCATCAACATGAACTCGAATTACACATTTTCCAGCAAGTAGACAATCCGGAAAATTTTAGCAAAAGGATACCTGTAAAATAAAGATTTGTAAAATTTTTAGGATTCTTGTAGATCTTTCACCGTCTTCCCCATGAAAGCACCCCATTACACCGCCATCTGGCTATCCCTCGGCTTGTCGTCACCCCTGACAGCTCAAAATTTTGTGGCGGCCGCAAGTGGGGCTACCGAAGCGGGCCGCCCGGTCGTGGAAGCTTCCGGACTGGTGCGCGAAGTGCCGGTCATCAAGGTCCAGGCGACTGCCTCGGAATCCCCGGCAGTCTATGCGGCACAGGATGCAAGCACCCTCGAACCGCGAATGGGAAAAAGCGGCGGAGTGGATTCCGTGGTCGATCTCTCCGTCCTGAAAAAGGCATCGCCCTTCCGCAACATCGCCGTGGGGCGTCCGGTCGCCGAAGTCGAGGCGGATGGAATCAAACAGGACCTCGCCCTGATTTCCGCCACTTACCGCGTGTCCGGCAGGCGCGAGTCCGATTGCGAGAACCTCGCCCTTTCGGTGGAGCAACGCGTGAAACTGGACAGCCCGGAGGTGCTCGAAATTGTCGAACGCGAAATGAAATCCAATCCGGCGTGCGCGTGCGAGATCGTCAAGGCGGCGATCAAGGCGGCGGATGCCGACACCTCACTGGTGGTGGCCATCGTCGAAGTGTCGATCACCACTTCACCGCAATCCATGCGGGTGGTGAGCCAGTGTGCGATCGCCAGTGCGCCCGAGTCGCTGGCCGAAGTACAGGCGCTTCTCAGCCGATATGATGCGAACGCCGGAGAAAGTGGCGAAAGCGCAAAAAGTGCAAAAGGAGCGAAGGCCGTCGTCGCCTCCGCCGAAATGACGGAACCCGTCGCCGCGATGCCGAATCCGCTCGATTTTCCGGGCGTGGGACCGGTCGGAGCCGCCCCTGGAGGCCAACCTCATTTGAATCCCATGCCGCCGGTGGTGATCACACCCCCGGTCACCGAGGTGAGCCCTTGAATTCCCTCACAGGCAGATTCTGCGGAAAAGGACGTCCAGCGGAAGTTGCATGCCGATATAGAAGTCGCCGAACTCGCCGTAGCGTGCGGTGACTTCGTCAAAACGCATTTCGTAGACGATCGACTTGATGTCGATGGTGTCTTTGGCGAGCAGTGTGACGCCCCACTCGAATTCATCGAGCCCGGTGGATCCGGTGATGAGCTGGAGGATCCTGCCGGAATAGGTGCGGCCGACTTTGGCGTGGCCGGCCATCAGCTTTTTGCGCGCCTCGAAATCGAGCGCATACCAGTTGTCCCCGCCGTTGCGGCGCTTGGACATTGGATAGAAACAGATCACCGGCCAGTCGGGTAGAACCGGATAGAGCCGGTGTTTCAGGTAGTGGGCCATCCGGTCGTCGAAGGCCTTGAGTCCGGCCTCGAATTCGGGTGACCCTTCTGCGAGCCCTTCTTCGGCGATCAGGGTATCCGCGCCGTACTGCTCGCGGGTGGTGGTGTATTCCGAGCTTTCGGTCTGCGAGAGGTAGGAATACGTCGGGCTCAGGATTTCCGGGCCGAGCGAGAGGCTGAGTTGTTTTTCAAACGTGTTCGCCACCTGCAGGTCGGGCGTGAGCAGCATGAATCCGAGATCCGCCTTGGGGGTGGCCACGGAGAAAATCAGCAGGTGCGTGTCCGGCGTCGCGCGGATTTCCTGCACGAGTTCGGTGAGCCGGGTCTTGGACTGGCGTTTCTCGTCGTCGCTGTAGAGCGCCCATTGCGCGTGGTCGACATGATAGAAAAGGTGCATGACGTGCCAGCCTTCCCGGGGCACGAGTGGGGTGACTTCTTGATTGGACATGGAGTTGTGGTTCAACGGCGATCCGTGGAAATGTTGATTTCGAAAAGTTTCCTGAATTCGGCGTTCGCGGCTGTTTCGGACGGCCCTTCGAGGACCTCGATGGTCCATGGCTTGGTCTGGCCGGTGCGGTAGGCGGCGTGCATGCCGAGATCCTCGAAGCCTGCGGTGGCCGCGATCTGGAGCTGGGTTCCGGGCTTGATCGTCCGGGTCACGGCATCGCCCATGACGAGGCCGTCCTGGTCGCGGAAAAACACCCGGACCGCGGCCGGGCCGCTGCTGGCGTTGAGCGTGACCACAGGCAGCAGCTGGGTTCCGCGGCGAAAGGTATCCGCATCTTTCCCCTCGCTCACGGGAGCCCGCCAGAACGTCTCGGCGGAAACAATCGTGACGTGCCTGCCTTTCAACGGGAAATCTCCCGCTCCCAGCCGCTCGGCACCGGACGGAAGGCGGTGGATGGAATTGAAAAACACCACTCCGCCGCCCACCAGCAGGATGGCGCACAGCGCACCCAGCCCGATCCATTCCAGCTTTGAAAGCCCCAGCCGCGGGACGAGGGAAACCGGTTCGGTATTTGCCCGCTTGGTCGGCGAAAACTCGTCGGATTCATCCACCGTCGGGACGGGTTCCACGACGTCCGCCTCGCCCGCGGTCTCTTCTTCCACGGCTGGAGCAGCCGCGGCGGCGATCAGGCTCGGATGAATCGCCAACGCGGGCGGTTCACTCTCGTCCCAATGGTCGGGATCATCGAGATCGTCAAAATCATTCCCGGGTTCCGATTGGCCGGCCGTGTTTCCGGACCGGGATTTTGGCGGCTCCTTGCTGACATCCACCTGGATGCTGCTCTTGCCGGTCGTCGGTCGCGGTGAAGACGGCTCGGACGGTTCAAGCGGCTTTTTCCTCGGGCTGCCGCGCGGGACCGGGAGGATGGAGGGAGTCGGCGTGGAGGGCGGCTTCGACCCGTCCTCCTCGGCCGGGTCGAGGTCATCGAATGCCCACAAATCGAGCTCGGTGGTATCCTTGACGAGGTCGCCCAGGTTCGGACGACTTCTCGGCGGAAGCGACGATCCCTCGGAGGATGAAGTGGGCTTGGGTGTCATGGTGCGCAGCTTGGGGAGTTTAAGTCAGCAGACTCCGGCTTGACCAGTGCGAATGCCGGTGCAGGAACTTGCCGGGAAACCAGGGACTCTGGTGCGGTGGACCTGCGGAGGGGAGCGTGCGACCTCAAGAGGCCGGAATTTAGGCCGGATTTTTCCTCAGGTCCATCAAGACCTTGCTTCGTTCCCACCCGCTTGAACCGGGAGCGCTGGAGCGGAATGGCGTTTCTCGAAATTTCCTATTGCATCGCCAGCCCGGCATGGGCATCCAAGGGCCTGTAATTCCCTTTATTTACCATGGCTGATCGCGAAGACAAAAATGTGGAAAACGTACCCGGCAAGTTCTACGTGGACAGCCAGTGCATCGACTGTGATCTCTACCGCGAGACCGCTCCGAGCAACTTCACCCGGGCAGAGGACGAGGGATACTCCTTCGTTTTCAAACAACCCGAGAACGCAGAGGAGATCGCCCAATGCCGCGAAGCCATGGAAGGCTGCCCGGTCGAGGCCATCGGCGAGGATGGCGACGCCTAAGCGTCTCGACACCATGAAAAAGCCGCCGCGTGCCAGCAGCATCCGCAAGGAAATCCTGCAGGAATGGCGCGGTGCCGAAGAGCCGGCCGACCTCAACGCCGGCATCCATCTGGCGGAAAAATTCGTCGCCGCCATCCTGCGCGCTGCCGGTGCCGAGGACGGGCTGCACGAAGATCAGGTCCGCGCGACCTGGAAGGAACTCGCCGGAGACTTCATCGCCCGCAATACCGAACCGATCTCCGTGAAAGGCGGAAATCTCGTGCTCCGAGTCACCCAACCGGCCCTCCGTTTCCAACTGGAACAAATGAAGCCCATGTTGCTTTCCCGCATCCGCAGCCAGCTCGGCGAGGGGCGCATCAAATCCATCAAGTTTCAGTTGGGATGAGAGGCAAGAGTCCAGATTCCTGAAACAAGAAACGCAATCCCACTCGATCCTTCCACATTCCAGTCTCTTGACTCTGGATTTTGGTGTCTAAAGTCTCTTACTCCCCATGTTTCGCAACCTCATTTTCGACTGGTCCGGCACGCTGGTGGACGACCTCGGTCCGGTCATCGAAGCGACCAATGCCGTGCTCGCGAAATACGAAATCGCCGCGCTCGACCGCGAGGGATTCCGCCGGGCGTTCCGCCTGCCCTACCGGGAATTCTACGCCGAGCAACTCCCGAACATCCCGCTCGAAGAATTGGAGGCGCATTTCCGCCCGGCCTTCGACACCGCGATTACTCCCGTCACCGTGCTGCCCCACGCCCGCGAAAAGCTCGAATGGTGCACCGCCCTCGGCATCCGCACGTTTGTCCTCACCTCCATGGACACGCTCGCCTTCGAGCGCCAGATGGACGACTTCGGCCTGCGCCACCACTTCGAAGCCACCTACTCCGGCGTGCTCGACAAGCGGGAAATCATCCACCGCATCCTCGAAACCCACGGCCTCAACCCCGCCGAAACCGCCTTCGTCGGCGACATGACGCACGACGTGGAGACCGCCCGCCACGGCGGCATTTCCTCCATCGCCGTGCTCACCGGCTACAACCACGCGGAAATCCTCGCCGCTGTTAGGCCCGACCTGACCGTTCCCGACCTCGGCGTCCTGCGCACCCTGCTTGACCGCCGCCGCAGCGTTTCGCGGCCCATCGCCACGGTCGGCGCGTTGATCCACGATGGAAATGGCCACGTCCTGATGGTCCGCACCCACAAATGGGGCGACCGCTGGGGCATCCCCGGCGGGAAAATCGAGCGCGGCGAATCGTCCACCGCCGCGTTAGAACGCGAAATTCTCGAAGAAACCGGCCTCGCCCTCCGCGACATCGAGTTCGCCCTCGTCCAGGATTGCATCGACTCGCCCGAGTTCATGCGCCCCGAGCATTTCCTCCTGCTCAACTACGTCGCCCGCGCCACCACCACCGCCGTCACCCTCAACGACGAAGCCGAGGAATTCCGCTGGCTCACCCCGACCGCCGCGCTCGCCCTCGACCTCAACCAGCCCACCCGCTTCCTCCTGATGGAAGTCCTCGAACGCAATCTCCTCCCCGCCGTGACATAGGCATTCCTGCCTGTTCTTCATTTCATCTGCCATGGACACCATCGAGATCCGCCGCCTCCGCGTCAGCGCCCACATCGGCGTTCCCGATGAGGAGCGTGCCACTTCCCAGACGCTGCTTGTCACGATCCGAATGACACCCTCCCAAAATTTCGGCGGGCTCGCCGACGAAATTTCCCGCACCATCGACTACTATCAGGTCTCGCAGGAAATCCAGTCCCTCGCCGCCGCCCGCCCGCGGCACCTCATCGAGACCCTCGCCACCGACATCGCCGACCACTTGCTGGGAAACCATCCGCTGTCCCACGTCGCCGTTTCCATCGAGAAGCACATCCTCCCGGACACGGAATGCGTCGCCGTGCATCTCGAGCGCGGGCGGTGATTCTGGCGGTCGTGGACCGGGCTAAAATATATTTTCAAATTGTGTAAGTTCGCCGGGGGAGCTCATGCGTAATGGCTCTCGCTAGAAAAAGCACTACCGTGAAAACACACCAATCCCTCGTTCGGGTTTTGATCGCAACAGTCGGCCGTCTGGTCGGCTTTTTATTTGGCCACATCTCCTGGTCCGCTCCGCCATGGCTGGCGTGGTTTGCCGGGCGGCTGCAGGCGTTGGGCACCTTCCTCAAGGCGCATCCCCGGGCGGCGGGAGTTTCGGTTCTCGTGATGGCTGCGCTGGCTGTCGGCAGCTGGCAAACCTGGCGATGGTGGGAGTCCCACCGACCTCGGACGTTTGCCTACAATCCAGTGAGGCAGGTGGTCGTCAGCGTTTCACAAACTCCGGCTGCCGTCGCTCCCGGCGCGCCGGACAAGGAACTCGGGCCGTCGGGAATGCGCATCGCGTTTTCCGGCGCGCCGGTCGCACCGCTGGAAAAAATCGGCAAGGATGCGGGCGATGCGGTCACGCTCGATCCACCGCTGCCGGGAAAATGGACATGGCTCGATGGCTCGACACTTGGATTCCAACCGGAAAATCACTGGCCGCCGGGCATGAAACTAACCACCTGCCTGAATCCCGCCGCTCTCGCCAAGGACCTCAAGCTCGACACGGAATCCATCACCTCGACCACTCCGCCGCTGGCCGCCGAGTTGCGGGACTTTTCCTTCTATAACAGCCCCAAGGATGCAACCGTCTATCAAGTCGTCGCGGAGTTGCGGCTCAGCCATCCGGTGGCGCTTGAAACAATTCAGGAAAAGCTCCGGCTGGACGAGCTCGGTGGCACGCCGGTTTTCACACCGGGCACGCCTTTGGTGACCGTGACGGCGGACCCGCTTTCCGCCCGGAGGCTTTTCATCCGCAGCCGCCAGATCGTGGTGCCGCTCAAAGAGGATTTCGTGAAACTCACCCTGCCCGCTGGAGTGACTTCGACTTTGGCCGGCACGGCGCTGGAAAAAGACGTGGAAGCGAAAACCCGCATCCCGGACAAATACAGCGGGCTTAAAATCTCCTCGGCGGAATCCCGGATGATCCGCACGGACGAAGGCGAGCCGCAGCAGTTTGTTTTCATCAGCACGAATCTCGACATCGACAGCGCCGAAGTCGCCAGCCGCATCGGACTGTGGTGGCATGAAAACGGGTGGTATGACAACGACGGCGCGCTGATCTTCGACGCCCGCGTCGCCTCGGCAACCAAGGTTTCGCTCGTCCCGGTCGAAAGCGAAGCCGCGCTCACCAAGGAGCACACCTTCCGCTTTCTCCAACCACGGACCGACGGCAGCCTCTGCCTCCGCATCGAGAGCGGCGTGAAATCGCCCGGCGGATTTGAAACAAATACGCGGTTCGACAAGACATTCGCCGTGCCGCGGTTCCCGAAAGAAACCCGTCTGCTAGGCAAGGGCAACGTCCTCGCGCTCGACGGCGAACGGAAACTCATCGTGCAGTCCCGGGCGGTCGATCACGTCCGGATCACCCTCGGCCGCGTGCCGGTTTCGCAGTTTCAGCATCTCGCATCGCTTTCATACGGCTCGTTTGATGAACCCCGCTTCTCAGGCGAATTTTCCGAGAGCAACATCACCCACCGGTGGAGCAAGGTCGTGCCGGTGCCGCATGAGAATGACTGGCAGGCCGTGCAATCGGTCATCGATCTCTCGGAAGCACCGCCGTTGATCGCACCGGACCAACTTCCCGGCGGACGCGGCGTGTTTTTCGTCACCGTCGAGCCGGTGGAGCCAATCGCATCGCGGAAACCCAGCGACGACATCTATTCCCGCATCGAGCCTGCCAGCGAGTCGGGCGAGGATGACGAACCCCGGGGCCGTTGGTATGGCTACGAGGAAACCCAGCCGAAAGACGGCTGGCAACGCAGCCAGGGAACCGTGTCAAAACGCTTCATCATGGCGACGGACCTCGGATTGTTAGTGAAGACCGCGGCGGACGGCTCGCGGGATGTGTTTGTGATGGCGCTCGGCACGGGCCAACCCGTGGCAGAAGTGGCGGTCCAGGCACTCGCCCGCAACGGGAGCATTCTGGAGACGGTGAAAACCGATGCCAACGGCCACGCCCGTCTGCCCGCATTCGAGGGCCTAACCGGAGATCGATGCCCCGTTTCCGTACTCGCGACCAAGGATGTCGACACCTCGTTCCTGCCCTTCAACGAGCGGCAGCTTCCGGCGATGGACTACTCGCGGTTCGACATTGACGGCGTGCTGGCCTCGCGCATCAAGGCGATCGAAGCTTTCGTCTTCACTGAGCGCGGCGTCTATCGGCCGGGCGATACGGTTCACGCCGGATTCATCACCCGCCGCCGCGATTGGCAGCCGGTGTTGGAAGGGCTGCCGCTGTCGATTTCCCTCAGCGATTCGAAAGGCCGCCAAGTGGCTGAACAGAAAACACGCCTTCCTTTCGATGGATTCTTCACCTGCGATTTACCGCTATCAGACGCCGCCGCGCTCGGCTTGCACGAAATCACGGTGAACGTCCTCAATGCGAACGGTCAGGCGATTTTCCGCCTCGGCCGCGCCGCCGTGCGGGTGGAGGAATTCACGCCGGACCGCATGAAGGTCGCCACGAAGATCGATCCCGCGCCGCCGGCGGGATGGCTGGACTGCAAGGCGACCGATGCGTCGGTATCCGTGCAATCGCTCTTCGGCGAACCCGCGCCCGAACGCAGGGTAACAATGCAGCTCGAACTGTCACCCGCCGACTTCGGCTTCCCCGAGTGGCCGGGCTATTCGTTCTACGACCGCAACGCCGCTGAATCGACCTCGCGGGCAGGCCGCACGATCAACCTCGGGGATTTGAAGACCGATGAAAAAGGAATCGCCACGTTCAAGCTGCCGCTCGACACGCTGAAAGACGCCTCGTTCCGGTTGGCCATCCTCACCGAAGCGTTCGAGCGCGACGGTGGACGCAGCGTGAAAAGCGCGATGACCTGCCTCGTCTCACCCCATGCCTCTGTGATTGGCTGGAAGGCGGATGGCGATCTGGAAACCATCGCCAAGGACGGCGGACACTCTCTAACATTCGTCGCTGTCGGGCGGGATCTGAAGCCGCTGGCTCTCGACAACCTGCGCCGCCGCCTCATCGAAATCCGCCAGGTTTCAGTGCTCACCAAGCTCGACAGCGGCAGCTACGCCTACGTTTCCACGACCAAGGAACGACAGGTGGCGGAAGAGCCGTTCGCTCTATCAGCCATCACCACGGAATTCAAAGTCCCGACCGACAAGGCCGGCCGCTTCCGCATGGAGATCATCGATTCCGAAAGTGTCGTGCATTGCGCCGTGCCGTTCCAGATCGTCGGCAAGGGCGATGAGGACGCCACGCTCGAACGCGAGGCTGAGCTGCAACTCCAGCTTTCGAAAAGCGAGGTGTTGCCCGGCGAGGAAATCGAGGTTTACCTAACCGCTCCCTACTCCGGTGCGGGCTTGGTGACGATCGAGCGCGATAAGGTCATCACTTCCCAGTGGTTCAAAACGGAAACCAAGGGCACCAGCGTACGGCTTAAAATTCCGGATGATGCCGAAGGGACCTACTACATCAATGCCGCCTTCGTGCGCGGCACCTCGTCTCCGGAGGTTTTCCACAGCCCGCTGAGCTACGCAGCCGCGCCGGTGAAGGTGATCGCCGCGAAGAAGAAACTCGCGTTCCAGCTCGATACGCCGCGCGAAGTCAAGCCGGGCACGGAAGCGCGCTTCGGCATCACCTCGGATCGACCGGCCAGATTGGTGGTGTATGCAGTCGACGAGGGAATCCATCAGATCACCTCTTACAAGCTGCCACTGCCGTTGGATTATTTCCTCCGCAAGCAGGCGCTCGAAGTGCGGACCCAACAATGGCTCGACCTGTTATTGCCGGAATACCGTTTCCTCAAAGCCGCGCCCGCGTTCGGCGGTGACGGCGACGACTCGGCGCTCTCGCTTCACCTCAATCCCTTCAAGCGCCGGCAGGAACCGCCGGTCGTGTTCTGGTCCGGCATCATCGAGGCCGGTCCGGAGCGCAAGGAAGTGACTTGGAGCGTGCCCGACTATTTCAACGGCAACCTCCGCGTGATGGCCGTCGGCTGCCAGGCGGACGGCATCGGTGCGGTGGAATCGGCGACCTTAGTGAAGGCGCCGATCATCCTGCAACCGAATGCTCCGTTGTTCGTCACGCCGGGGGATGAGTTCGAAGTTTCGGTTTCCGTTTTCAATCATCTGGAAACACCGGGTGTCACTGCGATCCAACTCAGTTCCGCTTCGTCGGCGCATCTTGAAGCGATTGGCGATGCCGCAATTTCCCTGCCGCTGGAGAGTGGCCGTGAAGGGATCGCGCGTTTCCGTTTCAAGGCGATGCCGCAACTCGGCGGTGCTGAACTCCGCTTCGAAGCCAGCGGCGGAGGGGAAACCGTCAAGCGTTCCATCACCCTCAGCGTGCGGCCCGCGACGCATCACCTCACCAGTGTCACCACCGGATGGTTCCGCACCGGCTCGACGGAGGAAAAAGTGAAGCGTACGCTCTATCAAGAGTTCCGTCACGCCGAGGCGACCGCCAGCATCGTGCCTCTCGGCCTGGCACGCGGACTGGAGGCATACGTCCGCGAGTATCCTTACGGCTGCTCCGAGCAGGTGACCAGCCGAGCGATGGTGAAGCTCATCGCCGCGACGGAGGCGGATTTCGGTTTGTCGCCCAAGGATGCGGCGGACGCACTGCGGATTGCGATCAGCCAGCTCGCATCGCGCCAGCGGTCGGACGGTGGATTCGGTTACTGGTATGCGGGGTCGTCGTCGGACTTCGAGTTCCACTCGCTCTATGTCCTGCATTTCCTGAGCGAGGCGAAACTGTTGGGACATGCGGTGCCGGAGCAAATGATGGAAGGCGCGTTGAAATACGCTTCGCGCACCGCCCGGGCCGATACCCGCAATCTGGCTGATGGAGAAATCCAGGCGTATGCGATCTATCTGCTTGCCCGAAATGGAACAAACCCCGCACCACAGTTGCTCAACCTGCGCGACACGCTGACGTCACGCTTCAAGACCGAATGGGAGCGCGCTCCGGCCGCCGCATGGATGGCGGCGACTTACATGCTTCTGAAGAAGGACGACGAGGCGGAGAAACTGTTGGACTTCTGCCTGAAAGCCCGCGCCGCCTCCAAGCCGGACGCGCATGATTACTTCCGCACGCCGATGATCGGGGATCTACAGGTGTTCTACGTGCAATGCCGCCATTTCCCCGAGCGGGCGAAAAAATTCGGTATCGAAGCGCTGGAGCCGGTCATGAAACCGCTGCGCGACCAGAGTTTCAACACCTTGTCCGCCTCCTACATGACGCTGGCACTCAAAGCCTACAGCGACCTCGCGCGGAGTACCGGGGTGGAAGTCTCGATCCTTGGCATCGTGAACGGCAAACACTCGCCGCTCGCCGGGCCGTCGCAGGGAATCATCCGCGCCGACTTCGGGCCGACGACGGACGCGCTGCGATTCGAGCGCAAGCAAAAGGGCGATGGCGACATCGGCGCGTTCTATCAAGTGGTGGAACAGGGTTATGATTCCGGCAAGCCAACCGGCCCGGAACGCAGCGGATTGGAAATCGCGCGCGAGATCAAGCCACTGAACGCACCGCTTCGCCCAGGCGATCCGGTGGACGTGGTGCTGCGGTTGCGCAATGTTTCCGGCAAGGCTCTATCAAATCTCGCGGTGGTGGATCTGCTCCCCGCCGGCTTCGAGGTGCTGGCCGGAGATTTGAAATCCGGAGCGGGCACGGTGCCGGGTACGGCGTTCGCCGAGCTGCGCGAGGACCGCACGTTGTTTTTCCTCGGGCTCGCGGCCAATGCCGAGTGGTCGGTGAAATACCGGATGAAAGCGGTGTGCGCAGGCTCGTTCGCGGTGCCGACGGCGCTTGCGGAAGACATGTATGACCGCGGCCTGCACGGCGTTTCCACCCCTGGTCGGATCGAAATCGCTCCCGCGCAATGAAACGGCGACTGCTGAAAATCCTGATCATCGGCATCGGCGTTCCCGCCATTGCCTGGTGCCTGCTGCCGCGACCGGAAATGGAGCGGCCCGGCGGCTGGTCTACTGTGGTTAGGGATCGCCATGGCACCGTGCTGCATCTATCCACCGCAGCCGATGGCCGCTACCGGCTGCGGACGCCCCTTTCGGAGGTGAGTCCGCGGTGGGTCGAGGCGACGCTGGCGAAGGAGGACCGCTGGTTCCGCTGGCACCCGGGAGTCAATCCTTTCGCCCTGATCCGAGCAACTTGGGGATCGATCACCGGGCGTCCGGCGGGTGGCGCGTCCACTCTAACCATGCAGGTGGCGAGGCTGCGCTGGGGATTGGAAACGCGCAAGGTTTCCGGGAAGCTGGTGCAGATCTTCCGCTCGGTCCAATTGGAGCGTCACCACTCGAAGGACGCGATTCTCGAAGCCTATTTCAACCTCGCGCCCTACGGTGGAAACGTGGAGGGCGCGGGTGCGGCGGCCCTGCTGTGGTGCGGGCGGGAGGCCTCGCAGGTCACCCGTCGCGAGGCGATCGCGCTCAGCGTCATTCCGCAAAGCCCGGCCACGCGGCATCCGGGATTTCCGCGCGACGCAGGGCGGATCGCGGTGGCGCAAGCGCGTCTATCCGTTCTGTTGGAGGAAAAAGCCACGCTGAGAGATGATCCGTTAGCGGCTTCCTTCACGTTGATCCCGCCAGCCCCGCCGCCGCATGAAGCCCCGCACTTTTGCCGGCGGGTGATGCGGGAAGGCAGCGGTTCGATCAAAACGACACTGGATCTGGAAATGCAGCATGAAATCGAGCACGGCATCGAGGCGCATCTGGAGCGCACGCGCGAGCGGGGGATTGTGAATGCCTGCGCCATCCTCGTTCACGCGCCGACCCGCGAGGTGCTGGCGTATGTGGGTTCCGCGGATTATTCGGACCTTGGAATTCATGGCATGGTCGATGGACTGAAGGCGCGACGTTCGCCCGGTTCCGCGGTGAAGCCGTTCGTTTACGGACTCGCGCTCGATCAGGGACTGATTCATCCGCGCTCGCTGCTGACCGACGGGCCAATGGGATTTCATGACTACAATCCGGAAAATTTCGAGGGCGAGTTCATGGGGCCGATCCATGCGAATGACGCACTGGTCCGCAGCCGCAACCTCCCTGCCGTGGCGCTCGCGAACCGGCTGGGCGATGGCGGGCTCTATCAATTGTTGAAAAACGGCGGTGTCGATCTGCCAGAGCCCGCCGGGCATTACGGGCTCGCGCTGTCGCTGGGAGGATTCGGCATTTCCCCGGTGCAGCTGGCCGGACTCTACGCGGCGCTCGCGGATGACGGGCTGCCACGCCCACTTGTTTTCTCCACCGCTTCTCCACCGGCTAACACATCACCGCTTCTCTCCCCGCAAGCGCGTTTTCTGGTGCTCGACATGATGCGCGGTGGAACGGACGACCGCATGATCGCGTGGAAAACCGGAACCTCCCACGGCTTCCGAGACGCGTGGTCGGTCGGCGTGCGCGGCGATTACGTGCTTGCCGTCTGGCAGGGAAATTTCAGCGGCCGCGGCAACAACGCGCTCGTCGCCCGCAAGTGCGCGGCACCGTTGATGTTCGATCTGTTCACAAGACTGCGGCTGCCGGACAAGCCGATGGTTCCGCCCGACGGCGTCCGGCAGGTGGAGCTTTGCGCGGCGTCCGGCGATCTTCCGGGACCATCGTGCGGACAGGTGATGAACGGCTGGTTCATTCCGGGTGTTTCGCCGATTTCAATGTGCCACCTCCACCGGGAAATCCTGGTAGATGCCGCCACCGGCAAACGCGTCGCCCGCGACGATGGCCGGCCTGGTTTGAGGAGGGAGATCCATGAATTCTGGCCGCCCGATCTGTTGGAACTTTTCCGCAAAGCGGGCCTGCCCCGCCGCCCGCCGCCGGATCCGGAACATGGCACGGACACCCTGGCCGGGATGAATCACGGTAAAGCACCGGAAATTATTTCCCCGCTTGTCGGACGGATCTATCAGGCGGATGGCGCGGAAATCCCGCTCAAGGCGCGGGCCACTTCCGGCGTGGGGAAACTCTACTGGTTCTGCGGCGACGCGTTTCTCGGAAGTGGCGGCCCGCAGGAATCGCCGGTGTGGAAACCGGAGCCGGGAAACCACACGCTGCGGGTGCTCGATGATCACGGACGCAGCACCCAGGCGGCGGTTCGCGTCGGAGCGGAGTGATCGGCCGGGGTCATGAGCGCATTCGAAATCCGTCGCTACCGGTTGGAAGACATCGCTGATGTGTATGAGGGACTCCAACAGATGCGGCTGAAGGTGGGGTACACCGCCCATGACTCGCACATGCTCGCCTTGCTGAATCCGAAGGCGAAACGATCCGTCAGGGATGTTCCCGATGGGGTGTGAGGAGCGCCGAATCTTCATCTTGCCACCGCGCGGTGGAGGACTCTAGCATGCGGAATGAAACAAAGCCATTTCTGGATTGCGGGTGCGTGCGTGATCGGCATGGCAATCGGTTACATGGCCGGCGGCAGTCGTGATTCTTCCGCGGCGACTGGAAAGTCCGATGAGTCGGCATCCAATCCCCGCCAGTCCCGTTCCTCACCGCGGGAACGGGAGACGAGGGGGAATTCCGGCGACGAGTTGCTCGCCGGAATTCTCAAGGGACGCTCTCCCAAGGACCTCTCCGACAGCGAGCTGGTGGGCATTGTGCTACAGCTTTCGAAATACGATTCCACGCAAAGTCCCGTCGCCCGCGCGCGGCAGTCCTATCAGTTGCAACTGTTGTTGGAGAAGCTCCCCGCATCCCGGCTGGAGGAGGCCGCGGCCGCCATCGCCGCCGATCCGGAGAGCAGGCGTACCGGCGGCCTCAACACCATCATGAACGCGATGGCATCGAAGGATCCGCAGCGGGCGATGGCATGGGCAAAGACGCAGAAGAACGCCTCGGGCCTGCTCGCATCCGTGCTCGGGGCCATGGCCAAGGATGATCCCATGACGGCGGCGGAAATCTATCGGGAAGGTCTGCTGGACGGCACTTTCGGCCAGAACGACGGCTGGCAGGCGTCCTACGGGATTGGCACCGCGATGGCCCGGCTGGGCAAGAAGGCGCTTCTCAATTTCATGGACTCGCTTCCCCAACAGCAACAAGGCAACATCCTTTCCAACTGCTTCCGGGAGCTGCCCGAGAGCGACCGGGCGGAGATGATGGATGAGATCCATCAGCGCTCGAAGGACGGCCGCCTGCAGGACTGGAGTTTCAAGAACATCTTCACCAACGCCCTGTCCACCGACCGCGCCTTGGCGGAAAGCTGGCTGGAGAAGATGGAGCCCGGCAAGGAGCGGGCTTCCCTTGAGCTTTCCGCCGCCACGTCGCTGTCACGCAGTGGCGATGCGGACGGCGCGCGGGAGTGGATGTCACGCGCCATCGCCCAGTCCCAAGGCCGGGAAAAGGAACTGCTCAACGATGCAGTCGACCAAATGGCGTACAACAGCCCGGGCGACATCGCGATCTTCGCCAGCCTGCTGCCGGTCGGCGTGGAACTCAAAGCGGAGGATCTGAAAAACCAGGCGCAGAATTCCATGTATCGCGGTTTTGGCGGACTAACCGGTCTGGCCGGGGCCGTCCGCGACCCTGCCGAGCAGACCCTGCTCATCACCACGGCACTGGACGAATTCGCCAAACGCACCGGGCAGAGTTCGCAACCTTCGCGACTGAATGCCACGGACTTTGAAATCTTCACCCGCCAGCTCCAGACTCTCAACCTCACCGGGGAAAACGCTACCAAAGTCGCCGAAGCGCTGGCCGCCGCCCAAAGCGCGACGCCGAAACCCAAGGAATAATCCCTACACCGTCGCCAGCAGCGACTCGTCCCAGTCTTTCCACACCGGATCCAGGTTCTGCCCGCGCAGCATGGCGGCGACCTCGGCGGCGCTGCGGTGGTCGGTGATTTGAAATTGCTCGGTCGCCTTTTCGCAACCGGATTTTTCTGTCAGCTCGACGCGGCGGCCTTTCACGGTGAGGTGCAAGTCGTCGCCGCCCGCGCCGGTGTAGCCGCCGGGTTCGGTGCGGGCTCCGGCGGACATGTGGGTGACGCCGAGC
>JBGSTM010000298.1:0-9568 GCA_041736495.1 Akkermansiaceae bacterium
AACTCTCCGCTGCTCCCGTGGACATGGAGGCGGTGCTCAAGGACACGCTCGACTATCTGAAAGGCAATCCCGCGAATCTCGACTGGCAGCGGGTGAATCCCTCACAGATCGCCAGCCGTCTCATCGCTGGGAACTCGGAGAAATACATCGGAAAGGCCTCTACCACGTGGGAGACGGAACTAACACCCCATGAGAAACACCGCGACACCCGCGCCGACATCGAGGTGCCGCTGGACAAGGCGGGTGCGTGGTGGATCAGCGGAAAGATGGACGGCGGAAACACGTTTTACACGCTTGTCTGGATCGTCGATTCCGTGCTCGTCCAGAACGACGTGGGCGGCAAGAAACAATGGTGGGTGGCGGACGCCGTGAGCGGTGCGCCGGTGGCGGGCTCGGGAATCGAGTTTTTCGGCTACCGGGCGATCCATCTGGAGCGCAAGACTCCGCTCGGTCGGCGGATGGAAATCCGCACCAAGGAGTTTGACCGCAAAACGGATGAGGAAGGGAAAACGCTGCTCAAACCGGGTGATTGGGATGACGACTTCCAATGGCTCGCCATCGCCCGTAAGGAGGGGCGGACCGCCGCGTTTTTTGGATTCCGTCCCTATCATGTGCAAGTTCCGCAACTTGAAAACGGCAACCGCGATTTGACCTACGGAATCTCCGATCGCCCGCTATACAAACCGGGCGACACGGCGCACCTGAAGTTCTACCTCCGCAATGTCGGCTATTTCGAACCGGATGAGTCGATGTGGGCGAACCAGACCGGCACGTTGACCCTCTTCAACGGTCGTGGCGAAGAGGCGATGAAAATCCCTAACTTGAAGACGGACGCTCTGGGAGCGGTGGAGAGTGAGGTCGTCATTCCCAAAGATGCGGTGTTAGGTAACTGGAACGCGGTGTTTCAAATTCCCGACCGGATTTCCGCCTCGGTGAACCTGCGCGTCGAAGAATACCGCAAGCCGGAATTCGAGGTGAAGGTCGAGGCTCCGGACGAGCCGGTTAGGCTCGGTGATAAATTCACAGCCACCGTGAAGGCGAATTATTTCCACGGCTCGCCGGTGAGAAACGCCAATGTCGAAATTATCGTGAAACGCAGCTCGATCAGTGAGCGCTGGTTTCCGGGTTGGCGTTGGGACTGGCTTTATGGCCCCGGCGCGTGGTGGAGCGGAAGCGAGGCGTCGTGGCATCCGACGTGGAAAAACTGGGGCTGCATTCCGCCGCATCCGCCGTGGTGGCAGGGGAACCGTTGGACGCCGGATGAACTCGTGATGAAGCGCAATGTGCCGATCGGTCCCGATGGCACCGCGAAGATCGAAATTGACACCGCGCCCGCCAAGCTGGTGCAGGGCGACATGGATGCTAGATACACCATCGAGGCCCGCGTGGTGGATGCCTCGCGCCGTGAGGAACGCGGCACCGGATCGGTAATCGCCGCGCGCAAGCCGTTCGAAGTCGTGGTGTGGACGGACCGCGGATTTACCCGCGCCGGAGAACAGGTGGAGGCGACGATTTCCGCCGCTACGCTGGCAGGCAAACCGGTCGTTGGAGCGAAAGGGAAACTAATCATTTTCAAACTAACGCGCGGGGAAAACGGCCGCATTGAAGAGCAGGAAATCCAGGCGTTCCCCATTGAAACCGATGCTCAGGGCGAGGTGAAGCAACGTTTCGCCGCCCCGGTGACCGGGCAATACCGACTGGCGGCCAGCCTGACGTTCAAAGACGGCGAGCCTGCGGAAGGTGCGACGATTCTCAACGTCCAGGCCCCCGGCCGCGCCGATCCGGCGGACTGGAACTTCGGTCCGCTGGAACTGGTGGCCGACAAGGCGACCTACTCCGCTGGCGAGACCGTAAAACTCCGTGTGAACAGCGACAAGGCGGACGCCAATGTCTGGCTGTTCCTCCACATCTCGGGCTCCGCCGGTCGCGAGGCGCGCCGCATCCAGCTGGATGGCAAGAGCCTCGAAGTCGACGTTCCGCTTGATCTGCGAGACATGCCTAACATGTTTATCGAAGGCATCACGGTTTTCGACGCGGACGTGCATTCCGCCGTCCGCCAGATCCTGCTGCCACCAGTGAGCAAGCTGATCGAGGTGACATTAGAACCTGCGAAGGACCGGGTGAAACCGCGGGAGAATTCCTCCCTGAAGGTGACCTTGAAGGATGCCGAAGGAAAACCGGTCACGGGCAGCGCCGTTCTAACTATCTACGACAAGTCGCTCGAAGCGATTACCGGCGGATCCAACGTCGGTCCGATCCTGGAGAATTTCTGGACATGGAAAAACAATTTCTATCCGGGCGGACGCGCTGATTCCGTCCCGAATTCGCCGGGCAATTTACTTCGCCCGAAAGCCGCCGGGATGCAATCTCTCGGACGCTTCGGGGATGACCGGTTAGGCGGGAAGGGATTCAGCGGCGGCAATCGTGGCGGGGCGATGTCCAAGATGATGGAAAGCGACGCTTTTGGTGGCGCTCCGATGGCAATGGCCGCGCCGGCATCTAGCGAAGACAAGATGGCGGTTGAAGCCGCACCCGCCGCGAATCCCATCCTCGTCCGCAAGGATTTCGCGGATCTTTTGAAATGGTCCGGCGCGATTCAGACCAACGCCGATGGCAGCGCGGAAATCCCGCTGGAGTTCCCTGACAATCTCACGACATGGAAAGCCCGCGTCTGGGTGCTGGCCAAGGGCACTCAGGTCGGTGAAGGCAGCGCGGAAATCATCACGTCCAAGGAATTGCTCGTCCGTCTGCAAGCGCCGCGTTTTCTGGTAGAGCGTGACGAATCGGTGTTCAGCGCGGTGGTGCAGAATGACCACGATTCGCCCAAGTCGGTGAAGGTGTCGCTGGAACTCGACGGTAATACTCTCGAAGTCATTGAAGGCGCTCCGCAGACCGTCGAGATCGCCGCGAAGTCAGAAGCCCGCGTCGATTGGCGGGTGAAGGCGCTGCGTGAAGGCGAGGCGACGTTCCGGATGCGCGCGGATTCCGGTGACGATGGCGATGCGGTCGAGCGCAAATTGCCAGTGCTAGTTCACGGCATGCTGCGCCAGGACGCATGGAGCCGCGTCGTCGAATCGGGCGCGGAGTCCGCGAAGATTCAAATCGAAGTGCCGGAGCAACGGCGGCCGGATCAATCGAAGCTAACCGTCCGGTTTTCGCCCACCATCGCCGGAGCCGTGGTGGATGCGATTCCCTATCTGGCCAGTTATCCGCACGGCTGCACCGAACAAACCTTGAACCGCTTCGTGCCCGCCGTGATTGCCCAACAGATGCTGCGCGACCTCAAGATCAACCTCGCCGAGGTCAAGGCGAAGCGGACCAATCTCAACCCGCAGGAGTTAGGAAATGCCGCCGACCGCGCGGCGCAATGGAAGCAGTGGCAGACGAATCCCGTGTTTGATGAAGTGGAGATGGAGAAGATGATCGAAAAGGGTGTGGAAAGACTCATGTCCATGCAGAACTCCGATGGTGGTTGGGGTTGGTTTTCGGGCTATGGTGAATCTTCCTGGCCTCACACCACGGCGGTGGTGGTGCATGGATTGTCAGTCGCGAAGGCGAACGGGGCGAAGATTCCCGAGCCCATGCTGAACTCCGGCATCGGCTGGCTGATGGCGCATGAGCGCAAGCAGGTCGCCGCGATGCAACTCCACGTCGAGCGTGAGGCGTTGCGCAAGGAGGGGAAAAAGATCAAGGACGACAACCGCTACGAAAAAAGCAAATGCGATGCGATGGACGCGTTCGTCCGGGTGGTGCTTGGTGAGGCCAAGCGCGATTCAGAGCCGATGCTTGCGTTTCTCTATCGGGACCGCGTCGAGCTGCCGGTTTACGCCAAGTGCCTGCTCGGTCTCGAGCAACACCGCACCGGTGACGAGGCGCGGCGTGACGAGGTGATGAAGATGGTTTCCCAGTTCCTCAAGCGCGACGCGGAAAACCAAACCGCCTATCTGGACCTCCAGAACACAAATTTCTGGTGGAACTGGTATGGCAGCGAAGTCGAGGCGAACGCTTGGTATCTCAAGCTGCTCGCCGCCGTGAAACCGCAGGATGCTGACACCCGCGGTCTGGTGAAATACCTGGTGAACAACCGCAAACACGCGAGTTATTGGGAATCCACCCGCGACACGGCGTTTGCGATCGAGGCCATCGCGAGTTACTTCATAGCCAGCGGCGAGGACGCGCCGGAGATGGAAGTTGATATTGTGCTGGACGGGAAGTCCCTGCGCAAAATTTCCATCAACCGGGAGAACCTCTTCACTTTCGATGGGACGATCACACTAACGGGTGACGAAGTGACCACCGGCAAGCATGAGATCGAACTCAAGAAATCCGGCAAGGGCACGCTCTACGCCAATGCCTATCTGGAAGTCTTCACGTTAGAGGACAGGTTCCGCGCTGCCGGGCTGGAGGTAAAGGTACAGCGGCGTATTTCGAAACTTATCGCGTTGGATAAAGAAACCGAGGTGCCGGACTCCACCGGATTGATCGCAAAGCAACAGGTCGAGCGTTTCCGCCGCGAGCCGTTGGCCGACGGGGCCAAGCTGGCATCCGGCGACCGTGTGGAGGTGGAGCTGATCCTCGAAAGCAAGAACGATTACGAATACCTGATTTTCTCCGATGCCAAGGCGGCCGGATTCGAAGCGCTCGACGCCCTCAGTGGATACGTCGGCGGTAGTGGATTGAGCGCCTACATGGAGCCGCGCGACCAGACGGTGGACTTCTTCATCCGCGCCCTGCCACGCGGGACGAACACGCTGCGATATCAACTCCGCGCCGAGGCTCCCGGTATTTACAAGGCACTGCCTGCCACTGCGGAAGCGATGTATGCGCCGGAACTGAGGGGGAATTCGGAGGACTTGAAGTTGGAAATCCTGAAATGAACGTTAGCCAATCAGATCTCCGATCGACCCGAAGTCGGGGGAGAACAGGCGCTTGTAGGTCCGTGCCGCGTAGCCGTCGGTCATGCCTGATAGGAAATCGCAGACCAGCCGGGCCCGGGTAGCCTCGTCCGGCGCTGCAGCGATTTCCGCTGCGGTGTCGGCCGGCAGGAGTTGGAAATCCTGGCCGTCGATTTTCTGTTGGGAAATATAGCGCTCGCCGAGGACCTCCCACAACTGGCGGAGCATCCGGCTGCCTTTGTGCTCCAGTTGCTTGAGCTGCGGTGACAGGAAGACCACGTCGAACGCGAGGCGCTTAAAAAGAGCGGACTCCGCCTTCACCTCCGGGTCGATGGCGAGCCGATAGTGGTAACGGTTGGTGGCGGCGCTGAGGAAATTCACGTCGGTTTCCAGCCATGTGGACTGGATGTATTTGCCGATGCGTTTGCCGACGAAGGGGTCCACCCGCTTGCGCCGGATTGATCGCATCAAGTCACCGAGAGGCGTGGCGTCGCCGGTGGGTTCGTTGTGTTTTTCCGCCCAGGCTTCGATCTTCTCGATGTTGAGAAATCCGGCGCGCACGCTGTCGGATAGATCGTTGAGCGAGTAGGCGGTGTCGTCCGCCCAATCCATCAGCTGGCACTCGATGGACTTGAACTGGTCGCGCACCTTGCCGGGCGTGAGTTCGAGCGGGAAGTCGTTGCCGCCCATCGCCCAGTCGAGATAGGCGTGCTGGTTGTCGTAGATGAAATGGTGTTCCGGCTGGTTTCCGAGCTCGGTCCACAGCGACTTGTATTTCAGCACGCCGTCGAGAAACGCGCGGGTGGGATCCATGCCGGTGCGCTTCGCGGAGAATATCCGCTCGGTGAGCAGGCGCAGCGTCTGGGCGTTCCCCTCGAAGCCGCCGTGGTCCCGCATCAGGTGGTTGAGCGTGCGCTCGCCCGCATGGCCGAAGGGCGGGTGCCCGAGATCGTGCGAGAGGCAGACGGCTTCGACGAGATCCGGATCGATGAAAAAGTCATCGCCTAGCGGACCGTCCGGCCGGCTCTTGAGCCAGTAGGAAATCGACTTGCCGATTTGTGCCACTTCGAGCGAATGCGTCAGCCGCGTTCGATAGAAATCATACTCGCCGCTCCAGAAAACCTGCGTTTTGTTCTGCAGGCGCCGGAACGTCGGCGTGTGCAGAACCCGGTCGCGGTCGATTTGAAAGGGGGTCCTGTAATCCGACGCGTCGCAGGCACCCGAGCGCCGCTCCGTGTCAAAAGCCCTGTAAAAGCGGTTCAACATTTGCCGGAGACTAGATGCCGCCGCGCATCCGGCAATCTCAACCTTCGAGCCTTTGCATCATGAGGGATTGAAATAATCTGCAATCCGCGTAAGTAGCGTCCGGCTAGTTTCAATTTCCCATGCACTCCATCAAACGCGCGTTCTTCTGGCTCTCTGGCGCCGGCACCGAAACTCTCGAACAATGCCCGGCCTGGGAGCAGCGGAAATACGTCGCCTTCGGAGCCACCGTGCTGGTGCCCTGCGCGTTTGCCTTCATCGCTTGCGCCTATGCGCTCTCGACACTGACCGACAACCCGCGCGTGATTTATCCGGTCGCGGCGGTGTGGGCCTTCATCATTCTAACCATCGACCGCGCGCTGCTTGCCAGCTACCGGGCGTATGCGTCGGTTTTTCGGAAGTTTTCGCAATTTTGTCTCCGCCTCGTCGTCGCGATCCTGATGGGCATTACCATCGCCCACCCGCTGGTCCTGCTTTTGTTCCGCGACACGATTTCCTCGGTGATCGAAAAGGGCCGCGCGGCGGAAATCGAAGTCGTCCGTAGTGGATTCCAGGCCGAGAAGGAGAAGGTGCGCGGCCAGGTCACGGTGTTGGAGGCGGCGCTCGCCGAGCAACGTGCCAAGTGGAACGAGTCGTTCCAAGCGCGCTTCATCCTGCAGGAAACCGAGGACGCGAAATCCGCCATCCCCGGGCTGACTTCCGAGCAGCAAACCGAGCTCAAGGCTGCCATCGACGAGGGTGCCGCGCCGTTCCGCGAGCGTTTGGCGGTGATTGAAACCCAGTCCGCTGAGTTTTCGCCACAGTATGCGAAACTCCAGACCGAACTGGGTTTCTGGCAGGCAGAGTTCGAGCGCGAGCTCAACGGCCAGCGCTCCGGCATGCGTGGTGAAGGCCCACGCGCCCGCTCGATTCGGGCGGACCAGCTCGAACCGCGCCGCGAGGAATCCAAACGCCTCGGCGGACTGCTGGAGCACCTCACCGCGGAGAAGTCCACCCTGCAAACGCAGTCACGCCAGGCCGAAGCCGCCGCCATTCAGCTCTTCGAGACGAAACTCGCGGAAATCGCCGCGACCAACAAGGCCGAGGCGGACCGCGTCGCCGGGCTCAAGCAGAGGGTTGAAAACGACCAGGCGGAGCAATTTGTGACCCAACAGAATTCGCTCCGCGACACGATCAAGCAACAGATCGACACTCGTCTCGCCGAGCTCACGCGCGTGCAGGGCGAACTCGCCGCCGTGGCCACCGAGGAGTCTAACCGTCTCGCCGCGCTGCGCGCCGAGCCCCGCCGTGACATCCTCACCCAGACGCTGGCACTGCACGCGCTTTTCAAAGCCGGGAACGAAGGCGGGCAGTTCGCCTTCTACACCTACATCATCCTGACGCTGTTGTTCATGCTGGTGGACACCATTCCGCTGATCGTGAAGTTTTTCACCCGCGCGGGTCCTTACGATTCGCTGGTCGATCGCGATGAAATCACTTTTGACACCGAGCACCGCGCTTTTCGCCAGAGCCGCACGCGCTACATGGACCAGCTCGCCAGCGGCAACCTGATCGCCGTGACCCGCAATACCCGCCTGGAAAACGCGCTGGTCGATGGGGTGGAGCACACTCGTGCAGCACGCGAGTTTCTCGATTCGCTGGTGGAGATGGAAAAAGCCTTCGCCGAGAAAATGAAGATGGAGGAGCAAATGATCGGCGTCGCAGAAAGCGACAAGCGCGCCGCCTTCGAGGCGATCAAGAAGCGCTTTTACGATGACCTCCACCACCGGATGGAGATTTTCTTCACGACGCGCCACGCCTGAGTGCGGGCCCTAACCCAATAGATCCTCCAGCCTCAGCCGGGCTATTTCGTGGATCTGCTTCAAGGCCTCGTCGATTTCCATTTCCCGGGAATGTTCCAGTCGCTCTTCAAATGCCTCCAGCACTCCCTGTTTGGTGGTAAGCCTGGCGCAAATGATGAAGGGGAATCCGAATTTCGTCTGGTAGCATTCGTTCCGGGATTGGAACCGGGCGTATTCCTCTTCGTCGAGGCGGTCGAGTCCGAGGCCCGCTTGCTCGCGGGTCGACTCGGCGGTGAGTTTGCCGGCTTTCGCAAGTTTACCCGCCAGATCCGGGTGGGCGCGGATCAGCACGAGTTTTTCCGCCGCGGACGCATTTTCCACCGTCTGGTGCATCGCGACCCTGAGGGACTCGGTGTCCTGAAACGGCCGTTGCACCACGAGCCGCTGCGGAACCCAATCAGAATGCTCGTAAATCCCGCCGAGGGTGGTTACGAAATCCCCGTCGGAGGCTGCATTCAACTGGGCCAGTGAAATCATTTCGCCGGAGTAAGCCAGCGTATGCGCCGGAATTCAAGGAGACCTATGGACACTTGGGAACAAATCGCGGCCCTGCGCCGCGAGGGGGTGGATGCCGTGGTGATTACGATCACCGCGGTGCGGGGAAGCGTGCCGGGGCAGGCGGGGGCGAAAGCCGTCGTCACTTCCGGCGGCCAGATTTCCGGAAATCTTGGGGGCGGAAAAGTCGAAGCGAAGGCGCTCGGACTCGCGGCAGCGATGCTGGATGGCAACGAAACCTGCACTTCGGTGATCTGGAATCTCCAGCGCGACGTGGGCATGACCTGCGGTGGCGAGATGTCGTTTCTGTTCGAAAAGGTCGGCGCGACGGACGCCTGGCACATTGCGGTCTTCGGCGCAGGCCATGTTTCCCAGGCGCTTGTGCCGGTTCTCGCGACGTTGGCGTGCCGGATCGACGTCTTCGACACCCGTTCCGACTGGCTGGCAAAGCTTCCGCCGCGGCCGAATGTGACGCTGCATCGGGTGGATGCAATCGAGAACGGGGTGGGGAATTTGAGCGCGAACTCGTTCGTGCTGTCGATCACCCAGGGGCATTCCAGTGATCGTCCGGTGCTGCGCGAAGTGCTGCGGCGTTTTACGCAGCCGGTTTTCCTTGGCGTCATCGGCAGCGCCTCGAAACGGGCGGTTTTACTGCGCGAACTGCAGGAGGACGGCTTGGACCGCGAGGCGCTGGAGAAAATCCACTGCCCGGTCGGCCTGCCGATCGGTGGAAACGACCCTGCCGAGATTGCCATCAGCATCTCCGCGCAGTTGCTGGAATTCCGCGGGCGGGGCGGGCCAGAGGCGGGCTAAAAAATGCCATTTTCCCCTTGCCAAGAAGAGTCTGATCCCTAGTTTGCCCGTCCCATGCCAAGAGTCGGAGGAAAAGCAAAAACACGGAAAGCCGTTGCCAAGCGTTTCAAAGTCACTGGAACAGGGAAAATTCTGCGTCGCAAACAAGGGGCTCGCCACTTGTTGCAAGGCAAGAACAGCAAACGCAAGCGTCGTCTTGGGCAAGCTGCTCTCGTCTCCGATGCTGACCTTAGAAACGTCAGAGAGAATCTTCCTTTTTCC
>JBGSTM010000308.1:0-5865 GCA_041736495.1 Akkermansiaceae bacterium
ACGTGACGACCGATACCACCTTTTTTCTTGGCCAAACCTGAACGGTGGATCTTGCCGCCGGAGCGGACGCGGGTTCCTCGAATACTGCAAATGCGTGCCATAATAAAAAATTGTTCGTGTTGCGGGACGCGGAGAATGGCCGCCGAACCCAATGCGTCAAGACGAATCCTGACAATTTCCGGCTAAATTTTCTTCAACCGACCTTTGCGAAGCTTGGTCACCCAGGACTCGACGTCTTTGAAAATGACCTCCCGTTTCGCATCATACATGAGCAAATGGTAGGCTTCCGGGTAGTTGTGGTAGGTTTTCGAAACGCCCTCCGGGATGCGGGCAACGAAGCCGCGCATGTCGGAATCGTTGTTGAAATAGTCTTTTCCGCCATGCAGGACGAGGATCGGCGAGCGGAATTTCGTCGCGAACTCGTTCATATTGTCGATGTGGCCGGTGAGGGCTCCGATCAGCCGAAGCGTGTATTCATCGACGGCGTAGGGGTTCTTTTTGCTCTGCTCCAAGTGGTGGGAAGTCTGGGTCATCTGCACATCCTGACCGCCAGAGAGGGTTTCGAGGGAAATCCGGGCAAGTGGCAGGGTGGTCGCGGCGACTTGCACCAGTCCCGGTGTCCAGGCAGGGATGTCATCGCGGAAGCGGACGATGGGCGAGGAGAGGATCAGGCCGTCGCAGGGCGGGTCGTTTACCGGTGATTCGCTCCAAGCGCGCGAGGCGATCAGCGCGCCCATGCTTTCGCCGTACCAGACGATTTTGGCATCCGGATGCTGTTCCTGGACGAGTTGGGTGAATGCGAAAAGATCGCGATACCAGTCCTTCGGATCGCCGATGTCGCCGCGGCGCTCGTGGATGGGATCGCTGCCCTGGCCGCGGACTTCGTAGGCGTAGAGGCCGGTCTTGGGTTGATGACGGAGAAGGTGGTTGCCGAGATTGGCGTAGTCGATCGACGCACCACAGAATCCATGGATTCCGATGATGACCACGTCCGGCTCAACTTTTTCCGAAATCCACTTCCGGTAGCCGAACGAGTCGGTCTTGGCGCTCTCGGCCTTCCGGTGGTTGACCAGCGTGTATTCCGGGGCGCACCCGCCCAGCGCGAACGCCACCATGCAGGCGGCGAACCTGCGGATTGTCAAAGCGGGCATTCGAATCACAGGGATAATTTCGCAGGTTTGAGAAAAAGCGCAATCCCTGAAGCCGTCGGTGAGAATTGATAGGCTCGGGCGATAAAATGGATTTCCATTCGGCTGAAATCGTATATCAACGCCATTGGTCTCAGATCTCACTTCCATGAAAACATCCCATTGCGCCATTTCGGCATTTCTGGCCATCACGTTGGCCACCTCCGCTGCTCCACGACTCGTCGTTTCCACTCCCTCGTTGGCCCCGGAATCCGAAATCGACCTCGTGCTCGATTCACCCGTCGTGGGGACATCGGAACTGGGAAAAACCATCGACAACACCTGGCTTGAAATCCAACCCGCGCTTCCCGGCAAGCTGCTATGGAAGTCGCAGAACATCGCACGGTTCATTCCGGCACAACCTCCGGCCATCGGCGCGACCTACACGTTCTCGATTCCGAAAAACCGCAGCCATCTCGACAAATCGCCGGTGCCAGCCGGGAAATTCGCCACGATCGCAAGCGAGACTTTCCGCATCACCGCCGCCAATGCGCCGAACCGCTGGTCCCAGGAATATTCGCCCGCCACCAGCGAGTGGTTGATCGTCTTCAACGACGCCGTCAATCCCACGACCGCAGCGAATTTCGTGTCCTTCAGTTCGAAATCCGGCCAGCGCGTCGCCGCCCGGCTTGAGCAGGCGACCGTCGCCCGCGCGGGGTATTTCAGGAACAACTACAAGACCTGGGCGTCGCGATTCCCGAACGCTCCCGTCGTCGAGACCACGCCGGAAAGCCTTTTACCTAACATTCTAATCGCCTCTCCATTGTCGCCACTTCCCGTCGGCGAGGGCTGGGTGGTCTCCCTGCTGAAAGGCCTGCCTAACCAATCCGCGAGCGCCAGGACCGTCGAAGACAGCACTTATGAAATCGGCAGGGTCGAGCCGTTCCGCGTCGCATCGATCAAACCGTATATCGTCGCCGACCAGCCTCGCCAGATCTCCGTCGCGTTCAACCAGCCGATACCGAAAACCCTGCCGGTGGATTTTCTCACCAAATGCATCGAGATCGAGCCCCGGCCGGACAACCTCAGCGCCAAAATCGAAGGCCGTGAAATCCTGCTCACCGGAAATCTCACGGACTCCGACAAATACTCGGTCACGTTCAAACCGCCATTCACTTCCAGGTCCGGCCTTGATCTCCAACGGCCGGCGAGCGAGAACATCGCCTTCGTCCACCTCGATCCCGAGTTGATTCTCCCTTCGGAAAATGAGGCCCAACTCGCCAACGGAAGCCGCACCTATCGGATCCGGACGCTGAATCTCGCCAGCCTCCACGTCCGCATCAAGAAACTCGCCGGCACCGATCTCATCCGCGCCTATCAGGGATACCGTCACTACGTCGGCACCGGTCACGATGGTGAACAAATCCAACCCACAGCTCCGCTCCCCTACTCGCTCGTCGCCGGAGAAACGGTTTTCGATAAAGAGATCCCGCTCGGAAATCCCGTCGACTCTTCGAAGGAAATCACTCTCAACTGGGATGAAATCCTGCCCAAGGAACTCCGCAGCACCGCGCTCTTCCTCGACGTCACCGGCACGCCCAACTCCGACAGCGGCGCAAAGGGTCGCCGCAGCGCCCAAGCGCTTGTCCAGCTAACCGACATCGGCCTCGCCTGGAAACTCACCCCTGCGGAAGCATTCATCTATGCGTTTTCCTGCAACACCGGCGCACCGCTTCCCGGCGTGAAAATCGACATCTTCGGTGAAGACGCGGTTTCTCTAACGTCCGCCACCACCGACGCCGCCGGACTCGTTTCCGTCCCGCGCAACGACGCCGCCCGCCACCTTCACGCCTCGATCGGAGGGGATGGTTTTCTCACCGCGTTCGACTCCACACTCAACACTGTTGGCATGTGGCATTTCCCGATCCGCTACTCATGGAACAAATCCACGGAAGCCACGCGCCGGGCGTTCCTTTTCACCGACCGCTCGCTCTATCGACCCGGCGAAACCGTGCGGTTGAAAGGCATCATCCGCAATCTGCGGGGCAATGCCATCGAGCCCTCGAAACCCAGCCCTGCGCGCATCGTCATCGTCGATCCCACGGACAAGGAAATCCATTCCAACCCGGTCACCATTTCAGAGTCAGGCTCATTTGATCTCACCTACACCCTGCCGACTGGAAAAACCGGCACCCATTCGATCCGCCTCGAATATCCCGAGGAGCTCGCCGAGGCCGAGGCGCTTGAAAACGATTGGGAAAAACAGGAAGCCCTCGTCTCTAGTGGCCGTTTCGAACTGCCGCTGCGTGTCGAGGAATTCCGCCGTAATGCGTTCGAGGTCGGACAGGTGATCGCCGCAGCCGCGCTGGGTGCCACTTCGATTTCCTCCGAACTCACCGCGAAATACTATCATGGCCAGCCGGTTTCTGCCGGGAAGGTGAAGTATTTCAGCCGCGTCACCGCGCAGAATCCCTATCCCGAACGTTTCCGCGATTTCCTGTTTGGGAACCACCGCACCGAAGATTGGACCTATTGGTACCACTACTTCGGCTATCGATCGGATAGTGAGGAATATTCCGGCAATCCATCCACTCAAATCCAAGGTGAAGCCTTGCTCTCCGCTGACGGCAAGGCCGCGCTCTCCGTCGACATCCCGCAATCCGAGTTCCCTACCGCACGCGAAGTCACCATTTCTTCGGAAGTCACCGACGCGAACAACCAGACTCTAACGTCCACCGCCGAAACCACCGTCCACCCGGCGTCCGTTTACGTCGGCGTCTCCCGCATCGACCAACTCGTCCGCGCGGGCAACAGCGTGCCGCTGAAAATCGTCGCAACCGACACCGAAGGAGAGCCGTTTCCGGGAGCTGTCAAAGTCACCGCCACCCTGACCCGAGAGGTGAATTCCGCCGTCAAAACCCGCACCGATTCCGGCGCGACCACCACCCGCAACGACGCTACCGAGGAAACCATCGTCACCTCCGAGCTCACCCTCGATCCCGCCGCCTCCGCCGGGCAAGGCACCGCCTTCAACGTCACGCCCAAGTCCAACGGCCTCCACTTCCTCACCCTCCGCGGCACCGATCCGGATGGACGCGCGTTCGCCACCGTCACCCGCTTCCATGTCTATGGATCGAACGATTACCCATGGCTCTACGAAGACGGCCTGCGCGTGAAGCTCGTCGCCGAGAAGAAATCCTACAAACCCGGCGAAACCGCCCGCGTCCTCGTTCTATCACCCATCGAAGGCACCGCGCTCGTCACGGTGGAGCGGGAAAAAGTCCTGCGCTCGTTCCAAGTCGAACTCAAGGCCGACAAACCCGTCATCGAAGTCCCCATCACCGATGAAGACGCGCCTAACGCATTTGTGTCCATCCTCATCATCAAGGGTGCCAAAGAATCCGCACGTGAACACAAGGAGCCGCAACTCCGTCTCGGTTACTGCGAACTCATCGTGGAAAACCTCCGCGACCGGTTAGCCGTCAACCTCGAAGCCCCCGCCGCCTGCCGCCCGGGCGACGACATCACCCTGACCGGCACCGTCATTCTCGCCAACGGCCAACCCGCCGCCAAGGCCGAGGTCACGCTCTACGCCGAAGACGAAGGCACGCTCGCCGTCATGGGCTACGAGACGCCGACGCCGATGGACTACTTCTACCGGCCGCGGAACCTCGACGTGGAGACTGGCACTTCTTTTGAGACGTTCATTTCCGAGGACCCGGAAATGCAGAATTTCTCCAACAAGGGCTTCTTCATCGGCGGCGGCGGAGACCTCAGCAAACTCGCCGATCTCCTCCGGAAAAATTTCGACCCCTGCGCCACCTGGGCTCCCGCGCTGGTCACCGATGCCAGCGGAAAATTCACCCACACCTTCAAGTTCCCCGACACACTCACCCGCTACCGCCTCATCGCGGTCGCCCATCAGGACACTGCTAGATTCGGCCATGTCGAGTCGTCCATCATCGTGAAGAAGGACCTGATGCTGGAACCGAAGACCCCGCGCTTCGCGAATCAGTCGGACACGTTCAACACCCAGGTCCTCGTCCAGAACGCATCGACCTACACCGGCACATGGGAGATCACATTCAACACCGCCAGCGGCCAGGAAACCCCCAGCGTCGTTCCCACCGGTCCAACCACCGAAACCGTCACGCTCGCCCCCGGTGCCTCCGCCACCGTCATCTTCCCAGCCCGCGCCGACAACACCGGTGAAGCCGTGCTCACCTTCAGCGCCACGCCGGTTTCTCTTGGCAATGCGAACCTGACTCCCCAGCTCAAGCATCATCTATCCGACGCCGTCGAATCGCGCTTCGATGTCCACTACCCGATGCCGCTGCTCCGCCAGACGAAGCTCGTCACTTTCAAAAAATCCGACACCCGACAGAATCTCCGCGACCAGCTCGACGCCAGACTGCTAGACGGGACCGGCGGGATCGATCTGGAATTCTCCCGCTCCCCGCTCATTGAGGCCGCTGGCTCGGTGGACTACCTCCTCAGCTATCCGCACGGTTGCGTCGAGCAAACCACCTCCTCGCTCATCCCGTGGCTCGCCGTGGAAGACCTCAGTCCGGTCATCCCGCGCTTCGCGAGAATGGATGAGAAAAAAGTCGCCGCCGCCATCCAGGCCGGGGCCGACCGCCTGCTCTCGATGCAGCTTCCCGACGGCTCGTTCGCCTACTGGCCCGGCAGCACCGGCACCGTACCATGGGCCACCTCCTACGCCGGCATGGGCCTGATG
>JBGSTM010000314.1:0-10077 GCA_041736495.1 Akkermansiaceae bacterium
TAAACGAAGCGGGCGTAGCGCTCCATGAAGCGCTTGATGACATCGCGCCCTTCTTCGGTCGGGATGTAATCCTTCGCGTCGCGGATCTGGATCCACTCCTTGACCAGCAGCCATTCGAGAATCGGTTCCAGATCGGAGTCCTCGTCCTCCAGCCACAGTTGGAAAATCCGCGGGTGGTTGATCATGTACTCCAACAGAAAAATTCCGGCGAAACGAAGCTTCTGCTCGTCGGAAACCGTCCACGGATCGTCGTCGATGTCGTCTGGCATGGTATTCAGGAGAAGGTGGCGTCGAGCAGCAGGGCGATGCCGATGGCGGCCGCACCTTCGATGAGGGCGACGCCCCAGTTGCGGTCGCGGGCGATTTCCTCGTGAATCCGCGCGTCCGGCAGGATGACCAGATCCACCAGCCAGCGGCTGCCTAGCAGAACGAGCAGCGAGATGGGAATCCAGACCGCGAGCGCGACCAGCGAATCGTCGCGACGGATCTGGCCGGAGATGAGAATGGCAAGGGCGACGAGTGTGGCACCGAACGCGAGGCCGGCGCCTTCGTTGTCGCGCTCGATCTCGTCGTGCACGTCATAGCCACAAGTCCGTTGATAGATCGCTCCGAGCAGGATGAAACCGAGTTGCCCGATCACGAAGTAAACCAGCGTATCGACGATTTCCATCCCGAAGCCGCCGCCGGTGGTGCCGCTGATGGATGCGGAGATGATGAAAGCCGTGCCGATGTAGGTGCCCGCCAGAACCGCACCGGTGCCGACATTGCGGTCGGTGATGAGCTCCTTGTGCATTTCAAAGCGGTTGAGCAGGAACTTGCGGTTGATCCAGGCGGACAGGAGCAGCAAGGAGAGTGAAATGACGGTCCAGACGGCAACGGAAATCATGTCGCGCCAGATCGTCTGATAGGGATTGCCGCCGGAGATCATCACGCCGCGGATGATGGTCAGCACGCCGAAGATATAACCGGCGGTGGCGACGGCGACCGCCTTATTGTCGTGCTTGGTCAGTTCGTCGCTGAGGTGGTAGCGGGTGGTCAGGCCCTTGACGGGTTTGGCAAGCAGCACCAGGACGAGCCCCGCCGTGAAATAAAGGAAGGCTGACGAGGTGAAGATTTCCACCACGGATGTGGTATCGAGCCAGACTTGGAGGTGTTCGTTCACGATGTGGATGGGTAGGGATTATTTTCCACCGCCGAAGGAGCCGCCGCTGCGGGAGGAGCTGGAACTGCTGGATCGCCCGAAGCCGCCGAAGCCGCCGGACGAGCTGGGTTTGCTCGTGGTTGATGGTTTGCTGGCAGAGCCTGCGAACGAGCGCTGAGATTGGGTGGCGGTGGTGAGGGCCTTTGCCTTGGCGGCTGTTTTTTCCGCGTTCGGCGAGAGCGCGGGTTGGGAAATGACCGGGCGGGACGACTTGCTAACGGAAGATCCCGCGTTGCGCGATGTCATGCTCCCTGCATAACTACCGTCCGCCTGCCGGTTCCATCCTCCGCCGTAAGACGGCGGATAGTTCCCATAGCCATAGGGCGAGGCGTAGGACGGGCGATTGGAGAACAACCACGCCATCAGTAGCGCGTCGGTCATGCCGAAGCTGGAGTGGTGGTAGTTGCTTGCTCCGTAAAGTGACGGATTCCCCGTGGTCTGCATGGTCGCCTTTTCGCCTTCTTTGTGGAAATCGATGGTGGCGATTTCCTGGGTTTTTCCGGGTGAAATTTCGGTGGTAAGCGAGAAGCCCCGACGGTCGCCGCTGCCGTACTCGGTGACGTTGATGTAGTCGACCTTGCCGTCATCGTTGAGGTCGATGTTGTTGACGGCTTCCGCCGGGCTGTTGAGCAGGCGCTCGAAGTCGGCGGCGTCCTTGGATTTTTTCGCCAGCGCCGTGACCGCATCGAGATCGAGGCCCTTGGAATACTCCTTGAGGATGACTTCCGCCTGTTTTTCAACAGACGGTGGCGGGGTCGTGATACTTTTGCGGCCGCACTGGGAGACCATGGAAAATGCCACGAACAACGCGAACATTCCTACTCCGATTTTCGTAAGGGTATTCATGGGACTTCTTCGATATTCCAGCTTTGGAGGTGGTAGTGGTAAACACGAGGTTGGGTAAGTGAAGTAAAATCTTGGTGCTTGGAAACAAGCTGGTCTTTTCCAAAGACCAGGGAGGCGGCGACGAGTTCCGGCGTCAGGTAGCGGGTGGGGACTTCCAGTTTTTTCACGCTGGCGAGCGACTCGCGGGTCTGTGCCGCGGATTGCCCGGATTTGGCGATCCACCAGCCCCATTCGCCGAATGAAGGGACGTTGTCATGATAGGGGACGACCTCGTATCCAGCGGCTGTCAAGGTGCGGCCGATGCACAGATACGCCTCGCGCGCCTGGATGCACGAGCCGGACTGTTGGACGATGACCGCACCGGGATTGAGTATGTTTTCCAGATGATCGTAAAACGGACGGCCGTAGAGCTTGGCAAGGTCGGGCGAGTTCGGATCGGGGAAATCCATGATGATCACGTCGTATCGCTCGGTGACGGATTTGACGAATTCCGCCGCGTCGAGATTGATGACATGGAGCTTGACCGTTTCGTGGCGCGTGGCGCGGAATTTCTCGTATTGGCTGGTCTGAACGTTCTGATAGGACTCGCCCGCGCTCACTCCGGCGGCCGCCTTTTTGGCGACGCGAGGGTCGATCATGCTGCCGCCATTGAGACGGAGGAGATCGGGGTCGGTGGTGGCGAGTTGGGTCATCATCGGGTCCAGATCGACCAGCGTGACCGCTCGGACTTCCGGGTATTTCAAGACCTCGCGCAGGGCCAGTCCGTCGCCGCCGCCGAGGATCAGGATCCTTTCACGGCGGTCGGCGAGATGCATCGCCGGGTGGACGAGGTTTTCGTGATAGATGTGCTCGTCCGCTTCGTTGAACTGCAGGTGGCCGTTGATATAACAGCGGACGTTGTCGATGCGGTTTTTGGTGAGGACGATGTGTTGGAACGGCGAGGTGATGGAGGTGACGACGGGATCGCGGTAGAGGAACTGCTCGGCTTTCACGGTTAGGCTCCGGCCGAGAATTAGCCCCACGGTCACCAGCGCCACACCGCCGATGATTTCCAACAGTCGGGTGCGCGGGCGGGACAGGCGATTCCGATAGAGAAACCAGCAGAGAATCGCGGAAGCCATCGTCGCGAGCCCGACAACGAAGCTGATCCGGTCGATGCTAAGATAACGAACCAGCAGAAATGTCCAGAGCAGCGCTCCCACCAGTGCGCCGATGTAGTCCATCTTGAGCACCTGCGAGAGATTGATGCGCATGTCCGGCTCGTCCTCCTCGTTGATGCGCATCATCAGCGGGATTTCGTAGCCGATGAGCATGCCGACGCCGAACGCCAGCGAATACTGGATGATGATGTAGAGCTGCGGCAGCAGCGCGAAGCCGTGAATCATGATGAGCGGGCCAAATCCGCCGAGCACCGCGAGCATCACTTGCGTGGTGATCAGGCGGTCGGCCAGCACATTCGTGGGCGTGTGTTTCTGCACGTCCGCGCCGAGGCCCATCGCGAAGAGCATCGTCGCGATCATCGTCGCCCACTGCTGCACCGAGTTTCCAAGCAGGTCGGAGGCGATCTTGCTGAGGGTGTATTCGTAGGCGAGTCCGCAGCCGCCGAGCAGGAACATCAGCAGGCCAAGCGCCCAACGCTCGCGGCGGAAGGGGATTTGGATGGCGGATTCTCGGTTCACCGGGGCAAAATAGACAGCCGATGCGGGATGGGAACCACAAATTCCCACGCTGAGGGCCGATGACGGCTCGACCGCGATTTCAATTCCATGACCCGGCTCAGCCCAGTGGCGCCTTGTCCGGGGAATAGGCGGTGGGCGGATTGACGATGATGCGGGCTTCGGGATTGTTGACGATGTAGGAATAGGCCCAGCCTAGCAGGACGGAGAGTTTGCTTTTGAAACCGACGAGGAAGGTGATGTGGATGAAAAGCCACGCAAGCCAGGCGATGAATCCCTGGAGACGGAAACCGCCGGCTTTCACGACGGCGTAGTTTTTCCCGATGATGGCCATCATGCCCTTGTCGAAGTAGTCGAACGGCGGGCGGGTCGTCGCGTTCTCAAGGTCGCCCTTGAGCACTTTGGCGACGTGGGCACCCATCTGCACCGCGGCGGGGGCGACGCCGGGGACCATTTGACCGTCGCAGTCCTTCATGCTGACGAGGTCGCCGGCGAGGAAGATGTGGGGGTGGCCGGGAACGGATAGATCGGGATTCGGCGTGATGCGTCCGCCGCGGTCCATGGGCACGCCGAGAGTGGCGGTGAGCGGATTGGCGGCGATGCCGGCGGCCCAGATGATGGCGGCGGCTTCGAGCACGGTGCCGTCTTTGAAGTCGAGCACGCCGTCGCGGACGTTGGTGACGCGGGTGTTGTTGCGGACTTCGACACCGAGTTTTTCCAAGCGCTTCCGGGCGTAAGCGCATTGGTCGGGATCGTAGGCTTCGAGCACGTTTTCGGAACCCTCGATGAGGATGATGCGAAGCTTGCTGGTGTCGATGCGGCGGAAATTCGACTTCAGCGACCGATGCACGAGATCGGCGAAAGCACCTGCCAGTTCGACTCCGGTCGGTCCGCCGCCGACGATGGCGACGGTCATCAGGCGCTTGCGTTCGGTCTCGTCGGTGGTGAGTTCCGCGCGTTCGAGATTGGATAGAACGGTGCGGCGGATGTTCTGGGCGTCGGCGAGGGACTTGAGTCCGAGGCTGTGCGCCGCCCACGTGTCGTTGCCGAAATAACCGGTGCGTGCGCCGGCGGCGAGCAGGAGGAAGTCGAAGGAATAAACGGCACCGGAAATGCCGGAGGCGGTTTTTCCGGCGGCGTCGATGGCGGAAATTTCGTCCATCAGGACGGTGACGTTCGTGGCCTTGGCGAGGATCTGGCGGATCGAGCGGGCGATGTCCGGTCCGGCGAGCGAGGCGGTGGCGACTTGATAGAGCAGCGGCTGGAAAAGGTGGTGGTTGGTGCGGTCGACGAGCGTGATTTCGAAGCGGTCGTCGTTGGCGAGGCGGCTGGCGCATTCGAGGCCGGCGAATCCGCCGCCGATGATGAGGAGTTTGCGGGGCAGGGGAGGCATGGGATCAAGGTTGGCTGGCCGGCTAGAATTCGCCGTTTCGCTTGGCGGCAACCTCCTCCGGGAGTGCGATGGATTCCAGAAGTTTATCAAATCCATCCAAGACCCGTGAAAGGCCGTCCGCCCATTGTTGGTTTTCCCAGGCCGGGCCGGCGAGTTCCAGCAGGTGGTCCAGTGCTTCGCGTTGCAGGAACGGCTCCAGCCCATAGCCCGGCATGATGGCCGCCTCGCCGCGGATGGGATCGAGCGCGAGCAGCAGCGCGTGGTTGTCTTTTCCCCGGCGGCTGTCCCCGGCGAAGTTTGCGGCATTGAAGAGCCAGAACACGTGCATCGAAAACGGATGCTCCGCCGGAAACTCGTGCATCACCACCTGCAGCACGAGTTGCGGAAAACGCCGCTGGATGCGGGAAATCTGCTGTTTCAGCTTCTGCTGCTCCGGCTGCGTGAGCGAACGGGTCGTGTCCGCCACCACCGGGGCGAGCCGTGGAACGGCACCCACCAGGGCACTTGTCCGTGGATAGCTCAGCCGGCAGGCCGGGCACTCGGGAGCGGCGGCTTGCTGGGGTGTCTGGCAGTAAGGGCACAGCATGCGCGGACTCTACGCACCCATCGTTTCACCCGCGAAGCGAAAATTTCTCAGCGTGAAACCACGACCCTCCAGGTGGCAAGCAGGGTCAACAGGCCTCCCAGGATTTCCACGCGGTGGAATGATTCGCCGAAAAACACGAATCCACCCACCGCCGTCGCCAGCGGTAACAACATTTGCAGCGAGGATCCACGGGAAACCGACATGAACTGATAGGCCCGGGTCATGATCAACTGCGCGGCGGTCACGATCACCGCGCCCGCCGTCAGCCAGAGCCACGCCGAGGGCGGCAGATGCGGGAGTTTCACCGCGGCCGGCGCGGCGATGACCAGCCCGTAAAACGCCTGAGACGCGTAAATCGTCGCCGGGTGTTCTTCGTGTCGCAGGCGGCGGATGATCACCACCACCCAGCCCGAGCCGATCGCGCCAGCGATTGCGAGCAAATCGTAGGCCGAAGGCCGCAGCAACTGACCGTCATCACTCAGGAAAACCACCAGCCCGCAGAAGCCCACCAGCATCCACACCATCGCCGGGCGGCTGAGTTTTTCCTTGAGCCAGATCGCGGCGATCACCGAGGCGAAGATCGGATAGGTCAGGTTCAGGATCACCGCGCGGCCAGCCCCGAGGTGGATGATGGTGATGTAAAAGGCGATGGTGCTCAGCGCCCCGATGACACCCCGGATGGTGATCAACTTGCCGCTGAACATCCGCTTGAGATCCAGCCCGCGGCCACGGCCGAAGAGTGCGTAAACCACCACCAGCCCGACCGCACCGCGGAACAGGATCGCCACCCAGCCGTCCGCCGCGGGTGTGTGCAGCGCCACCGCGCGGATCAGCAGCGTGTTCGCGGCAAAAAGGACCACCGATCCCAGCATGAGCATCACGCTGCGGCGGTCGAAGGTGTCATCGTTTTTCAAGTGCATGTCGGTTTCTGTTGGAAACCGGAACGTCCGGACGACAGGCGGGACTCGCTTGAGACTCCCGGAACCGGCCGTAGGACTGGCGTTCCGGAGAGTGGGGGAAATGGTTCCGCTCAGACTCCACACGCCAACCCGTGCCGCCAAATCATGGCGACAGGAAGTTTGACTCGGAGTCGGGCAACGGAATGCATCTCGCGGCGCATGTGGCAGGGATTCGGCGGTGCGTCAACTCTTTCGGACCGCGAGCCTCCGAACTCGCACGCGAAAGAAACGCCAAAGCGAAGGACCGGATGGCGTGCTCGTTTGGCCTCCCTTTCTCAAGTGAGTCCGGGGACACGCGGTCCGGCGGCGCTCACGCGCACTTCGGACACACGCCGAAAAACTCCAGTTCGTGATAGAGATTTCTAAATCCCGTCTTCTCACGGATCTCATCCTCCAACTGGTGCACCGGACACGGCGCCTTGATCGGCTCGATGCTGCCGCAGCTGGTGCAAATCAGATAGTCGCTGTGTTTCCCCGGGACGATCAGGGTGAAATACGCGGCCCGTTCGTGCAGGCCCAGCCGGCGAACCATGCCGTGTTCCGTCAGGCGCTGGAGCAGGCGGAACACCGTGGCCTTGTCGCACTGGTCGGTGAGGCGCGGGGAGGTGGCGAGCTCGGAGAGGGTCATCGGCCGCTTGCTTTCCAACAGCGTGGTCAGCAGTTCCTCAAGCGCCTTGGTCCGGCGGAGGCCCGCCGCACGGCAGCGGTCAATGGTTTCTTTGACGATGAGGTTCATGGTGGCGCAACTTTGCAACGGCACCCGGTCAAAACAAGCTTTTGTCCTGTGGTCCCATGCATTTGGGATCCCCAGGCACCGTGCCCCAAGCAAAGCCGCCTGATCGTCGGAACCGAAACCATCCCTACTCCGTTCGGCGTTTTTGGTTTCCTGGTGATCCGTCACTTCGAATCAGCCACGAAATCGGCCGGATTTTCCGAATCCAGCGGACGGGATCGCCACCAGGCGGCCAGCAGGCTGCCGATCAGGCAATGGTAAACCGCCGAGATCGCCGCCGGGACCGGGGCGAGCGCAAGATGGGGGAAGTGTCGGGTGGCGAGCGCGGCGCCAAGTCCGCTGTTCTGCATCCCAACTTCGATGGAAATCGTGCGGCGCAGAGCCTCCTTGCAGCCGCTTGCCCAGGCAAAAAAGTATCCTGCGACGAATCCGATCAGATGCAGCAAAAACACCGAAACGAAAAGTGGCAGCGCCGCGCGGGCGATCTCCTGCTTTTTTGAGGCCACGATGCAGCCGACGATCAGTACGACGACCAAGGCGCTGAGCAAGGGGCCGATGGCATCCACCCAGCTGCGGATTTTTCCCGGCTGTTTCATTTTCTCCATCAGGCTGTTAGCAGTCACACCGCATACGAGTGGCAGCAGCACGACGACGAGCATCGATTTGAAAAGCGCGGCGGCATCCACGGGCAACCATGCCCCGGCGAGCCATCGGGTGAGGAGGGGAGTGGCGAAAATGGCGACCACGGTGGAGCACATCGTGAGCAACACGCTGAGCGGGACGTTTGCCTTGGCCAGGTAACAGATCACGTTCGACGCCGTCCCGCCGGGACAACACGCGACGAGGATCAGGCCGATCGCGAGACCGGTCTCCAGCTGGAACACGCGGGCGATGAGCCATCCGGCAGCAGGCATGATGAGAAACTGCGCCGCCACGCCGAGAGCGACGTTTTTCGGGTCGCGGGCGACGGCGGCGAAGTCGGAGAAGCGCAAGGTGAGGCCCATCCCCAGCATGATCACACCCAGTCCGACCTCGATGTGCGGGCGAAACCAAGTCCACGCCGCAGGTTCGTTCCAGGCCCATGCGCAGCCGAGCACGATCCAAAGCGGGAAAAGCGTCGTTGCGGATCCGAGAAGGCGTTTGCAGGTCACACGCGGAGTTTTTCAGACGAGCTCCATATCCGGCGATCCGAAATTTCCACGGAACCCGCGCCCCTCGCCCGGCGGCACCGACTCTGCCGACCGTAGGGCGGTGATCTTCCCGGATCGCGGCCTTCCAGCCCGCCCGCGAAGCGAAAAGCCAAAGAATCGCCCAAGAGAAACCAAAGAACCTCCCCAAGGACCGCAATCCAGAGTCTGCGCTAGCAGGCATCGAAACGACGCGAAGCGCACCCCGGCTGGCCGTAATGCAAATTTCAATCCGGCTTTCATTCATTCATCCTCTCCCATCCCCCAAAAACCGACCTCTCTCCGGTCCAGTCCAAGTGAAGACACATTCTCACCCAGCCTGCAGGCCTGGGTTCTCCACCGAAGGCTGCGGAGCTGACACCATGTCAAGACTCTCGCTTGACATGGAACCATATTCACTCATTTACTGCTTCATGAAAACGACCGTTGATTTGCCTGATAGTATTCTTGAGCGGACGAAAATCGCTGCGGCGCGGCGCCGGACCTCCATCAAGAATCTCATCATTGAAGGTCTGGAAACCGTTTTACGTGAGGAAGCGCCCGCCCCGCCTCCTGCCAATGCGCTTGCCCGTCTCCGCCAGGGTTACCACCTCGGCGGACGGCCTGTCACCCGCGATCAAGCCCATGCCCGCTGAACGGTTTCTGGATACGAATATCCTGCTTTATGGCTACGATCTGGACGCCCCGGAAAAACGCCAGATCGCCCAATCCCTCATCGAGCAAGCATGGCTACAGCCCGGGCGCACCGCTATCAGCGTGCAGGTGCTGCAGGAATTCCATTTCAATTTCGTCCGCAAAGGCCACCCCGTGGAGGAAGCCTCCGCACTGATTGACGATTTTTCCCATTGGCCGATCATCGACAATACGCTCGCCATTTTTCGTCTCGGACTTTCCCTCCAGGCCCGTTGGCAACTCTCGCTTTGGGACGCGATGATCCTCGCCGCGGCCCAGGCCAGCGGCGCGCGTGAGTTGCTCACCGAGGACTTGAACCACGGCCAGGACTACGGCGGAGTTCGCGTTGTGAATCCATTCAAGTGAAAAACCCGCGATGAGCGGTTAGGTTTGAGGGGGGGACGCCAATTAGCGATCAGGTCAAAACAAGCCAGGCTCTTCAGGCCGGGGCGCAGGCACCGGTGCACCGATTTTCACATAAGCTGCGGGCAGCGCCGTGCGCCCGCGCGGGGTGCGCATGAGGAATCCCTGCATGATGAGAAACGGCTCGTGCACTTCCTCGAGGGTCGCCGCGTCCTCGCCTACAGCGACGGCGAGCGAGTTCAGGCCGACCGGGCCGCCGTTGAATTTGTAGATCAGGACTTCCAGCAGGCGCTTGTCCATTTCGTCCAGCCCCTGCGAGTCGATCTCGATCATCGCCAGCGCCGCATCCGCGATTTTTCCGTCGATGACGCCTTCCCCCCGGACCTGCGCGAAATCCCGCACCCAGCGCAGCACTGCGTTCGCCACCCGCGGCGTGCCGCGCGAACGCGAGGCGACTTCCA
>JBGSTM010000317.1:0-7417 GCA_041736495.1 Akkermansiaceae bacterium
GTAGAGACAGCCGCTGTAGATCGCCGCGACCAGGATGCCGAACCGCGGAAAGCACCTCACCGACGCCGCGCGCAGCATCCGGAAATACTCGACCATCGCGATCATCGTCAGTCCTCCGATGAGCCCCAGAAACGCCCATGACCGGCCGCTGAGGAAAATGCCGGTGACCAGCGCCCACAGGAAAAGCGTGCTGCCACTCCGGCGGGCGAAGACCATCGCTTTCGATTGCACGGGAGGAGTCGGAGTATCGGCCATTTCTCGGGCGAATCCAAGACGGCTCCGGCGGGCGTGGCAACTCATTCATCAGAAGTCGCGCAACTCTTTTTGACACTCAAGGTTGGATGACCACACGAGACCGGGAACGGCCTCCATTCCCCAAACCAACTACCAATTATGAAAAATACCAATCTCATCGCCCTAAGCGCCCTCATCGGGACCTGCACTTTCGCCGTCGCCGAAGATGCCGCCGCCCCGAAAAAGCCGAACCGTCCGCAACGTGAGGTTCCTGCCGCCATTCTCGAGAAATTCGACAACGACAAGGACGGCAAGATTTCCCCTGACGAGCGCAAGGCCATGATGGAGGCCCGCAAGGCGGAAATGCTCAAGCAGTTTGACAAGGACGGCGACGGCAAGCTCTCCGACGACGAGATGGCAGCCATGAAGGCCGACCGCGAGGCAAAACACGCCGCCATGCTCGCCAAATACGATGCCGATAAAAACGGCAAGCTCAGCCCGGATGAAATCAAGGCCGCGCGCGACGCCGGCGAGGAAATCCCGATGGGAGGCGGACCTGGCGGCCCGGGTGGAAGACGGGGTCCCGGTGGTCCTGATGGCAAAGGCGGACCCGCTGCTCCTCCGACCGCTCCACCAGCTCCACCAGCTGAATAAGGCGGACCGGT
Organism: Akkermansiaceae bacterium; assembly: GCA_041736495.1. Lineage (GTDB taxonomy): Bacteria > Verrucomicrobiota > Verrucomicrobiia > Verrucomicrobiales > Akkermansiaceae > Luteolibacter. Next base: position 900 of record JBGSTM010000317.1, read on the forward strand.
CCATTTGATGACCGGCGCATCCAACCACCGCAGATGGCTACCGACCGTCTGCGGTTTTTTGCGTTTTGCCGGCCGGGGAGTATCCTGCTTTTCGCTTCCCCCATGTTGCTATCTTCTTTCCAACAGGAGTTTTTGGAGGCTCACTCGCCTCCACGACTTCAAAAATCATGACACTCGCCGATCTCCAAGAGCTCCACTCCCTGCCGTTTTTCGATCTCCTCAAGCGCTCGCACGAGGTGCACGAAAAGCATTTCCCGGATGGCAAAATCCAGCTTTGCACGCTCCTTTCCATCAAGACCGGCGGTTGTTCCGAGGACTGCTCGTATTGCGCCCAATCCGCACATTACAAGACGGAGCTGGAATCCCAGGTCCTGCTCGAAAAGGAAGAGGTCATGAAGCACGCCCGCGATGCCAAAAACTCCGGCTCCACCCGCTTCTGCATGGGCGCGGCCTGGAAGGGCGTGCGCGGAGGCACTCCCAAGTTCGAGCAGGTGCTCGATATCGTCCGCGAGGTCGCCACGCTCGACATGGAAGTCTGCGTCACGCTCGGCGAACTCGGCCCGGAGGAGGCGGTGCAACTCCGCGATGCCGGAGTAAACGCCTACAACCACAATCTCGACACCTCACCGGAACACTATCCGAACATCGTCTCCAGCCACACCTACGCCGACCGCCTGCGGACGATCCGCAACGTGCAGGACGCCGGCATTTCCGTCTGCTGCGGCGGCATCCTCGGTCTCAGCGAGACCATCACCGACCGTCTCCGGCTGCTGGAGGTCATTTCCAATTTCAACCCGCACCCCGAGAGCGTGCCAATCAACTCGCTCATGCCCATGCCCGGCACCCCGATGGCGCACAACCCGCAGGTGGATCCCTTCGACCTCGTGCGCATGATCGCCTGCGCCCGCATCGCGGTGCCCACCGCCAAGGTCCGCCTCTCCGCGGGGCGGGACCGGCTCTCGGATGAAGTCCAGGCCCTGTGTTTCTACGCCGGAGCTAACTCGATTTTCTACGGCGAAAAACTCCTCACCGGCGAAAACCCGACTTCCGAGGCGGATCGCAAGCTGCTCGCCAAGCTCGGCCTCGAAACTCTCGAACCGAATCCCGCAATGACGGCTCCGCAGCAGGACCACACGCATCCCGCCAGCCCGACCGGTGCCCCGGCTTGCGCCCCCGCTGGTTGTTGCTAGGAAATGCGTGACAGCGGGATGGAAACCGTCAGGTTCTCTATCATGCGCCAGATGAAGTTAGCCCTCTTCTTGGTAACTCTAGCAGCCGGTATTCTGATCGGTGGCGTCCTTGTCTGGTGTCTCAAGCCGCAGCCGGAAACGCCTCGCGGAAACGGCCGGGAAATCGCGCTGGAGAGGCCGCGTCCACCCCGGCCGGCTACTGCCAGCCCTTCTCGCTTCGCGGAGGAACTTCAGGCCATCAAGGATCGGAACTTCCAAATCGACGGGAAGGATCCCGGCAAGGACTTCGCCTATCTCGAAGCGCTTGCCGCGGCCCTGCTCAAATCAAGCGGTGGGTATGCCGGGATAAAAGGCGAGGAAAAGCTTGCGATTCTTGGAGTGATCGACGCCATGGCGGAGAAAAATCTGGAGAGAACACTGGACTGGATCGATCAAACGATGGACGGGTCGGAACGGGCTGCAAACTATCGCCGTGCGATCAGCGCAGGGATGAAAGACTCGCCTGTGAGAGACCAGTTGGATCTGTTCAAAGCAAGGGGTTTCACCCCCGAAGAAATCGGATCATACGCTGGCAATCTGATGATGGGGTATGAATCGATGAGCACCGGGACAGCGATCTGCCTGTTAGGCCACGTCCAGCCGTCGGATGGAGGCTACTCCGGTGGACTCGCCCGCTTCGACCAAAACTTCGACTATGCCGGATTCGCCGACGCGACGCTCCAAATGGCCAAGGCCAACAAAAACAGGCCGCCGAATGTCTATCCCATGAACTTTTTCAGCGAGTGGACCCGCTCGGACCCGCAGGCGGCGGCGAATTTCTATTTCACCCATTGCATCGGCAAGGACGGGATGAAGCTGCCCTACAACACGCTTGAAAAGTTCATGAAGGACCTTCACGCCAACATCCCGGAAACCGACTACGATCAATTCGCTGCTGCCGCGCTTGGCCAGCAGCTTCTGGCCGCGGAACCTGACAAAAACCTCATCGACGAGCTGCTTCGAACCGGTTTCCCGGTTTCGGATGATCTGGCGGAAAGTCTGAACCGCATCCCGGACCCGGCCGTGCGGGAGAAGCTAATCATCGACACGGTCAGCCGCGCGGCCCGCACGAGCCAGCGTGAGAGCCTGATGCAGCTGCGGGGGGCGCTCTCTCTCTACAGCGATCCCGTCGTCAGACTCGGAAGCGTGGAAGGCTACGCCCGCGGACTGAGCGAAGGGGGAGGGGATCAGGAAGCTCCGCAGATCATTCGGAACCTGTGCAACCAACTCGCCATCCTCGGCCATTCCGATGTGGATTTGCAACGCATCCGCATTGCGGCGGGGAAATACGGACGTTAGCAATTCGCCCGGAAAACGCGGCGGGGAGTGGGCCGCAAACGCCATTCCACGCCGAAAAACCGTTCTGGACAGGCTGGATAACCCCGCTTAATTTTCGCGCCTTTCCACCAAACATATGATCCGTAAATTCATCCCCGGCGCTCTAGTCCTCGGTCTTTTCGCCACCGCATCCGCCCAGACACCTGCTGCCGAACCCGCCAAGGCCGAGGCCACCACGCCACCCGTCGAGGTTCCCGCCAAGCCGAAGCTCGATCCTGCGGTCGTGAAGTCGGATTCGTCCTACGCCCTTGGATTCCGCACCGGCGGCGGATTCGCCCAACAGTTCGGCAAGTTCGGTGTCGGTGCTGACGACCTCGATCCAGAAACTTTCCTCAAGGGTTTCATGGCCGCCATCAAGGGTGGCAAGCCCGAGCTGGAAGAAGCAAAGTTGCAGGCCGCCATGGAGGCCCTCGGCGAAATGCTCCAGGGCCGTGAAAAGGAGACCGCAGCCGCCAACCTTGAAGCCGGGAAAAAATTCCTTGCGGAAAACGCGAAGCGCGAAGGCGTTACGACCACCAAGAGCGGCCTCCAATACGAAGTCATCACCAAGGGCGGCGACAAGAAATACGTCGCTCCCAAGGAAGGCGAAGAGGACAACAAACAGTTCATGGTGAACTACAAGGGCACCCTCATCGACGGCAAGGAATTCGACGCGTCGCCTGCCGGCGAACCGGTGCCGATGACCCTGCAGGTGGTTCCGGGCTTCAAGGAGGCTCTCACCACCATGCCGGTCGGTGCGAAATGGAAGGTCTATCTGCCAAGCGAACTTGCCTATGGCGAAGAGCGTCGCAGCGCCGAAATCGCGCCTAACAGCGCCTTGATCTTCGAACTCGAACTTGTCGACATCAAGGATGCCCCACCGGCTCCTGAAGGCGGCATGCCGTTCCCGATGCCCCAAGGCGGCCCAGGCGGCCCCCAAGGCGCTCCCGAGGAATAATCCGACGGATTGATCCTGATTGACCCGAGGCCGCTGGTGAAAACCGGCGGCCTCTTTTTTGTCTCAGGCTGCTAGGACGGACATCTTTGGAAAATAGTTGAATCCAATTTTCCGTCTCCGGCGAAGCCCTTCATGAAACCGCGGTCCGCTACTGGATCCCGATTCGAAAACCAAACCTCGAACTAACCAACATCATGAAAACCATCAGACCTCTCTTCAAATCCATCGCCTGCCTTCTCGCGCTGGCCACCTTCTCCAGCGCATCGGTCTCCGCTGCGGAGAAGAAGGACATCGTCGATACCGCCGTCGCCGCGGGATCGTTCAAGACCCTTGCCGCCGCCCTGGGTGCCGCGGGACTTGTCGACACCTTGAAAGGAACCGGGCCGTTCACGGTCTTCGCCCCGACCGACGAGGCGTTTGCCAAGCTTCCCGCCGGCACGGTGGAGATGCTGCTCAAGCCGGAGAATAAGGCCAAGCTCGTCGATATCCTCACCTATCATGTCGTCGCCGGCGATGTCGATGCCGCCGCCGCCATGAAGCTCACGGAAGCCACCGCCCTCAACAAGAAGGAGCTCAAGCTTGAAGTGAAGGACGGCGCGCTCTTCCTCAACAAGTCGAAGGTGACCACTGCCGACGTGAAGTGCACCAACGGAACCATCCATATCATCGACACCGTCCTGATGCCGCCTGCCGACAAGTGACCGTTCCCTGTCAGTTGACAATCCTCACAACTCTCCGGGGCCGGGCGTTCAGGGCCTGGAACCGGAGGGTTTTTCCGTTATCTGACAGCACGACTCCTGGAGCCAATGGAGTGCGTTGCAGGAAGTTTTGGACAAAGCGCCGATGCCAACTATGGTTCGACCCGACCGGTGAATTCACAGACACTAACATCAGACGACCTTCTGCTGCCGCGAGTCGCAGCCGGGGAGTCCCAGGCCATGGACCTCTGCCTTTCGCGGTTCGGCGGCATCGTGTGGGCGATTGCCCGCCGATATATCAGGAATCACGCCGAAGCGGAGGATCTCGTGCAGGAAGTTTTCATCGAGATTTGGAAAAAGTCGCACACCTTCAATCCAGCCATTGCCTCCGAAACCACTTTTGTCGGACTCGTCGCCCGTCGTCGCGCGATCGACTATCTTCGCCGCCAGGGCCGCAAGCCGGACTTCGAGCAGCTGTCCGCCGCCGAGTCGGTTCCGCTGCCGGAAATGGAAAAATCCTCAGTGGTCTGTGACCCGGAGACTGTTAAATCCTCTCTCGCCGGTTTTCCCGCCGAGACCCGCCAACTCTTCGATTTGTTCTTTGAAGATGGATACACCCATCCTGAAATCGCCGCGAAGACCGGCTTGCCGCTCGGGACCGTCAAGACCCGCCTTCGCCGCGGCCTCATCACGCTGCGCGAGCAGCTCCAGCGCATTTCAACCCCTAACCGAAGCTCGGCATCATGATCCAGGACGATCCCATGAACCGTTTTGAGGAGCTCAGCGCCGGCCGCGCACTGGGCGATCTGAGTCGTGATGAAGAGCGCGAGCTGGCCGCACTTGGCGAGCAGCTGGGCATCGATCCGGATCTCGCGTTCGAACTGCTGGCGGCTTCCCTCGAGGTCGATGCCCTGCAAGGTTCGATCGAACCGATGCCCGCCGGGTTGACCGCGCGTTTACGGCAGTGTGCGGCAGAGATTTCCGTGGCGAGGCCGCTGAACGTGGTGGTGCCTGAAGTTCCCGCCTGGCGGAAAATTCTGGGAAGCCCGCTCACCGGTTGGGCCGCCGCGGCCGCGGTGGCCCTCATCGCGGCGCTCGGCTCGCAGCGGGAATCACAGGTTTCTCCTGCGCAAGCTGAACTCCGTTTGCGCACCGAGGCGCGTGATCTGATCGAACGCAAATTCGAAGGTCTGGGAGATTTCAAGGATGCGGGTGGCAAGGTGGTGTGGAGTGACCAGCTCCAACAAGGCTTCATGACGCTCAGCGGCATCCCGGCGAACGATCCCGGCACTGCCCAATATCAACTCTGGATCGTCGATCCGAAACGCGATGAGGCCCCGGTGGACGGTGGAGTGTTCGACATTCCTTCCGACGGCTCGCCGGTCGTCATCCCGATTTCCGCGAAGCTGGCTCTATCCAATCCTCAGGCTTTTGTGATCACGCTGGAACAGCCCGGCGGTGTCGTGAAATCGAAGCAGGAAAAAGTCGTCGCCTTGGCGAAGGGCTGACGGAGTTGATGATTCTGTTCGATGCCGACGCGGCAGTCAGATGGTGGACAGACTGTCGCCCGGATGATATTGAATCCGGCATGAATGGAATCCGCGCCGTGCTTTGCTTGCTCCTTTGGATGGTTGCCGTGTCACCGGCGGCGGCGCAGGAGGTTTCAAAAGCGGATTACGTGCCCGGAGTGACCCTCAGCCAGGGAATTACGGAAATCACTGGCGTGGCCATTTCTCCGTTGTTAGGCGTGAGTTCGGTGGGCGCTTGGCGCTATTGGAGAACTCCAGTGGAAGGCCGTGCGGCGCTGCCATGGTATGCGCAACCGTGGGCGTGGGGCACGGGTTTCGCATTGTTGTCACTGTGCTTTCTCAAGGATTCGCTGGGCACTGCGGTGCCTGGGATTTTGAAAAAACCCTTCGACATGGTGGAGTTGTTTGAAAACAAGGCAAGCGCCCTGGTGGCCAGCACCGCCTTTGTGCCCTTGATCGCGGAGGAGATGGTGAAACATTTCCAGTCAGGGCGGGACATCGCCCTGCCCAAGGCGTCGATTCTCGATCCCGGCCTGGCCACGCTCGATGCGGCGTGGTTGATGGTGCCGCTGGCGGTGGTGGCGTTCCTGATGGTCTGGGTGTGCAGCCATGCGATCAACGTGCTGATCATCCTTTCACCGTTCTCCACCCTCGACGCGCTACTCAAGCTCATGCGCACCGGGCTGCTGGTTGCGGTGGCACTCGCCTACCTGATTGCACCTTGGCTGGCTGCGGCGTTCTGCCTGGCGATCATAGCGGTCGCTGCATGGCTGGCGCCATCCGCGCT
>JBGSTM010000329.1:0-1638 GCA_041736495.1 Akkermansiaceae bacterium
CGGACCGCAGCCGCTCGACGGCTTGATGGTCCGCTGGAACATTACCAATCATGAATTGGTGGAAGTTTCCCCCGAGCAACTGAACCACAAGCAGGTGCAAAAAGCCCGCAAAGGCCGCCAACTCACGCTGCACCTGATGCAAAAGCTGATGCGGGCGCTCAACGACACGATTGTCGCGAAACTGCCGAAGGAGCAGCAGGCTGCGTTCGTGCCGTATCTGCACAAACACCTGTTCAACTACGCCAAGGCGCACGATCCGGCGTGGGTGGACCCGAATGAGGAGCTCATGCCGAAGTGAGAACCATCGTCGGACAAGGCCTCGCCGGGACTTGCCTCGCGTGGCAACTCTGGAAGCGCGGGGTGGAGTTCACGCTGGTGGATGGCGGCACGGGTGGCAGTTCGCGAGTCGCCGCCGGGATGGTGAATCCGATCACCGGGAAAAATTTCGAGCCCAGCTGGCGCATCGCGGAATTTTTGCCCGAGGCGCTGGCGTTCTATGCCGAGGTGGAGAAATCCATCGGCCGGCAGGTGTGGTATCCGTTTCCGGTGCTCCGCCTCGCGGGATCGGAAAAGGAATGGCGGAAAATCACCTCGAAGCTGGACTCGCCCGACGTTACGCCGTGGATAGCCCGGGAAATCCTCGCGCCACCCGGTTGGGTCGGAGCGGTGGAAGTCCGGGGTGGGGGGCGGTTGGACACGCGGGCGTTTCTCGACGGCTCGCGGGAGTTTTTCGGAGCCCGTTTCCAGACCAGAAATGATTCGTCCGCGGGAACGATCCGCTGCGACGGCGCGGTCGGTTTGATGACGGGGCGCTACGGCTCACACCGCTGCGCGAAGGGCGAGATTCTAACCGTGCGCGCTAACGGCTGGGACGAGCAGCGAATCCGCATCGGCGCGGGCGGCTGGTTGGTGCCGCAGGGCGGGGGACTTTTTAAAATCGGCTCCACCTACGAATGGAACGAACTCGATGATCTCCCAACCGCCGCTGGCCGACTGCGGGTGGAGGAAATCGCGAGTCGTCTCGGTGGCGAGGCGTTCGAAGTGGTCGGTCACGAAGCCGGAGTGCGGCCGATCCTGCGTCGCAGCCAACCGTTGATCGGTCCTCTAGCCGATGGTGGCTGGATGTTCAACGCGCTCGGCTCGAAAGGCTCGCTCTACGCGCCCGGCATGGCCCGGCGGCTCGCCGAATGGCTCATCGACGGCACGGCACCCGAGCCGGACGTGGACATCCGGAAATTTCTCGAACAATCTCCGGGCGATGACTCCCGCTGATTCCGATCCGTTGTTTCCACCGCGTCCCACGGCCCTGGCGCAGGAAATCTTGTGGCCCATGATCCGCCCGGGCGATCTCGTGATCGACGCGACGGCGGGAAACGGCCACGACACGTTGTTTCTAGCCGATTGTGTCGGCCCGACGGGAAAAGTGCTCGCCTTCGACGTGCAGGAAGCCGCGCTAACATCCGCCCGAGAGCGGGTAGGGGAGTCGGCCTGGGTGGAGTTTTTCCAAGAGTCCCATGCGCAGATGGGAAACCACGCCGCCTCCGGATCCGTCGCAGTCGTGATGTTCAATCTCGGCTATCTACCCGGTGACAATCACGAACTGACCACCGAATCCACAGAAACACTCCGTGCGTTGGA
>JBGSTM010000094.1:0-44432 GCA_041736495.1 Akkermansiaceae bacterium
CTCGCCGCCGGCGCGCACCACTCGGCGGCGGTCGTCACCGGTGGTGGCGCGTTCCTGTGGGGCCGCAATTACGAAGGCCAGTGCGGCGGTGGCGCGGCTTCGCCGGTGACGATTCCTTCCCCCTCATCGATCCCCCTCGGCCAGGCCGTCCTTCGCATCGCCTGTGGATGGAATTTCACCTTGTTCGAACTCCCGGACGATTCGCTCCGGGGCCTTGGCAGCAATTCCGACGGCCAACTCGGGGGAGCATCGGAAGCGGATGAAACCAGCAGCCCGAAGGCACTCGACCCGCAATGGATCCTCACCCTGACTGACAGCGATGGCGACGGCCTATCAGACTCACTCGAAGGCACGGCCGATGACGATGGCGACGGCCTCGCCAATTGGCTCGACACCGACAGCGATGGCGACGGAGTACCCGATTCCGTCGAGGGAACCACCGACCGTGATCACGACGGCATCAGCGATTTTCTCGATCCATTTACGGACGGCGACCATGACAAGATGGACGACAACTGGGAGCTCCATCACTTCACTACGCTCAGCCGCGATGGCCGGGAGGATCTGGATGGGGACGGGCTCGCGGATTTTTTCGAATCCCTGTCGGGTGCGAACCCCGCGGATTCATCAAGTGCCATGGCGGTGATGAACAGCGACGGCTGGGTTGGTTCGATGGCCACATTTTCCGTAAAGGTCCGCAATCCGCTGGTCCTTGGAGTGGACTTCGATCTGCAATCCTCGGCCAATTTGCAGGAGTGGACGCGGCTCACCACCAGCCAATATCAGATACTTTCCGCTCTTCCCGCCGGCAACACTACGAGCGTTCTGAAAGTCGGAGTGCCTTTTTCCGCTGGCGGGAATTTCTTCCGTCTTGCCCGATAGAATTGCCTGCGTTTCCCGCTGGGGTATAAAAAAGCCACCGGCTTTTCGGCCGGTGGCTTGGTAGGGGCAGATTCCCGTGTGCGGGTTATTTCACCACCTTGAGACGGAGGAAGAGCTTGCCTGCATCCTCATTGCTGATCGGCACGGTCACCGTCATGTCGTCGGGACCGGCACCGTTCTCATTCACCAGGACCGGCGTGACATCGTTCCAAGTGCCGAGATTGGTACTCCATTGGCCGACCTGGGTGGTCGCCGGCGACTCCGATTCGTCGCTGCGCTGATAGCTCAGCACCACATCCGAACCGACGATGGCCTGGGTGGGCAGGATCGCCGACGAGGAAACGACCGGGCTGCCACCGAGCACGAATTCCATCAGGTTGCTGATGCCGTCGCCATCGGGATCCGCAGTCGGAAGCTTGGAGGCGTCGTCGGGTAACAAGGCGTTTGGAGTGTAGCTGTCGATCCAGGTGGTGTAAGGATCGGCCGGTGGAGCGGTATCGATCATGCTCACGGTGCCGGTGAGTTCATTGAAGATGTAGTTCCTGGTGCCCACGCTCTTGGTCCAGGTTTCATCACCTTCATCATTCCAACCGACGACGGTGAAACTGTCACCATAAGCTGCGGGAAGCGACGTGGCGTCTTCGATGACCCAGGATCCGTTGGCAAGAGCGGACGCATCGGTGGCGGCGGTATTGATGTCGAAGTCGCCATTGAGAGTGACGGTGCCGTCACCGCTGAGCAAGTTGTTGCCGGAGCTGCTGGTGTCACCGGTGACGAACCGGAGTTGGGCGTCATCGGCGATTTCAAGTGTGCCGGTGTTGACCGTGGTATCGCCGGTGTAGGTGTTCGCTGCAGTGAGTGTCAGAAGTCCCCCACCCTCCTTGGTGAGGCCGCCGGTGCCGGTGATGACCTGGGCGACGGCCGTATCGAATCCGTTGGTGTCGATAGTGCCGGTGTTGGCCAGCGCGAACCTGGTGGCATCCACTCCAAAACCATCCGCGAGGAACAGGTTCAGGATGGAGGCCGAGAGCTTGAGAGTACCGTTGTCGAGCAGGACCTGACCGGTGGCAGTTCCACTGGAGTCGTTGACCGCTTCAAATCCCTGGCTGGTTGTCAGCAATCCGGAAACCGTGAGTCTGGAAATTCCTACAAAGTTGCCCGTCGGGGGGTGGACCTTGATGGAATTGACACCGGAGTATGTCAGGCTGGCACCGGTTCCGATGATCATCTGGGCGGTGAGGTTGCCCGCGCCTTGGATCGTCATGTCGCCGGATTGCGCCCAGGTTGCACCACTGGTCAGGTTCAGATTCCCCAGGCGCCCGACGTAGAGCGCACCCGGGTTGGTCACGGCCCCCGCGACGGTTGCGGAAGCGGCGACGGTGCTGAGCCCGGATGTACCGGTGTTGCCCACCTGGAAGGTCTTGTCGCTGGCAAGAACCACGCTCGCCCCGGCGTCGATGGTTAGAGCCGAGTTCGCGGTCAGGTTGGAGCCGACCGTGATGCTTCCAGTGGCGAGGCTCTGGTCATTCTGAAGCGTCAGGCTGCCCGCTTGAAGGCTGAGACCTCCGGAGTAGGAATTATTTCCTGATAGAACGACCAACCCCGTATCCGTGTCGGCCGGGTTCACGCTCAATCCGCCTGCGCCGCTGATGATGCCGCTGACGGTGGTGCTCCCAACTCCGGAAACGGTAAGCGGGAAGCCGCCGTTGGTCAAGGATCCGCCGACCGTGAGTGGTCCCGTAGCCGACGAGTTCACCCAGGTCTGGGCGGCCCCGAGGATGACAGGAACATTGATCGTGGAGGCCGGTGCGTCGGTTTCCAGGATGATGCCGGAACCGAGGGTCAGGGTGTTATTTCCGTTAGCGGCGGTGTCGTTCAAAGTCACTGCGGAGGCTCCCACCGCGTCATTGAAGGTAAGGGATTTCACCGAGAAGTCCTGGCCGAGCTCCGCGATCATGAAATTCGCCGCATTGTCCGCGGAGAACACCATTTCAGCGAGAGCGGACGGTTGGGCCGTCAGGTTGTTAGTCCCCGCGGAGTCGCTGGACCAGTTGGTGTTGCCGGAATTGTCGGCATTGAGTGTCGTGCCCTGATCACCTGTATAGAAGGCAATGTTAGGCGTGGAGCTGACCACCGTGACGGTGCTGCTGGTGGCGTTGTTGACCAGGCTGAGACCGTAGGCGGTGGCGCCGAAACTCGCGACACCGCCATTGCCGAGTGTCCAGGTGTTGGCCGAGTTAAATCCCGAGGCGGCGGTGGCGATGGTGAAGGAGTGGCCGATGGTGAGCGGCTCGGTGGGAGTGATGTTGATGAGAGAGCCCGCGTTGGTGAAGGACGCGTCACCGCTGATCGCGATGGAGTCGGACACTCCGTTAGTTCCAGTGACTTCAAAGTTCAAGGTAGGGGCGACACCGGGGTTGCCGGCGAAGAAGTTCGTAGTGCCGTTCACGTTGAAGGCATTCGCGAAACCATCGACCATGGTCAAAGCGGAGCCGGCATTCATGGTCAGCGTCGTGCCGCCGGAGGTGGCGATGGAGTTGTTCGTGGTGGTGGTGACTCCTGGAGTGACGGCGAAAGTGCCGTTGTTGTTAACGACGACCGCCGATGCGGCAAGCGACGCACCCACGGTGCCTGTGGCCCCCAGGGCGAGAATTCCTCCATTGATGTTGGTTTTCCCGGCCGCAGTGGTGCCATCGGCCCTGCCGTAAGTATTGGCCCCTGAGAGCGTCCACGTGCCGGAACCTGCCTTGGTGACGCCGGTGTAGATGGTGGCGCTGCCGTTGCTGATCACGCCTGTGATTTCACCAGATCCATCGGTCGAGCCGTTGAGGGTAAGCACCTTGCCGGCCACTGCTGCTGAGGTGACGTTGCCGGTGAATTTCAAATGGCCGGTGCCGGACTGGGTGATTGTGCCACCGCCGCCCGTGCCGCCGAGCCTCATGGTTCGCGAAGTTTCCTCACCCGTGCCAGTGTAGATGAGCGTGCCCGCCGTGTTTCCGGCCCCCAGATTGATCTGGGTGGTCGAAAGATTGGTGGCAAGCGAGGCCACGCTGATGGAACCTTCGCGGATTTGGGTCTGACCGGTGTAGGCATTGGTGCCCGTGAGCGTTAGATTGTTCTGCCCCACCTTGTAGAGGGCGCGGGCCACGGTGTCGTTCAAGCTGGTGGCATAGGTGAAATCGCCCGCTGTGGTGTCAATTCCGACTCCTGAACCCACATCCAGGGAAAAACCAGCGAGAGGGGTGTTGTTGAACAAAGCATCCACATCCGCCGCGCTGTAGAAACTGGAATCGGCATCTTTCACACCAAGAGCTACAGCACCGCCGGCGGCGACAGTCACGGAGCTACCCGGCGATTGGGCTCCCTTGTTTCGGAAGCTCAAGACGCCGGCGTTGGCCGAGGTCGCGCCGGAATAAGTATTGGTTCCGCTGAGGCTGAGGGTGCTCCCTCCACTTTTGGTTAGAGCAAAGCCGCCGGCACCATCGGAAATGTTCCCACTGAGTAGCAAAGAGCCAGCTCCCCCGATCGCAAGTGTTTTGACACCCGACTGGGTGGTGCTGACCGTGCCGGCTACGGTTGCCTCGTTCGTGTTGGAATTCTGGGTGATGGTGAATGTTTCATCACCAGCAACCGTTCCCAGATTCAGGTTTGCGTTGATCAACGGACTATTGCCGTTGGTGGTGGTCATGTTGATCAGACCAGTGCTCTCCAACGTCAAAGTTTGACTGCCCACTGCGCCGGATCCGATGGTGTAGGGAGTTCCATTCGCGCCAAAGACGATGGATCTGATGGTGACGCCGGCTCCCAGATCGATCAGCCGGATCGCCGCGCCATTGTTCGCGTTGAAGGTGGCGGTCTCCCCGGCGGCGGAACCAGGCACGGCCGAGATTCCGGCAGTCCAGTTGGAGATATTGACCCAGGTCCCGTCTACCACGGCGACGGGGTTTGCTTGGGTTCCGCCCCAGGCCGCGCTATCCGCACGGGCGGATTGACTGCCTAGCAGGCCGACCAGCGCGGCGGCAAGTACGAGGTTGGACTGGCGGTGGGCAGAGGCTCCGCAAAGGGAGAGGATGGATTTTGCTTTCATGGGATTTTGTGGTTCCTGGATGGTGGGTTTGGGGTTTTAGGCCCGTGCGAACGAAATGCAATGGGTCCGGAGATTAATCAAACATCGGGAACGATGGGTTGAAACGGCATCCGCCACAATCACCTCCGCGGGTGATTTTCGGGGTTTAGCGGGGAAACCGAGTTTCGCACTCCGGGGAAGATCGCCAGCGGTCAGTTTCCCACCTTGTTCTTGGGTTTCCCCGGCTCGTGTTTCTCCCGAAACTCGTTCTCGCTCATGCGGGTCGTCAGCTTCCGGATGTGTCCATCGGCAAATACCACCAACTGGGTGGCACCAAACTGATCCAGCGGAGTTGCTTGATTCGCAAAACCATTGATCCGCCCGAGCGCGTTGAGGGGCTTGTGATCCTGCACGATCATCGCGACGTTGTCCGGGCGGTTGATCATGCCGAAGCGGACTCCCATATCTCCTTCAGCACCGGGAAAAATCGCTCCGAACACATTGCAGGTCCAGATCGGGATGTTATAGCTGCATTTGTAGTTGGTTTGTTTGATTTTGGCATTCGGGTCCATCGGAGAAACAAAGATTCTGGCCAGTTCCTCAAGCTCCGGAGCCGTCTCACGATTGATTTCCCCTTTTTCGGCGAGATCTCCGTTGTATCCCAATGCGGGAAGAATGAACCGGTCCCAGCGAGGCCCGTTGTTGCGGTGGGGAAAATGACCCTTGTCGGATACCGATCCCAATGTCGCGATACCCAGCTGGCGCATGTTCGACATGGTCAGGGATTCGTTGGCGTTTTTCTTCATGCGGGATGTCATCGTGAAAGCCACCGCCCCGAGTGCGGCGATGATTGCGATGACGACGAGCAATTCAACAAGATTGAAGCCTTTGCGGAATGCACGATGCTTCTGATGGTAAATGTGAGTCTTCATTTGGGTTTGATAAATACGTTCCTTTAACTCCATCACGCTAGCCGCGAGGAGTGACCTTGGCTATCACCCAAGGGAATGATTTTGAAAACCCTACAAATCCGGATGGAGGATCCGCCCCAGGGGGTCCTCTTTACTCCGCCTCACTCACGGAGCGGGGAATGCCGCCGAGCGCAGGAATCCCTGTGCCCTAACCACCGCAGGATCCACCAAACGGAAGCTGCGGTATTCGTAGCCATCCATCAGAACCGGAAGACTTTCTGAAACGGTCGGAAAAACGGCTTCCACTCCCAGGGTGAAATCATGCAATCCCAAACCGCCCTCGATTTGATAGACAACGCCATCCTTGATTCCTGTCAGCGGTCCGGAACCGGTGAATTCCGTTCCGGCACGAACTGCCAGGGTCATCACGAAGTGCTGCTGGCCGCTGGCGGAATCAGCGGCCATGGTGGCATGCCGCGGTGGCAGCGAGGCGGCGGAATCCGGGCGACTGCCACTCGCGAACTCCATGAAATTACTGACGCCGTCATGATCCGGATCCGCTCCGGCACTCCGGTCATCGCCCTGCAGGTCCGGATAGAGATTCATGAAGAGGTTGAAAGCGGGCGGTGCGGTGTATGCCAACTCCAAGCGATTTACTACCTGCCGCAGTGCCCAGGTCCCGGTTCCGACTGCCGGAGGAACCAACGCGAGGCCTGCCAGACCATTTCCAAGAAGACCTCCGGGAGCCTCAAGGAGGACGAATGCGCGGTCGGATTCCACAAATCCGGACAAGGCCGCCGCGTCGATGGACACCGTCACCGGATCGGACGCGCCAGCGGCCACCTGCACGGGGCCGTTGGTGAGAACCACGCTGGAAGAGGTGGATGCCGCCCAATTCCCTAACGCCATCCGCAAGCTGGCACCTGGATGGAGAGTGAGTCCGCCGTGGAGTGTTAGCGGGGCGGTCGTGTTGTTGCCGGGTTCCAGTTTGCCATGGAGATCCACCGGTCCACCGTATGAGCCGTCACCGCCCAGCGTGGACACCTCCGAGACCGTTAGGTCCCCGCTGCTGGCAGAATGAGAGTCGCCATTGATCAGCAGCGTGCCGTTCTCCACGAAGAGCACCCCGCTGAATACCGGGCCGGGGCCATCGTAGTTCAGAATCAACGAGCCATTGCCATTTTTGGTAAAACCGAAATCACTGCCACCACCATGCACGCGACCGGATAGTTCCAGGCTGCTGGCGTCATTGACTTGAACCACGAGACCGGGAGCGTCGAGCGCAACATCGCCCTCAATCCGGTTTTCCCCGTCCGAAACCAGCACTCCGCCTCGCAGAACCAAGGACTCGGGCGAAACGATGGAGCCGGAAATCCTGAGGGTTCCGCCGATTTCAATCGTTGTGTCAGAGCCCGCGCCGCTGGCACCGAGTGCGGACGCGTGGCGCACCTCCAGCACCGCCGGAGCCTGAACGATGACCGGACCGGCGAAAGTATTTCCACCCCCAAGCACCACGGTGCCCTCCGACTCGATGCGCAGGCCACTGGTGACTTCTGCCGAGCCACCGCTGATCACGCCATCGAGTTCGAGTATCCCGTCGGCAACGGCACCGAGCTTGGCGTGTCTGCCAGTTGCGAGGATCACCGGACGTGTGGAGCTGAAGGAGTCGGTCGCACGCAGGGTTCCGCTTTGGGCGAATGTCAGGGAGTTCGCGGGATCACCAAGCGCTCCGCTCGAAGGAACCTCCAGGCGGATGCCCGCGTTGTCCCAATTCACGCCGCCGGTGAAATCATTCGACGGGTGGGTGAGCCGCAGCACTCCCCCGCCGTTCATGTTGAGCCCGTGACCCGCGGCACCGCCGAGGATGCCGGAAATTGTCAGGTTCCGCTGGAGGAAAATATCGCGGGCATTGCTGGTCCCCATCGACAGATTCACATTCCCGGCGATTTCCAAAGGACCGGCGACGATGCCGCCGATGGTCTGGCTGCCGATGATCCAGCGGATCGTGCGGATGTCGAATTGGTTAGCCAGCGCGAGTGGCGTGGATGCCGCGCCGGAAGATGCGACGAGCCATCGCTGGGAGCGGTTCGCATCAGTACCGATCTGAACCGTGGAGGATCCGAAAGCGGCTTCCTGAGTGAACGACAAATATTGCAGTCCATCCATGATCGTGGTCCCGGACAGAGAATTCACGGCCGTGAGCTGAAGAGTGTTAGCTCCTCCGGAACCCAGCAGGCGAAGACCGCTGGCAGTGACGGGTGACGCGATGGTGGCGGCAAAAGCTCCGCTGATTTCGAGCGTGGGATTGCTTCCATCAAACATCATCAAGCCACCGGTTAGGACATAGTTGTTTGCGTCGAAGCGCAGGGTATTCGCAATCCGGGTCGCGCCGAGATTCACCGTCGCCGCGCTGCCACCGAAGACGGCGCGGTCACTGCCATTGCTGATCGAAGGCCACACCGAGTTCGCCGAGCCGATGGCACTCCACCAGCGCGGCAGCGTACTTTCCCAACTGCCAGCTCCGCCTTGCGCACCGGTGGCAGGATCGACGGGATCCCATGCGAGCTCCACACCGCCCTGACCCCGGGCATAGGGATCGCGGCCGAGCGCGGTTTCGATGACGTCTGTCATCCCGTCGCCATCGGAATCCAGGTCGAGAAGATTCTCAATACCATCTCCATCCACGTCCGCGAGACCTTCCGTGGCGTCCGCGAGTCCATCGTTGTCCATGTCGCCATCCGAGGCACGGATCCAGTCGATGTCGAAGTTGCAGGCGGTGGTGGTGGGATCCAGCCGGATGCTTTCCACAATCTGATTGGACCACTTCGCGTGGTTCGAGAGATCCAGCGTGACCAGTTTCCAAGTGTTTGCAGGGCTGTAATTGGCGCTAACAACCCGGCTGCCGCTGGCCCCCGGCTCAGCCAGCGTCCCGAAGTAAAGTTGCGCCCCGGTGCTTGCGGCGGTAGATCGGATTTTCAAAACGACTTTCTGCACCTGGTTGGTTCTGAAATGAAGCAGGGTGTTGTTCAATTGCGCGTCGTTGTTAGTGGCGGTTCCACTCAGCATCCCGTTCGCCACGCCGAGGTTGGTGACATTCGCACCCGCCAGCCATCCTTCAGAGTCACCGGGTGTGTTGAAATCGAAAGCCATGTCCGAGGCATCATAGGGATCGCGTCCCGCGGCCATCTCGTCACCGTCTTCCATCAGGTCCCCGTCGGAATCAGCATCCTCGAAATTAACCAGTCCGTCGCCATCCGCGTCACCCGCAGGCTCGTCGTCATTGAGAACGCCGTCCTGATCGATATCGGGCGATAGCGACTGGCTGAAGGGGGCCGAGGCCTGGTCGACCAGCTCGATCTGCCTGATGGAAACCAGCTGTGAGAGCGCGGCATGAAGTCCACCCCAGTCGGCTTCCCGGAAGCGAAGGGCGAGTCCCGTGACGTTGTCGAGTTTGTTCGCCGGAGCGAGTGTCCGGAGCTGGATTTTCGCGCTGTCCGACGAGGCGAAGACGCCCAGCGAGAACTCACCCTGATCCGCATCAATCAACACCACCTCCGCATTCGGTCCGGAAAAACCGAGCGCCAGCGCATCAAACTCCAACCAGATCTGCCGGTCGAAGTTGAGGCGGTATTCCACGAACTCGTCGATGCCGTCTCCATCGCTGGTGACCGTCCAGTTCACGCTGTCATCGGTGGCGTCGAAAGGTCCGGTGGCCGGACCACTGCTGGTGGCGGTGACCGGAGAGATTGTCAGCCCCGGGCCAGCGGTGAGGATTCCGCGGCTGTCCAGACCCGCTTCGAAATCCGCGAGCGTCGCGCGGTCGGTGCGTCCGGTGGAGTCGGCGGATCCGGCATTCTGGCTGATCCGCGGGGTCGAACTTTTGGCACTGAACTCGTCGCCGAACTGCTTGTCGCTTCCGCCGTTCTTACCGATGAGTTTCAGATAGAGCGTGTTGTTTTCCATCCAGCACTTCTCGGTGTTTCCGCTGCGCAGGTCGGCGAGGCTGGTGGCGCGGGGAAACGGCGTGGAGTTGTTGCCGTTATAGACATAGGTGCGGGACGGCAGGTTGGGAAATGCGGCCACCACTTGCTCGCCGTTGTCCACGAAGCGGAGGTTGACGTCGAAGGTGTTGGCGATCTGGTGGTATTGAAACCGGTATTCGAGCGGGCTATCTACCAGCACGGCGTTCTGGCTGTACCAGCTGTAGGTCTGGACGTTATACGCAGCGGGCCCGTCGGAGCGGATCGCATAAACCGGCGTGCCGGTGTATTGCGCCCACTTGTTGTCCAGCCTCAGCAAGCCGTACCGCGAACCCGGCGGGCAAACCCACGCACCCCACTCCGGCACGCGGGTGGCACCGGCCTCGACATTGAAATCCTCGTAGATCTTCCCGCTGCCCGTGATGTCCGGCGAGATCCGCGCGCCGGCGATGCCGGTGATGGTGCCGTCTCTATCGATTAGCCCCGAACTCCACATGTAGTCGCGGTAGCTGCCGGGAGTGAAATCCACCCGGTTTTTGAAAGGAACCGCCGGATCAAAAGTGGTGCCTTCCGAGAAATGCACCGGGCTTTTTTGCGCAGCTCCGTTCGTCTGGATTGCCGGATCATTTCCGGAGAATCCCGCAAAATGGACGTTTACGATGCCGCACGAGCCGTCGTAAATGCTGTGGCCGCGGAACTGGGTGAGCACGTTCGGATTCGGCATCGAGCGGCCCTGCGCCAGCTCCAGCGCCGTCTGCGGATTGCCGATGTTGGCACTACGGCCGACGATCAGCGAATCATGGAGAATGTGGTTGTAGGCGAAAAACGTGGCCCGGCCGTTGTCCGCGAGAGCGCAATCATAGAGCTTCACCGTGTCCGCCCGCAGCCATACCGAGCGGTCGCGGCACTTGAACGCGGTGAGCCGCCGGATTTCCGGGATGACCAGGGCGGAGTTGACGTTGAACTCGTTGCTCCGCGGGCGGTAGTGGCCGTTGTTGAGCACGTGCGTCGTGGGATCGATCCCGCCGTCGATGGCAAGGGATGAAAAACTGTTGGAGTGCGCGCGGTTGCCCTCGAAAATTCCTAACGGATTTCTACCGGGCACCATCGCCGGGCCATTGTACGATCCGACCGGGGCGTTGAGCACGACCATCCAGAAGCCCGAGCCTTCCGAGCCGGCGGCGGCGTTGTCGATGAAATCGTTGGCCGGATTGGTGATCCAGAAGGTGGCGGGGAGTTTCACGAAAGCAAAGTTCGTGTTGGACTCGCTGCCGATCGCATCGGGATCATCGCCGTCGAACGCGCGGTCATGCGCGCGCACCTCCTCGCCCAGCGCGGGGAGCTTGGTGAGAACACCCAGATTGTGACGGAAAAGATTTCCCACCTCGCCGCCGTCCTCGAGGAAGTAGCCGTGACCGATGTGGTCATAGCCGACGTTGTCCTCGACGACCGCATGGTCGGTGTTGTGGATGGTCGCGACGCGGTTGAACGAACGGTGGATGCCGCAGCCGCGGAGGTATTGGCCGGCCGCATCACCGCAGTGGTGCCAATGGAACGGGTAGCGGCCGAGCAGGCTCTTCTGGCCCATCCGATGAAACTCAGTGCCGGAAATGCGCGCCACGCCGGTGGTCAGGCAACACGCCATTTTCATGATCATCACGTGGCCGCCGAAGCCTGATGCGGTGGATGCGGCGTCGCCCTGGATCTTCACGTTGCGCGTTAGAAGCCCCACTTCGGCGCGCTCGTCGAGGACATGGAGATCCGTGCCGTCGTTGTAATTCTGGAGCGCGCCCCAATGCATGTAACCAAGCGGCGCGGTGAAACTCACCGTTAGGCCGTCCGGCGTCACTGCGGAAATCACGCGGGTTTCCGCCTGGTGGGCGTCGAAGTCGGTAGAGGCGATGACGATTTCCTCGCCGACCTGCCAGTCGACCGCTTCCTTCAAGGTGATGCTGGTGGCGTTCTTCGCCGCGGTGGCTCCAAGCTGGGTCCAGTCGGTGCGGTCGCGGCCATGGATTTCGATCACCCCGCCGTCCATCGCGCCGAGGAATTTTTTACCCATGTGGCCTTCCGGGCCGGGCGACTCGGTCAGGGTGAGCGTGAATTCCTCAAGAAACGGCGAGTCCTCGGTGCCGCACTCGAAATGAGCCTTTTGCCCCATGACCATCACCGAGTGGGCGGTCAGTGAAAGATCCTGCCGGGCAACTGATAGGAAACCCGAGACCATGATATTCCCGACCGTTGTCGTGGTGTCGAGGCTGACCGCGGAGCCCGCGGGAATCATCACGGTGGTGCCCGCCGTAGGGACCACGCCACCGGCCCAGGTTGTGGGTGAGGACCATGGCATGGGTGCGGCGATCTGTTCCACGCGGACGTTGTCGATCAAAGCCGTGTTGTCACCACCCGCCGGATTGACCCCGCGGATCTGCACGGTGTGGCTGCCGGCGGCGAGCTCGATGGTGGTGGTGGCCACGTCTAGATAGGTAGAATTCGGCGGAATGAAACGCCCGAGCACGCGACCGTTGACGGAGACCTCGATGGTCTGGCCGCCGTTGTTTCCGCTGCCGCGCTGGGCGACGGCCAGGACCAATCGGAATTTTCCCGAACCGAAGACCATCGACTGGGTCGCGGTGGCGTCCACGTCCTGAAGGAAAAGCACCTGGTTTCCCTCGGGGGCGGGCGGGTTCGCACTGGTGAAGCCGCTTGAATTTCGCGAAAGCCCGGCACCATTGGCAAACGTCCACGCCGAACCGGCAGGGCGGTATTGATGACCGGGGGAAGCGGGCAAGGCAGGCGATTCAAAGCCGCCTTGATTGGCCAAACTGCTCGTGATCCCTCCGGGAACTGCGGAAATCTGCGCGGTCGCACACAGGCCGGAAATTCCTGAAGCAAGGAGGACGAATAGCGCGGTGCGTGACATCTTGGTGAAGACGGAAAGAGGCCCGCCATTAGAAAATTTGATGGCGACCCATGGGTTTTGGCTCGAAATTAGGGGACACGGTTTTCCCGAGCTTGGAAAGATGCCATCGATCCCCGTTTCAGGCAATCATCCGCAAGGATGATATTGCATCGCATCGAGTCACGGAAACGAAACGCCGATCCTGTAAAAGGTGCCCGGTATTTCCATCGGTTGCTCAAAATCGATTCTTTGGTCGCCGGACAATGGAAGTGTTTCGATCACATCGGCCCATGTTGTCAGATTCGTGCTGCGTTGCAGCCGGTAGCGGCGACCTGACTTGCCGTCGGTTTCCAAGCGGATCATCCCTCCGGGGACAACGACGGCGGATGACTGGAAGCGATCCCGGCCGTCGCCGGGATGCGTTCCGGCGATGTATTCATCCAGGTTGCTCGCGCCATCCGCATCCGGGTCATCCGTGGGCCTAGCAGGTGAATCGGCTCCGAAAAAGGTCGTTTCCCATTCGTTTGGAAGTCGGTCCGCGTCCACGTCGGCCGGCAATCCGGGATAATCGATGCGACGGTTCGAGACGATGAATTCGTCGAAGGTCGCATGTTCATCCTTCGACGCCTGCCAGATGTCACTGCTGCTGCCACCGAAAAAGGTGCTGAAGAAAACCCAGGCGATCTGCGCAGTGGAGGTCGGCGTGTCGCGGAAATAGAACGCCGGATAACTGGCGGCTTTGACGCCATCGAACCACCCTTCCATCAGCCCGTCGATCTGGCCCGGCGTGTTCAGACGGTAATGCATCTCGATGTGATGCCACCGCCCGGGAATGAATCGCGCCTGAAAGCCTTCGGTGTTCCACCAGAAACGCGTGCCCGGATTGTATTCGTTGGCCGCCGGCGTGTGCAGATAGAACTCGGCCTTGCCGTTTTCCCGCCACATCAGGCGGCCCGACCATTCGTGCGTGCGGTCGGCGAAGGAAACACCACCGCCGAGCCCGGGCAACTTGCCGCCGAGTACGAAGTCGAAATCCTCGTCGAAGCGGACCCAGTAACTGAAATAGAGGTCCTGGTAGCCGCCATTCAGGTTGATGAACCACTGGGCGCCACTGCCATTCGATTGCTGGCCACCTTGCGGATAGAGAATGCGAGCGGACCTACCGGTTCCGCCGTAAGCAATTTCCTCGTCCACCGCCAGCCGGCCTTCATCCGGGCCATTCGCCCAGGAAGTTCCCGGCCAAAGCGCCTTCCACTCGTCATCGGTTTTCGGTCCGGGCGGGAAGTTGTCCATCGTGGCATGCAGCAAGGTCGCCGCCGGTGGTGCGGCAGTGGATTCCGCGAGGGTGAAGCCGCCGAACTCCTGATAGAGTCTCGCCACCGCTCCGGTGAAACCCGCGTTGTAATCCATCGCCACCTCGTTCTGCACGTAGTCGGTCCGGTCGTCGACATACCCGTCATCGAAGCCGGGACCGCCCACCAGCGCGCCGAACAACACATGCCGGTTGTTGACCGGCGAGCTGATGTTGTTGGATAACGACGCGTGGGCATTCCGGTGATGGGGATTCATCGGCGGGTTGTTGCCGAATCCGCAGACATAACTCCTGCCGGCCGGATTCGCGCCGAGTGCGTATTCGATCTGGGTGCGGGCGAATTCCGAGTAACGGTTTGCTGGATTGTTCACCCGGTCCGCATAGACAAAGGCGCAGAACGCCGTGTTCGCCGCGTAGCGCAGCGCGCCCCATTGATCCCGCCAGGCGAGACCGCCGGGCGTGGTCGGCACTTTTTGGCCGTTCACCCCGACCGACCAGTAGTCCAGCCAGCGCTCGGCATCCGCGCGGTAAGCGGGGCCGCCGTCGACCATCGCCATCAGGATATAACAACCGAAACTCTTGTCATCCCACGAAAGCCCCCACTGATAGGGATGATTTCCGGCGCCGCCGCCGGAGATGGCCTGATAGGCCGTTCTTGCCTGCGTCAGATAGGCAGCTTCACCCGTCGCCCGATGCAGCCAGATCGCGCCCCAGGTGAGTTCATCCTGATAGCCGCTCCAGGATTTGTAGAAGTCGGCGGCATTGGGAATCGAATCGCTGTATTTCCCGCGATGGGCGTCGGCAAAGGCGTAGAGCGCGCGGGCATGGTCGAGCAACAGTGCGGCGTATGCGGGCTCGGTGGTCTGGAAAAGCATCGAGGTGGCAGCCAGCGTGGCTGCGGTTTCAGCGGCGAGGTCGCTGCCGGGATTCGCCGCGTCGATCTTGAATGCCGGGCGGCTCATGGTCATCGATTCGGCACGGCCCCAGTAGGAATGATCGGCATGGCCATCCCCGACCTGGCCGTAGAACGCAGCCGTGCTGCCATCCGGATTGCGCACGTGGCATTTCATCAGGTAATCGGCACCCCACCTGAGCACTTCCAACAGCGGGGACAGCTGGCGGGTTTCCGCGTAGGCATCCGGATACTCGACGCCACCCCAGGCAAGCATCGTCAGGCTGAACGCCATCGGCAGGCCGAACTTCACATGGTCGCCGGCATCGTAAAAACCTCCGGTTAGATCGAGCCCGGCGTCATCGCCATCGTTGAGTCCCGAATGGCCACGCCAGCGGACGCGGAAGTCGTCCGGCAGTTTTCCCGAGCGCTGCGCGTCGTAAAACCATAGCGATTTCTGAAGCACTTCCGCGAAATTGAACGCGCCCGTCTGCGGTCGACCACCGGAATCCCCGCTGTCGTTGTCGTAGATCGTCCCGGCGGCAAGTGCGGTCCGCAGGATGGCACCGCTTGGATTGCTCAGGCTCAACGTGAATGTCTCCAACAGTTCCTGCACGCTGTCGCCAGTGACGGGAACCAGGATCGTCCGCGCAGTCTGGCCGGGAGTGAAGACCAGGGAACCATTGGTTGATAGGAAATCGGCGGGTGATGTCGCGGAGCCGTCGATCGTCGCATAGTTCACGCTCGCGGTGGCCGGCGCGGCGGGTAAGAGCGTGACGGTGAATACCAGATTCAAAGTACTACCGGGGTCTCCTTCGACGACCGAGGCGCTGGACACGCTGAAGCCCGGCGTGAAGTCGTCATTGACCAAGGTGCCGGTGGCGCTGGCCTTGGTGATGGGTGCTCCGATCGCGTTGGAAAGCACCACGCTGAACGACTCGCTCCCCTCCTCCACCAAGTCGCCCAGGATCGGGACGGCGATGGTCCGGGAGAGTTCGCCGGGTGAGAATGTTAGAAAACCGTTGGACGCGGTGTAGTCCTCGCCTGCGAGGGCGCTGCCATCCACAGTCGCCCAGTCCACCGAGATGGTTTCAGTGGAAACACTCGAAAGCGTGACGGTGAAAATCCGGTCAGCGGTTGAATCACCCTCGTTTTCGGAAACATCCGCAATGCTGAGCGCGGGGATGTTTCCTGCGGGAACAAGCCCGTTGAGCGTGAAGTTGGAGGCCGCCACGGTAAAAGCCCCAATCGCGTTGAAACCAAACGAACGCGAAGCTCCCGGCTGGATGTTCGCATTGGTGGAAAGGTTGGTGAATACCTTTCGCGTGGCGGCGGAAGCTCCTTCCGTCGCGTTCCAGATTTTCGAAAATCCGGAAACAGGCAGATCGAAGGCGACGGTCCAGCCACTGAGGGTTGTCGGGCCGTTGTTGGTGACCACGACATCCGCGCTGAAGCCGGTGCCCCAGGTGGACGAGGTGCTGAAGGTGATGCTGACAGGCGCGGTCTGGGCGAGCGCCGGAAGAACGAAAAGCGCCCATGCGGTGAGTAGGGTGGTGATGGGATTCATAGCAAAATGCCGAATGCTGCCTCACGACGACGCGGGCTGACAGGATTCACGCACGTCAAAATAACAGATTCACCCGATCCGGCCATCGTCCTCAGGGATGATTTGCGAATCTTTAAAAACAAAACGGGCACGGGTGAGCCACCCGTGCCCGCACCACTTCAGATTCGTTAGGGGGTGATCACCGAGAGCCGGGCGAATCTCTTGGCTGCCCCCGGAATGGTGACAGTAATGAGATCGGAATTGGAGCCGTTTTCAGCCACTACCACTCCCGAGCTGGACGAAACCGTGTCCGCTCCGACCGAGTAGCTGGGCGAGGTGGTCCAATCGACGAGGTCGCTGCTGGTTTGCACTGACAAGGTGGCATCCGGAGTTTCGGAAGAGTCCACCCGGTTGAACGAGAAAACAAGATTTCCGCCGGACACCGAGGATACCGGACGGCCAGCTTGTGAGGAAATCCGTGGATCTCCGCCGATGACGTATTCGACCGAGTTTGCGAGTCCGTCGCCATCCGGATCCGCAGTGGCAGCCGTATCGGCGAGTGCCGGTGCGCTGAACCCGGCCGCCCAGGAGGCATAACTGGCTCCGGAGCCGGGCCCCACGATCACCACTCCCGTTCCCGAAAACCGGGTGTCGTCCACGAATGGAGCGACTGCGGAGGAAGCGCTGGAACCCCAGGTCCCTTCGGCTTGCGGGACGGCACCGAAAAACAGGCTGCCTACCGTTTCAATGCCAGTCGCTTCGACCATGCCGCCTGAAATGACAAGCTTGCCGGTATCGATGATGGACGAGCCAGTGACGGCTAACACACCTGCGTTGACCTTGGTTTCTCCAGTGTAGGTGTTCGCTCCTGCCAGAGTGAGTTTGCCCAGGCCGTTTTTGGTCAGACCGCCGTCAGCCGTGTCGCCGAGGGTCGCGTCATGGGCGAGGATGGTGGTGATGGTGGCGTCACGGCCGTTCGTATCGAGAATCAGGCCGCCGTCCTCGATAGTGGTCGTGAAGACCGTGGTGCCACCACCCGTGTCGGCAATGTCGCCCAAGAGGACACCGGAGCTTCCGGTAGGTGCCACGGCGGGCAGCTTGAGGGTGCCTCCGTCGAAATTGCAGGCAAGGGTGAAATTCCCCGTGGCGGAGCCCTTGGAAATCCGGATGCGTTCGGTTTCCAAAATGCCGCCGTCGAGGTTCACGGTGAGGGTAACGTTGGAGGTGATCGCATTGCCCGCTCCCAACCAGACATTGCCCGCGCGCAGTTCACCACCGGTGATGTTGATCGTTCCCGATCCGTTGTCCGAGTGTCGAAGGGCGGTGCCGGTGGCGTCAGCAGGATTAACAGAGACAATTCCGCCGGCAACGTTGAGGGTCGCGGCGGAATTCCAGCCGACATAGAGCGGAGAGGCGGTGACGTTGCCGCCATTCACCGTCATGGTAGAGCCATTGGAGCCACCGAATCCGATGGCCAACCCGCGACCGGCCGTGACGTTGAGATCTCCGGAGTTCACCACCAGGTTTCCGGGTCGGGACAAGCTGGCGAAATCGCCGTTGTTTGCCGGATTGCCGACGTAGAGCGCGTCATCGCCATCGCCGTTAGTGCGGTTGAGAGTGGCACCACTCAGGGTAAGGGTGGCACCATTGAAAATGACCATGCCATTTGAACCGATGACCACGGCATTCGAAACGGCCTCAGAAGCACCGCTGCTGGTGAAGGTGCCTGCGGTGAGTTCCGCATTGGTTTTGAAATGCCATTTTCTTGGAATCACCCCACCGCCGCCGAACTTGAAAGTTCCCGGACCTGTGAGACTAAGAATGTCGGTGACCGCAGTGACGCTTGGCCGGCTGATCGGCACATTGAGATTGGCGATCACTCCTGCGGAAGCCGTGAGCTGCGAAGAGGCACCGCTCAATAACAGTGGGCCGCCGGTCAGGATGTAGCCGTTGGTTAGAAACGTGAGATCATTGCCGATGATGCCTCCAGCATCCAAGGTGACGGTGCCCGCGGTGGCACCGAAGATCATGTCGCTGCCTTGGAGCCACGGCTTGTTTACCAGACCGGTGAAATAAAACGGGTTGGTGGTGTCCCATGTCCCGGTCCCGCCCTGGGCGGCTGCGGTGACGGTGTCCGTATCCCAACCCGCCGGGGTGGGATCCACATAGATCCTGAAATAATCGAGACTGGTTCCGGAACTGGCCAAATTGTTCGGATCGAGCCGCAGCGCGGTGATCTGAGAGGCGATCCGATCCTTCAGTGTAATGCGGTAAACGTGCTCCGCAGTGTCCGCAGGAATGGGCGAGGCAACACTTCTGACAGCACTCGAGGTGCCATTCGCGTCCGTCCAGAACGTTTGAAACACTCCCGCCGCGGGGTCGGTTTGGCTGAGCTTGTACTCGAAGACCACGATGCCCGATGCAGGAGACGGCATGGCCGTCCCGAAATTCGCGGCCGAGAGGTTCAGGTTGGCATCACCGTTGGTGGAGCTGCCTGTCAACACACCACCTGTGATTGAAGCGATGGTGAAGTTCGTGGCTGTAAACTTCGCCCAGTCGGTGTCGCTGTCCCATTCCTTGGCAAGAACGAAAGGCGCGGCGAGCGGGGCGGCGGGATCCACTTCGATCACCAGCGGCGGCGGGGTATCGGTTTCGAGAATCTGGATGTAGTCGATCTCGACGGTACCGTTCCCACCGTCGATCAATCCACCGGCCGGATCGACCCGGAGCGAGGTGATGGTGGTGTTGGATAGATCAGTGAGATCCCAGGTGTTTTCCGTCCAGCCATTGACCGCATCGACAACCACACTGGTGTTAGGAGCCGTGGCGGCGGTGCCCTGAGATCCGCCGGGTGATGGCACCACAATATCGACTACCGGAGGCACGATGGGATTGCCCAGAGAGTCGAGCACGCGATAGCGCATTTTCACGTAGCCAACCAGACTCGAGTTGAGTGAAAGACCGCTCACCGCAAGCTGCGGATCATCCGCAATCACCTTGGCGCGCAGGACTCCTCCGCTGACCTCTTCCTCGGTCAGGTTGCCCACACCATCGTAGAGCGGGCCCTTCAGGCGGTCTTGACCGGCGTTCTCGGCCCAGCCCTCGAAGACTCCATCCATATTGAAGTTCCATTCCTGGAGCACGTCGAGCGGGGCGGCGTGCAGGGAGGAAACGAGGCAGGTGGTCGCAATGGCGACAGCATGTGGCAACAGGTTGCTTTTGGGTTTCATGGGTTTGTTTGGGTTTGTATGGGTTTCGGCAAAAGGGCCGGAAAAGGGCTGATGGCAGACTCGCACCACTTGCTCTCTCTGGATTTCACCATGGCCATGATGAAACCATCATGGAGTTTTAAATTTCAGCCGGATCATCGAACCCGCGCAATCATCCCGAAGGATGATTTTTCGAGATTCTTACGCAAGCCGCACTTTGGACTGGCGAAGGTGGATTGCGATCAATCGAGCGCATGAACCTGAATTCAGAGATGAGAACTACGGAACACTCGGAACACACAGAAAGTAAGAGAGTAACGGACGAGCATGCATTCACTCAAAAGGTGTGATACCCAAGCTCCGCGACTCTCTCTTTTTCCGTGTATTCCGTGGTTTGCCATCTTCCTTTTCAGGATGAAAATAATCCGCAGGTGAGCGCAGCCTGACTTCGGGGCCTCGCCGAGCATTCAACGAATGTCCGCAGGAGTGGAGGTGTTCACTGGAACGACCACCGATGCGCGAAGCATCATGGCATTCACCGCCGTCTTGAATTCATGGCTGGATGACTTTCAGCCGGACGAAACGGCTGACCAATCCCTGCGGCAGGGACGCCTTGACTGTCTGGATATCACCTTCAGTCGAAAGGGTTTCCTCGGTGACACCACTGGATCCCCAGTTTCCCAATTCATCGCTCCACTGCACGTTGTATGACATGCCCCCGGCGAGCGCCTTGAGACTGCGTCGATAGATGAATTCGAGGGTCGAGCCGTTATCTGCGAGGCTGGTGGTGAGGTGGGTGTTGGCAGCCGGGTCCTGACCGGTGGCGAATTCCATCAGATTGTTTTCGCCGTCGCCATTCGGATCCGCAGTACTCGCGGAGGCGATTGTCTCCGCAGTGGTGCCGAAGTGGTTGAAGCGCCAGGTTTCCTGTGGGGTGCCGGTGACTGTCATAACGAATATCCTGCTAGAACCCGCGGTGCCGTCGCTGGCGTTGAGCGTGACCGTGGCGGTGCCGAGTTGCTTCGGTGCGGGAATCAAGGTCACCGTGCGGTTGCCGCCGCTACCGCCGAAGACGATGTTGTTATTTGGCAGCAAGCCGGGATTTGAAGAAACTCCTCCGACCGTGTGGGAACCCGGAAGCGTGTGGCCGGCACTCAGGGTGAAGGGGATTTCAGGGACCGCACTTCCATGAGGCACGCTGATATCTGCAACAGGTGAAATGGTAGGTCCGTCCAGTTCGTCCGGGATGCCATCGCCGTCACTGTCGAGATCTTCCAGGTCCATCAGCCCGTCGCCATCCGTATCGTTCCTGCCTTCGATGAGATCGGAAATACCATCGCCGTCGAGGTCTCCATCCGAGGCGCGGATCCAGTCGATTTCGAACGATTGGCTGTCGAGGGTTCCGGGATCGAGGCGCAGGCTGGTGATGGTTTTGCCAGCCCATTCCGCATTCACGGCGAGCGGCACGATGACCGCCTGCCAGGTGTTAGCCTGGGAGATCGGGAGGGAGACCACCTTTGGGTTTCCAAACCCGGTGGAATCCGCCCGGCCCCAGTAGAACTGCAGCGAATCCACCGTGCTCACTTTCATTTTCACGATCAGGTTCGCCACGCTGCCGCCAGGGAATGAGAAGCCATGTCGCGCAAAGAACGGATCCGCCGCCGAACTGGTGCCCATGAGAACTCCCCCGGCCACCGTGGGTGAAGTCACGCGGGTGAAGCCGGACCAGCCGTCGAAATCCCCGGCGGTGTTGAATTCAAATGCAAGGTCGGTCGCGCTTTCCGGATTCCGGCCCCAACTGATTTCCCTTCCATCCGCATGACCGTCGCCATCTTCATCCGGATCCACGGTGAGTGAAAAACTTTGTGCGACTTCATGCAGCCCGTCGCTGACGGTGAGCGTGATGTTCGCGCCGCCGCTCTGATTGAGCGCCGGCGTGATCGTGACCGTGCGGTCGGCACCGCTGCCGCCAAGAACGATTCTGGTGTTAGGCACGAGGACCGGATTGTCGGACAGTGCGGTCACCACAAGCCCGGTGGTGGCGGTTTCCGGATCACCCACGGTAAAGGCAATGGGGAGGGTGGCAGCGTCCTCGTCGATCATCTGGTCCTCGATGGCACTGATCGAGGGCGGTGCGTCTTTCTGGACGAAATTGATCTGCGGACGCGTGTCAGGCGGTCCGGCGACGCCACCTTCCGACATGGTTAGAGTCGCCCGACTGACTCCGGTGGGGGCGGCAGCGGTATTGACCCGCAGGAAAACATATTGGCCGGCACCTGCCCCGCCCGCGTATTGGGAGTTGAGATAATTTCGTAAATTCGTGCTGCCGGTGGATGAGGTGGTGAGTGGTCCCGTGGCGGTGGCGTCCACGAGGATGGACGACTGGAGCGATGTGGCGTTGGTGGTGTCAGCCGCCGTGGTGCGGCCATGATAATCGGTGCCCAGCACCTCGGGACTGGCGCGGCGACCGAGGCCGTAGAGGTCGTTGTTTTTCAAAGTGCCGGATTTAGAAACATAGTTGAACGTGAAGGATGCGCTGATGAAAGGGTTGTCGACCGCGCCGAGTTCGGGCAGACGGAAGACATACACCGTGCAACGGTCAACCCAGGGATCGCTGCCGCTCGCCCCCATGAGCGTGCTGGCGGCAGCCTGGTTCTCGACGGTTAGATTATCCCTGGCATTGGCATCGTTGGAGAGACCATAGATCGTGGCGGGTCGGCCCACCTCGGTGCTGAGCACTTCGAGATTGAAGGTCCGGCGGGCGCCGAGCGCGCCATCGCTGATAGAGATGGTGATGACCACCGTTCCTGTTTGACCCGGTGCGGGAGTGATGTTCACGGTGCGGTTGGCACCAGTGCCGCCGAAGACGATGTTCGCATTGGGCACGATCGAGGGCTGGGACGAAGTTCCTGCGGCGACCAGTGAAGCTGCGGCCGTCTGTGCGTCTCCCACGGTGAATGCGATGGGTCCGGTGCTGCTGTCCTGGTTGATGCTGCGGTTGGTAAGATTGCTGATCCATGGCCATTCCACCGGCGGCGTGGTTTCATCATAGCGGGTGACCAGCGCCGCACTGATCGAACCGGCCCGCTGCGCGGCGGTGGTGACATTGTTGACGGCGGCAGCTCCGAGGCGATCCTGTAGTTGGGCCATGTAAATGCTGCGCGGCGTGATGGCCGTGCCCCAGGACTGGAAGATTCCGCTGGGGCGGACCACCACGGGCTTGCCGATGGTCCCCTTGCAGCCGAGCGCCCAGTTGTCGGCGGTGGGTGGTTTCTGGCAGATGATCTTCGCCTCGCAATTCCATAACAGATGGTTCGCTCCCGCCCAGCCCTGGCCCGTGCCGAGATAGTCGCGGTCCTGCACGAGCAACTGGTCGGTCTTGATGTTGTCGTAAAGGATGCCGGTGGACCAACAGTTGTGTGGACCCGAATCCGCATAGGTGTTTTTTGAAACACAATCCACGTAGGCGTTCGGTCCAGGATTCTGATAGCCGGTGATGAAGTCGTGACGCCCCTTCCGCGAAAAGCAGCGCTGGACGAGGATCCGCTGGCCGTTGATGGGAAACGAATAGCGCTGGCCGCCGGTGATCACCGAGACGGGATCAAGGTTGGCGCAGTCCTCCATGGTGATGCGGATGGCGGGGTCATCCGTGGAAACGGTGCCTCCGGCGAAATAGCGGCCGGTGACCTGGCGCACCCAGCAGTTTTCCGCGAGATTGATCACGACGCCGTTGCCGATCCTGGACGCTGCGGTGTCTTCCTTGCCAACTTCATATTGCGCCATGAGACGCAGTTTCTCGACTCCTATCTCCTTCACCCGCACAGCCGGCGTGAACTTGACCACGGTGCCGCCGCCATAGCTTGTTTCCATGGCCATCACCACCGGGGCGTCGATCGTGATGGTGGTGGCATCCACGGACAACACCTTCCGCTCGAATGATAGATCCACCTTTCCGGCATACCATTGCTGGGTGGAATTGGGATCGCCGGGTCTTTGGGAAATATTGTCCATGCCGATGTCATGAATCCAGTTCGCGGTGGAAGGCCGTTCGATCAAAACCAGGTCGCCCGGCTGAAACGCAGCAGGGTTGGCGATGCGCAGTTGGGTGGCACCCACTGGAACGTAGGAATCCAACAGAGTCTGGCGGGACGCGGCGTTTCTTGAGGCGATGTGATTTCCGCTCGCGCCGATGATGATCATGTTGCCGGATCCGGTGGCGATCAGGGTGGTGCCGCCGACTGCGTCCTGCCCTGCGCCGCGCAGGACCACGCCGGACGTGAGCGTCAGCGCGCTGCCGATTCGATAGACTCCCGCGTTGAGAAGGACGGCACCGCGGAGGCCGTTTGCGTCCGGAGTCATGGCACCGACGCTCGTGATCGCGACCTGGATGCGGGCTTTGTCGTCGCCGGTGGCGTTTGGCGAAAGGGTCACTCTCACCGGTGCATCCGGGATGACGACACCGCCACCGCGGTAGCCGCAGGAGGAGAAATCGGGCAGTCTGTTGCCTGAAACATCCGCTGTGTAGACCATGCGCCCGTCGGTCCCAGGATAAGCAAGCGTGCTCTGCGCCGACCATCCGGTTCCGGCGATGATCCATAGGAATGCAGCGCATACCACCAGTCGTATCATTCGTTTTCTCATGGGTTTGCGGCGGCTTGCGACGCCAATTCTTCAAACTGAAACTAGCCCGGAAATCACGATTTACCAATCACCCGACGGGATGATTTTCCACACCCGGTTTGAAACCTTTTCCACTGCAAGACCCGATCTCGGCGCGATTCCCGCCCATTCATGGTGCGACACGGACTTTCAGCCGGTAAAACCGCGCACCAATCGAAAACGGCTGGGTTACCGTTACGGTCTGATTCGCACCAACAATGTCCGTGTAGCCTGGAACTCCGGCCCATGACGCGGGATCCGTGAAATCGGAAGTGGTTTCCAAATCATAGTAGCGGGTGAATCCAACGTAGCCCGTGCCGGCAGCTTGGCTGGCGGTGAATGTCAAAGTGAACCCGGATTCGGAACCTGACGACACCAGTGTGGAACCAGAATTAACGATGATGGGGTCGCTGCCGAGGATGTATTCCGAGCTGTTCATGATACCGTCCCCATCACTGTCCAACATCGCATCGGAATCCGCTGACGGGTCAAGTTGGTTGACGACCTCCCAGGTGTCGGCCATGCCGTCGTTGTCGAAATCACCGTCGCTGCTGATCATCGCATCGATGGAAACGGCACCGCTTATGTTAGGCGGATCGAGGCGCAGGCTTTTGATCGTGTGCCCGGTCCAGTCCGGTTTGGAGGCGACGTCGAGCGCATACCATTTGAAGACAGATCCCGCAGGCACGTTGAAGGTGATGGAGCGGTCCTGACTGGGACCACCGTTCTCATTGCCCCAGAACAACTGGGCCATTCCTCCCGCCGCGCTGCTCATCCGGACCAGAACGAGCGGCGCGTGGTTTGCGGAAAAATTCAGACTCGGCCTGTGGAACTGAGGATCTCCGCCAGCAAGAGTCGCCGACAGGGAACCGCCGGATACGGCCGGACTGGCGACAGTGGCATTTTGGGTCCAACCCTCGAAATTCGCGTCCTGATCAAACAGGTAGGCGAAACCGTTCGCAGTGACGACGAACGTTTCCACCGCTGCTAGATTCCCATCACTGACGGTGATCGTGATGGTTGAAGAGCCGGACTGGAATTTGGCAGGCGTCACCGCAATCGTCCGCACGCCGGCGCTGCCTCCGACGATGATCGCATTCAGAGGAACGAGCACCGGATTCGACGAAGCGACGTTCACTTCAAGCGAGGATACCGGATCATCGACGTCATCAATGATGAAGTTGACGGCACCTGTTGTGGAATTCATCGAAAGCGCCTGATCCGCGATGGCGGTGATGGTCGGCGCGTCGTCCACGGAATCCACCGTGAGTTCAAACGATTGGCTGCTGCTGACTCTTCCGTCAAACACTCCCAGAGTGATCACCGCCGTTCCGTGAGCGTTGGCCAGCGGACTGATAGCAACACTCCGACTCGCCCCGCTTCCGGAAAAAACGATGTTTTCAACCGGGACGAGGAGTTCGTTCGACGAATGGGCGCTCAGCACCAAGGAGCTGACCGGTGTGGCATCATCGCCGATCTCGAAATCCAGCGCGGGAATGACCGCGTCTTCCTCGATCGTGAGATCATCGATGGCGGAGATGGTGGGGGCTCCGTTCACATTCAACACGAATGTTTCAGAGGCGCTCAGCCCGCCGTCACTGACGGTGAGCGTGATCGTCGCCGTGCCGTACTGGTTGGCCGCCGGAGTGACGATGACACTGCGGTCAGCAGCGGTCCCGGCGAAGACGATTTTTCCGTTAGGAACAAGCAGGGGATTTGAAGATGTCCCTATGAGAGAGAGTGAAGTGGTTGGGCTTTCGGCGTCGCCGATAGTGAAAGCCAGAGGCGGAGTCGCGGTATCCTCGTCCGTAGTCAGGTCCGCCACATCCGTGATCGTCGGCGGGGTATTGGTAGTGGGCCCGACGGTGATGGTGACACTGTCGCTGGTATTGACGAAAAACGCCTGCTGGACGGGGGTGAAGCTGGAGTAGGTGTAGACTCCGTTCGGGATCGGCGTGCCGGCGATCACCAGCGAGGTGAGCGCGACGTTCGCATCGTTGGCATATTTCCCCGTGCCTGATAGAATGACGCCGAATGAAGCGATGTTTGTGGAGATGGGCGGCAGATTCAGGATGCCGAATTGTTTGACGTCGAAAAGGCCGGTAAAACCACTGGTAGTAACGCCCGACTGGAACTCGACATCCGAGCCGGTGTCGTCGAACCCGATGATTGATATCGTTCCGCTGCCGCTGAGGGCTCCATTGGAGAATCTCAGGTCGCGGTTGTTGTTCGAGCTTCCGGCTTTGAGAGAGCCGCTATTCAGGGTGAGCTTGCCGCCGCCCAGATTGATATTCAGGCCAATGTTGTTAGCCACAATGACGCTGCCACCATTCATCACCAGATGATTTAGGGACAGGGTGATGGTCGGACCGGCGGTGATCAGGGTCCCGCCCGTGTCGATTTTAAGTGTGTGCCCGTAGAAGGTCTGTGAAGTGGGTACATTTAAAGAAAATGACCCCGTTCGCCATGTTAGCGCATCTCCCGCCACGGGAAGGTCGACCGGCCATGTCGCGGTGTTGTTGATGGCTCCACTGGCGATGGCTGTTACGGTTCCCCTGTCCGTCACCGTTAGTTTGAAACTGCGGCTGCTGGTCCATTTTCCATCTGTCAGGGAAACCGTGATGACGGCAATTCCGGATTGATCCGCGGCGGGGACCAACAGGAGTGAGCGGCTGTTTCCGGTGCCGGTGAGGAAGATGTTTCCGTCGGGAACGAGAGTCTGGTCACTGGAGGTGGCGGTCACTTGCAGAGAAGCCGCAGGCGTCGTGCCGAGGTCGCCGAAGCTGAAGGAAACCGGATCGCTGGGAGTGTTCGCTCCCATGGAAACATCCGTCAGTTCCGAAATCGGCGCGGTGCTCGCGCTGAGATCGATGTCAAAAGTGCTGACGCCGTTGAACGTGCGCTTTGGCAATTGCTGCTCTTTCGAGGTCGCGCCGTTGTTGGTGATTTCCAACCGATGATCGGTGGCAAACACGACATGATAGTCACCGCCGACCTGGACCACCTGATCAATGGCGAACAGTTCACTGATTCCTGCGGTGGCGGGACTGGTAAGTGTTCCGAAGTTGAGTTTCAGCTGCCGACCTCTCAGCGCTGTTCCCAACGGGAGCGGCGTGGTGGTGATGAACGCGTCGTTCGCACCGCCGGTGGCCTTGCGGGTCTCGCCGGTGATGTTACCACCATACTGGCGGTCGGTGGCGACCAAGCGGCTGTTGTTGGCACGGAAATCCGTGGCTTTGACGCTCCACAGCTGCGCACCGGCAGGGCCTTCGCTAGTGGCCCCGATGCGCCCGGTTAGACTGAATTCACCATCGGCGGTGGACACCGTGGCAGCTCCTGTGTTCGCCCCCGCCACCCCGGGATTGCGGAGGTTGACGAGATAGGTGTCCACCCGGCCGTCGGTCAGGGTCACCCTAACGGCGCAGGATTCCAAACTATTGCCGGTGACCGGAAAGCGTTCGACGCTCTGCACGGTGCTCACCCCGTTTTTCATCGGCTCGATCACGCTAACAAACAAGCTGGACAGGGTGCCGGTGGTGACATTCTTCGAAATGATCGTCGAAGGACGCCAGATGCCATTGGTGAAAAAAGAAGGCGGAGTCACATGCTCGCGGGCAGGCACCGGCGAGCGTCCGACATTGACCGTGGCATTCGCGCCATCCGTCATCCACAGCCGCAGATCCCGGTGCGAAGTCGCGGAAGACGTGTCGCGATAGGTGATCTGGAAATCCCCGGGCGCGACCGCCGTGCTGACGTTGCGGAACATTCCGTAAAATGAAAAGTTATCGTAATGATCTACCGGCGGATCCCACGCCGCATCCGACGCGAGCAGCGGATAGGTTCTCGGACTCAGGACCAGCGGAAAACTGCACTCGGCGGCCTGGTCGAACATGATCGCGCCATGCAGCGAGTATTCATGTTTCTGTCCGCCGGTGACGCGGAAGACGTCCACAACGTAAGGTTTTGTGCGGTCGCGGGTATTGAGCATCATGATCCGCTGATAGCGGCTCGCCTTCGCGCTGTACATCCGCTGGCCGTCGATCTCGGTCACTGCGAGACCATTGTTCCCGGGTTCGAACAGGGTGATGTCGCCGTTGCCGTCGGTATTCACCGACCGGTTGCCCATGTCGGCACGGTCGATCGTCACCAGGTTGTGGGCGATCGGCTGCTCGGTGAACTGCCTCTCTAACGAGCCGTTGAAATATCGGATATTTCCCAGGAACTCGTTATTGAAGGCATAAAGCACGAAGGCGGCGGTGTCCGAGCGCTTGTGGTTCTCATCACCGGCAGCCATTTGATTAAGCTGCACGGAAGCGGCACCCGTCCCGGCACCCAGCGATACCGCGCCGAAGGCTCCCATCACGCCGGAGCTGCCGACATTGCTCGTTTTGGGAGTGGTGGATGAGAGGAAAAACCCCTGGTCCGTGGTGTCACCGAAGGAGGGAAATTTTCCGTTAGGCAGGGAAATCGGGAAGAAACTTTCGATGCCCTGCTGGAGAAAATCCGAGTAGCCTTGCAAACGGCTTTGAGATTCGATCAGCGCCGGAGTATCGGCGGGCCGCGACAGGAAATAGTTTGTCGCATCACCTACGCCGGTTTTCACCGTGCGCGTGTAGTTGATGGAGTAGCCGAGGCTTTCAAGCACCGTGCCCTCGCGGTTGAGCCGGTTCGTGACGACCGCATTGAAATATCCATCAAGCCAGGGCACATAATCAGGTCGGTTCAGGACGCGGGCGATTTTTGCCAGAGTCTGGGTGGCACCTGGCAGGTTGGTGCCGCTGTTCGCGACGGCGGGCGTCATGTGTTTCACGAAGAAATCGCCCATGTTGCCGAAGACGTTGGTGCGGATGAATTCCCGCACGTCGAGGCCGAGTTGCGTGCCGAGACTTGCCAGCGCCGGGCTGTCATAAATGGCGTCGAATGCGAGAAGCTCCCGCGGGTTGAGTTCCTCACCGAATCCGTTTCTCGCACTGCATCGATGGATGTTCGCCGATGCCATGTAGTTGACTCCCCCGCTGATCAGCACGGGCTTGTTCAGCTCCGTCATGAAGTACTTCGGAACATATTTCCCCCACTCGTAGAGGGCGAGCGCGATGCGCCTGGCGTAAGCCTGGTTGCGGGCGGCATGGGTCGCGCCGCTGTCCCTGTAGGCGTCCGCGAGCGCGTCGAGATCGGTTCTGAGTTTTTCGGTTTTTTTGTGGTCGATCAACGCATGGACCAGGGATTTCTGGGAGGTGGTTCCTGCTGAAATGTAATAGGGCACCGCCACGGTGGAACCATCAAGCACCGTCACCGTCTGGGTAAGAAGCGTATATCCCGCCGCGCCGGGAAACACCTTGTTGCTAGGCTTGCTGGTGATTTGGTGCGGATTGGACGCACTCCATGACCAACTCGTATCACCTGCGACCACGGGATCCGCAAATCCCGCGTCATCCCTGCGTGGAGCCTGGCGGGGCACGAATTTCGCCACGTAGTCAGTCTCGGTCCATGTATTCAGAATGTTGTTAGCGAGAGTGGTGCTGTTGCTGAGATTCGGGATCGGAAGAATCGGATGCGGCGGTTCGGCCTGAGCCCGGCAGACTTCGCCGAGAGAAAGCGAAATCAGGAGTTGTAGGGGCATCCAAAAACTTGTTGCCCGGACGATCGGGGCAATTCGGGCGGACTTCATGATAGCAGGATGGATTTTACGAAAACGCAGGCAGCACTCCGAAAGTAACCACAAGCTTCGCAAGCAAGATACGCACGACTACAAGTCCGGTAAATCACCCGACGGGATGATTTCCGGTCTAGGTGATATCGCACCTTCAGATCACCCGTCAGCTCCGCCGCGGAAACGCAGCAAAATCTCCGTGCGGGAGCGGACGTGAAGCTTTTGATAAATGTGCCTCAGGTGGGTCTTCACGGTATTGATGGAAACATGCATTTTTTCCGCGATTTCCTTTCCGGTGTATCCTTTGGTGATGTAGCCGAGCACTTCACTTTCGCGTTCGCTCAGCGGTTCGCCTTCCGGTTCCAGGGACGGAGTGGGTGCCTGGAAGGAAGCCACCACCTGGCGGGCGATCTGACTGCTCATCGGTGCGCCGCCGACGCTGACGTCGGCGATGGCGGCGAGGATTTCGGCCGGGCTCGAGCGTTTGAGCAGATAGCCGCTGGCTCCGGCCTTGAGCGCGTCAAAGATGCTTTCGCTGTCCTCATAAACCGTCAGGATAAGCACTTGCAGGCCGGGGCAGAGATCCTTGAGGCGGCGGGTGCATTCGATGCCCGAGCGGAACGGCAGGTGAATATCCATCAGAATGACATCGGGCGCGTATTTCGGCATGCTTCGGATGGCATCCTCCGCATTGCTGAAGGCACAGATAAACTTCAGGCCGGGCGCGGCCTCGATCATTTGCTGCAAGGTTTCACGCAGATCGCGGTTGTCCTCGACAATGCCGATTTTGATTTCCTGCATGGTTCAGTGGGTTTTTGGATTCAGTTTCATGGAAAGGGTGACCCGGGTTCCGCCGCCTGGTGAGGATTCGATGGCAAGATCGATCCCGGCAAGTCGCGCGCGGTTCCGCATGTTCGCCAGTCCGTCGCCGGTTTCAGCGGAAGCAGGGTCGAAGCCTCGACCCTTGTCCTCGACGAGCAGCACGAAATCGTCCTGATCACAGCTGACACGGACCCAGACGCGGTCGGTCGCACCGTGTTTGGCGACGTTGTGGAGCGCTTCCTTGGCGATGAGGAAGAGGTGATGACGAACGTCAGCCTCTAACTTGTAGGCAGGGATCGAGTCCGCAACATCAATGCGGCAGCGGGTGGGACTGTCCCGGAAAAACTGTTCTGCGAAATTGCAAACGTAAGTGACAAGCTGTTCGAGCGTGTCGTTTTTCGGGTTCACGGCCCAGACTATCTCGTCGATGAGACGGACCATGTCGCGTGATTTGCGGGTGATCCGGTGGATGAGTTCGTTTTCACCTGCGGCAGTTGATTGGGCAAGCGTGGCTGCGTCACCGAGCCATTGGATCTGGGTGAGGTTGGCACCGAGGTCGTCGTGAAGCTCGGCGGCGATGCGCGAGCGCTCGTTTTCCATCGCCTGCTTGTGACGGAAGCGCTGTTGCTCGAGCGAGCGGGCGAATTCGAATTCCTTGAGTTCGCGCTGGTGCCTGCGGCGCATCACGCCGGCGACGATCAGATAAGCGATGGCGAGACCGGCCAAGGCGAAAGCGAACCTAACCGACTGCCGTTGCCAGAAAAAAGGTGTTACCTGGAAGTTCACGGCCGCAGCTTGTTGGGACCACAGGCCGTCGCTGTTGCGGACACGGACCATGAAACGGTGATTCCCGGGTTGAAGTCCGCTGTAGGCGATGCTGCGCGCATTCTGGCCGTCCACCCAATCGGCATCCACGCCGTCCATCTTCCACTGGAATCGAATCTTCTCCGGCGCGGTGAAATTGATGCCGGTGAAATCGAATTCATAGCGGTTTCTTCCGGGTCCGATCAGATTGCGGGCCGGATCATCGCTATCGAGAACCAACGGCACGTTGGTCTCATTCACCCGCAGGCTTTCAATGATGGCGGGGGGTGGATAGGGGTTCCTGGTAACGCGTTTGGGATCGATCCTCACCGCGCCGCCGGAAGTGGAGAACCAGAGTTGTCCGTCGCGCGCCTTCCAACAGGCAGGTTGGAGTCCACCGGAGCATTCCGCGGTGGTCAGGCCGTCGGACGGGCCGAAGGTTTGGAAAAGCAGTGGCGGATGAACACCGGTGGAAAGCATCTCGAGCGCGGTGGTGGAGACCCGGAAAATACCCTGATAGGTGCCGCCCCAGAGGAAACCGAAATCATCCTCGATCAGCTGGGTGACGGAATTCCCCGGCAAACCGTCTTCCACCGTATAACGGAAGATTTTCCCGTCCACGAGATGAACCAGCCCGTCGCCAATGGTACCTAACCAGACGTTCCCATACTTTCCCGTGACGACCGAATTGATCCACAGGCTGGGTGAAAGGCCCGGTGTGGGAATCCTCTCAAACCGCCCGTTGCGATAGACTGTTAGGAGATCCTCGGCCTTGGCGACCCAGGGATTGCCGTTTCCGTCGAAAGAAATGTCGTGGATGTGCCCGCTGGTTAGACCGTCCTGCGGACCAAACTGGCGCAGCGTGGAGCCGTCCCATCGGAAAAGCCCGAATTCCCCCCCCAACCAGATCCCGCCCTCACGGTCCTTGCGGATCACCCGGATCGCGATGCCGGCTTTGTCATAGGGAAACGGATGGGTGATTTCCCCGTCCCGCAGCAACATGGAACCGCTCTGCACCGTTCCCAGCCAGACTTCGCCGGGATCCTCACCGGGTGCGACCGTGACGTCGGCGATGGGCAGTTGCCCGCGGGTCGGAGGTATCGGGACATTCACCGCCTTACCGTCGTCCCAGCGGGTGAGGCCGTTGGCACGACCCAACCAGATGCTGCCGCCGGCACCCTCACAAATACTAACCACTCCGGAACCGGGGCCGGACGACTGGGTTTCGACAATTTCAAACCACCGGGGGGAGAGCTTCACCAAACCGCCACCGGTTCCCAACCAAATGTTTTTTTCGCGATCTTCAAACCACGTTTCAATCTGGTCGCTCGGCAACCCGTTCCGGGTGTTGAGCACGGACACCGCACCGTTCGCATCGACATGCCAGACGCCGCTGCCGAATTTCAGGATCCAGACGCCGCCCTTGGAATCCGCATGCATTTCAAGTGAACGGATGAACGGCTTCTCCATGATGCCCGACAGCTCCACGCTCCGGACGATGGTACGGTCCCGCACGAGACTCACGCTGCCGGGACTCATCACCCAGAGTCCGCCACCGGCTTTTTCCGCGAGATGGGTCAGCGGCATCTGCTTGGCCGGATCATCCAGAGGAACTCTGGAAATCACTCCCTGATAGCGGTTCCACAAGCCTTTGTCGGTCGCGATCCAAAGTCCGTTAGCGGGTGAGAACAGGAGATCCCTCACCTTGGCACCAACGGGCATCGAAACGTCAACCTCAGGCAGAAAGGCGCCATCCACCCAGCGGCCTAACCGCCCGCTGCGGGCGCGACACCACAGGACACCCTGGTCGTCCTGACAGAACTGGTCGATGAGGGGGCTTTGCCGCGGAATCCGCGGGTCGTCGTTTTCGTAAACCACCTGGTCGGCCACCCGTATCAACTGCCCCGTCGCGGTCATGAAAAGACTCTCTTCTCCTTCTCTGCCGATCCATCTGACCGCCCGCTTCAAGGGTCCGGGCTTGTTGCCCGCCTTGTTCACGAACTTGCCGGCCGAGTATTTCACCAAGCGCCCGTCGATGTCCGCGATCCAGAGTGTGCCCCGATCATCCACCAGCAGCTTGTGGATCTCAGGCGAACCCAATGCCGGAGTGTTCTCCGGTCCGAATGCGGTGAAACGAACCCCGTCAAAACGAGCCAGCCAACCGAGCTTGGTGCCCACCCACAGATAACCGTCCGGTGTTTGCGCGATGCTCAGCACCCGGCTCTGGGGCAATCCCTGATAGGGAGTCCACACGTCGATCACATACGGGGAATCCGCCCGGCACACTCCTGCCAGGCCGAAGCAACAGACATAAACGATGCCCAGCAACACCGGCAACGATGACCATTGAATGGATGATGACATGGGAATCTTGGGTAGGATCAACAGCAGCTCGGTCCGACGACGAATCTGACGATGTCGGCCAGCGGGGCAATGAGAAACAACTTTCACGGAGTGCTCCCAACGGCAGCCTGACAACGCGGCATTCACGTCACCGGCATGAAACATCCCCTGTCGGCTTGGGAAATCCGCATGAATCAACGCTTCGAGTGAACTCCTTGTGCCCGGTTGGGACACCAGTCACCCCAAAGGATGATTTGTCGAACGAGGCCGCGGGATCCGTTAAAATTACGAATGCTTCACGAAACCTTTCAAAGGTGGCAGAGTTACATGAGCCGACATTGCCGCCACTGTGGCAGCAGTCGAACCAAACCGAACAATATATCCACCATCATGAAATCCTGCTTTCAAATCCTCGGCATCCTTGCCGCCGCCGCTTCCCTTTCTTTCGGAGAAGAAGCGCCAGCCAAACCCGAAAAGCCCAAGGCCCCCAATCCTGAAAAGGCTTTCAAAAAGCTTGATGCGGATTCCAACGGATCTCTCAGCCTGGAAGAATTCAAAGCATCCCCCCGTGCCAAGAAGAACGAAGCCAAGGCTGAGGAACTCTACAAGAAAATGGATGCCGATTCCAAAGACGGCGTGAGTCTCGCGGAGTTCACCGCCGGCATGGCTGCTCCCGGCAAAGGCAAACCGAAGAAAGAAGATGCGGAAGGTTGATTTCCAACCACCACTTTTCTGAGTGTTCCAAACCGCTTCCGGTCATTACGGAAGCGGTTCATTTTTTGCCCGGGGTGACCATTCACCCTCCCGGCTGTTACTCCGGATCTATCGATGGCGCGCGGGTAAAACACTACCGCCGGCAACCTGAAACGAGGGTTCTGAAAACAGAATCAAAAAAGTCCGGAAATCCGGTCTGGCGAAGAAAATTCCGGGTGGATTGAAATCCACGCTGCGGTCACTCCTCTTCGAACTTGCGGGTGATCAGATCGCCCAGCGCTTCGAGCGCCGCGTCCGCATCAGCCCCGTCAGCACTGATAGAAATGATCGATCCGTTGCCGGCGGCGAGCATCATGAGGCCCATGATGGACTTGCCATCGACTTCCTCGCCGTCTTTTTCCACGAAGATGTCCGCCTGGAACCGATTGGCCGTCTTGACGAATTGCGCGGCGGGACGTGCGTGGATGCCGAGCTTGTTGAGGATGGTGAAATCTTTTTGGGCCATGGGAAAAGTGGCTTGCGCCGGGCGGAATGTAGAAAGTGAAACGGAGCGCTCCAAGGTAAAAATTGCGGAAGAATCGACATCGGCAGCCGTTTCCATAGAAGCAAAAAGCCAATCCGCATTTCACGGATTGGCTTTTCTGAAAATCAAATCCTCGCTGAGGATCAGGGAAGAAGATTGATGGCGCGGGACTGCTTGATCGCGTTGTTGATCTTGCGATGCAGCTTGGCGGAAACTCCGGTCACGCGGCGGGGAAGGATTTTCCCGGTTTCGGTGGTGAACTTGGTGAGAAGCTCCGGATTGGTCGCAACGACGAGATCGGCGGGGATGTCGTGACGACGGCGCGTCATCTTGCGGTTCGCCTTGCGGAAGTTGATGCGGCGCTGGATTGTTTTTGGCTCGGACATGGGAAACGGAAGCTGGTGTTAGCGGAGTTCGCGGTGAAGGGTGCGGCGCTTGAGGAAGTGGTTGAATTTCACTTTCTCGAGGCGACCTGGAGTACGAAGGCTC
Source organism: Akkermansiaceae bacterium (assembly GCA_041736495.1). Classification (GTDB taxonomy): domain Bacteria; phylum Verrucomicrobiota; class Verrucomicrobiia; order Verrucomicrobiales; family Akkermansiaceae; genus Luteolibacter. The sequence continues at coordinate 35,702 of JBGSTM010000094.1, forward strand.
TTCTTGTTACGTGTGGTGACGTAGCGTGAGGTCGGCTTGCCCTCGGCTTTCGCTTCGGTGCATTCTAGGATGATAATCTCGCGTGGCATGACTTTGGGGGGCGGACTTTGCTTTAATCGTCGTCCTCGTCAAGAGAAACCGTTTCGGAATCTTCATCCTCGACGTATTTTCCTCCGGAGAAGCCCACTTCATTGGAGGGACGGAAGCGGCGGTTGCCATATTCCTTCTCCCACTGGGCCTGGCACTCGACCGTCAGGCGGGCGAAGGGGATCGCTTCAAGACGGGCTTGCGGAATTTTGCGGGCTGACATTTCACAGATGCCATAGGAACCGACTTTAATGCGATAGAGCGCCTGCTCGATTTCATAAAGCGCATCCTGTTCTTTTGCGAGCACGGAGAGAGCGAAGTCCCGGTCATAAGCATCGCTGCCGGCATCCCCTTGGTGCTGGCCGCTGCCAGATGCTTCGGATCCTTCCGGCGCATTGCGAATCGTGTCGCGCGCCATGCCGGAGACGGCATCGACGAGGTCGTCGCGGAGGTCGAGCAGGCGCTGGCGTTGCTTTTGGACAAAGGTGGCGCTGTGAGAGCCATTACTGCCGGGAGTGACCGGCCCGTCCGCATGGGTGGGGGCGGCCTTCGGCGGAACGAAAGGAGGGCGCACCGGAGCGGGCGGCGCGGGGAAATCCACCACGGATGAGCGGGGCTTGACGGCGGCCGCCTTTTTCGCGGGCGCAGCGGCTTTGACCGGTGTTTCCGCGGGGAGCGCGGCGGACTTCGCTGGCTTTTCAACTGCTTTGACTGGCGGCGATTCCTTTTTCACCGGCTTTTCAGCGACCGCCTTCTTAAGCAAAGGTGCCTTCTTGGCGGAAGCCGCGGGCTTTTCGGGAGCCGGCTCTGGCTTCGAGGGCTTGACGGCGGGTTTTGCTTTGCCCTTTTCGGCAGCGGATTTTGAGGTGGTTTTCTTCGCGGCCATGGCGCAGAGATAAGGATGCGGGTGATAAAGATTTTTCCGGTCATGCCCGAAACGACGTGTCGGCGGCATGGCGAGCGCGGTGGGTTAGCCCGCGAACCAGACTCCATCAAGCGGAAACTTCACACTTGGCAAAATAAGTGAATCGATAGGTTTTCGGCAGGAGGCTTGAAATGCACGATCCGTTCCCTAAGGTGCGGCCCCGCCATGCAGCTCAGCGCCATTGTCGAAGCCCTTCTCATCGCCTCCCAGAATCCACTGCCCTCCGAGGAGATTGCCAGGCTGGTCCGTGCCCGCGTCGCCGAAGCGGAGGATGTGAAACTCCGGGAAACCGATGAAGGGAAGGAAATCCCGGCACTTCCGGAATGGCTGACCGCCCTCGCGGCGACGACTCCGGAGAATGTGGCCGCCGCCATTTCCGAACTGAACCAGTCTTACGAGCAGAGCCAACGCGCATTCACCGTCATCGAGCGTCCGAAAGGCTGGAAAGTCTTCACCCGGATGGAATACGGCGAGTTCGTCCGCCAACTTTTCCCGGGCCGCAAGCCCGAGCGCATGAGCGGCCCGGCGATGGAAACGCTGGCAATCATCGCCTACCGCCAACCGATCACCAAGGCTGCCATCGAAGCCGTCCGCGGGGTGGCCTGCGATGGAATGATCCAAAAACTCCTCGACCGCGACCTGATCCGCATCGGCGGCCGGGCGGAGCTTCCAGGGCGACCGTTGCTTTATGAAACCACCGATTTGTTTTTCGAGCATTTCGGCATCCGCTCCATCGACGACCTGCCAAACGCTTCGGAACTGCGCAAGGTGAAGCTGCCCGAGCCCCAGGAAACACCGCCACCTGCCGCCGATCCCGAGCAACAACTCGCCCTCAGCGCCATCGGCATCCCTGCCGCCGCCGCCGCGGACGAAGCCGCCCCCGAAGCCTAAAACTCCCCATTTCACCAGTGAATCTCGACAATATCCGCAGCCAAATCGACACCATCGACCAGGATCTGCTCGACCTGCTCTCCCGCCGCGCCGAGCTGGTGCACGAAGTCGGGGTGGTCAAAAAGCGCGATGGCCTGCAAATCTACGCCCCGGAACGCGAAGAAGCGCTGCTCCGGCGACTCATCGAGATGAACCATGGCCGCTTGCCGGAGAAATCCATCCGCGCGATTTACCGGGAAATCATGTCCGCCGCGCTGGCGCTGGAGGATGATCTGACGATCGCCTACCTGGGTCCGGAAGGAACCTGGACCCATCAGGCGGCGATCAAAAAATTCGGCCACTCGGTGAATTACTCCGCGCAGCCGAATTTCTCCGATGTCTTCGACCAGGTCGCCCGCCGGGCGGTGAATTACGGCGTGGTGCCGATTGAAAATTCCACCGAAGGCGCGGTGTCCCACACCCTGGATTTGTTCGTGGACTCGCCGCTGCACATTTGCGCGCAGATTTTGCTGAGGATTGAAAACGGCCTGATGGCGTCGATCCCACGTGAGGAAATCAAGACCCTCTACTCGCATCCGCAGGTTTTCGGCCAGTGCAATTCATGGATCTTGAAAAATTTCCCCGAAGCGGACCGCGTCGAAGTGTCCTCCACCACCAAGGCAGCACAAATTGCCCGCGACCAGGCACCCCAGGGAGCCGCCGCACTTGGAGGCCCGCTCGCGGCTGAGATGTACGGACTCACCTTGCTCGAAGAATCCATCCAGGACCGCGCGACGAACACCACTCGCTTCCTCGTCATCGGCGAGAAGCCCTGCCCGCCGACCGGCAACGACCGGACGTCCATCCTTTTCGCCATCCACGACCGGCCCGGCTCGTTGGTCAAGGCGCTGCAAGCCTTCGATCAATTCCACATCAACCTGTCGAAAATCGAGTCCCGTCCTTCCAAGCGCAAAGACTGGGAATACATTTTCTACGTCGATCTAGCCGGTCATTGTGACGACCCGAAGGTGGCCGAGGCCCTCGCGGAACTCGGCAAGCACTGCTCCCTCGTGAAGCTGCTCGGCTCCTATCCGGACGCCGGTGAATAGGCAGTTTCGAGAATTCGCGGCACATTCCCTGCTGATGAATCCAACGGATTGAGCAGGAATGACCTCACTGAAAATTCAGTGCATTGCAAGCTAGCCTTCCCGAATCAAACTTGAGTAACCTTTGCCCGCATGAATGGAACAGTGGAATTAATCATTGATGGCAAGCCGCTTGTGCTGCCCACAGTCGTTGGAACTGAAGGAGAAGTCGGCATCGACATCAGCACGCTTCGCAGCAAGACCGGGGCAATCACCCTTGATCCGGCTTATGGAAATACGGGAGCCTGCAAAAGTGCGATCACCTTCATCGACGGCGAAAAAGGCATCCTCCAATACCGCGGCTACGACATTGCCGAACTCGCACAGAAGAGCACCTTCATCGAGACCGCCTACCTGCTCATTTACGGTGAACTTCCCACCTCCGCGCAGCTCACCGAGTTTTCCGGACTGCTCACGGAAAACGAAATGCTGCATGAGGGCATGCGCCACCACTTCGAGGGATTCCCGTCCACCGCCCATCCGATGGCGATCCTTTCCTCGATGATCAACGCGGCGTCCTCCTATCATCCCAACCTGCTTCACGCACGGGAGGAGCGGTTCCCCTTCCATGCGGCGCGCTTGATCTCCCAGGTGCGCACCATTGCCGCGTTTTCATACCGCAAGGCCCACGGACTGCCCGCGATCTATCCGAAAACAACCCTCAAATATACGGCGAACTTCCTTCACATGATGTTCTCCTATCCGGGCGAGGACTGCGACCTCAAACCGGAAGTCGTCCGCGCGCTCGACCTGATTTTCCTGCTCCACGCCGACCACGAGCAGAATTGTTCCACTTCCACCGTCCGGATGGTCGCCTCCAGCAAGGCCAATCTTTTCGCCTCCGCCTCCGCCGGCGTCTGCGCCCTGTGGGGCCCGCTCCACGGCGGCGCGAACCAAGCCGTGCTCGAAATGCTCGAGGAAATCCACAAGGAGGGCGACGACGGCACCAAGTTCCTCACCGCCGTGAAAAACAAGACCGGCAACCGCAAGCTGATGGGCTTCGGCCACCGCGTTTACAAGAATTTCGATCCGCGCGCCGTGATCATCAAGGAGCAGTGCGACAAGGTACTCGCCCAGCTCCATGTCTCGGATCCACTGCTCGACATCGCCAAGAAGCTCGAGGAAATCGCCCTTCACGACGAATACTTCGTCTCCCGCCGACTCTATCCGAACGTCGATTTCTACAGCGGCATCATCATGCGGGCCATCGGCATCCCGATGGACATGTTCACCGTGTTGTTCGCCATCGGCCGCATGCCGGGCTGGGTCGCCAATTTCAAGGAAGTCATGGACGATCCGGACAGCCGCATTTCCCGGCCGCGCCAGATCTACACCGGCGAGACGCTTCGGACCTACAAACCGCTCGCCGAGCGGGGTTGATCGCCGGAATACCACAGTCCATCAATGCTGATGTTGCTGCCGACCGAGCGCGCTTGGCTGAACGTCCTGAGGCTGGGCTTGCTCCTCAGTGCATGTGGCTGGGGAATTTCGTTCTTCTTCACGTTCGCACCGTGGGAGACCGCCGTGAGACAGCTCTACGACATGGGAGCCAACGAGATTCCGTATGATCCGTTGCTCGACTATTGGTTGAGAATGGCCTCCAGCGCTTTCGGCTGCATCGGAATCGCTTCAGCGCTTGCATGCCTACGTCCGGTGAAATTCACAGGAATGATCAGTCTGCTCGGTCCGTTTCATTTCATTGTCGGCGCAACATTGGTCGTGGCGGCGTCCAACAACCATCTCACTCCGGACCTGCATTCGACATTCCTGCCGGATATCACCTTTTGTTTTCTGACCGGACTATTGATTCTAGTGCCCCAGCTTCGTGAGGCGTTGCGAAAACAAAGACCATCCTAACGCCAGTGCTCCTCCATCAGGACCGCCGTGGCCGGAAGCCCATGACAAACCGCAGCACCACGATCGGCAGCGCGCACAGAACCACCGCCGCCACGGCCGTCCTAAATCCCGGATAGACCCTCGCGGCATCCCGATCCAAGGCCGCCAGCGATTCGGAAACGACCTGTTCTTTCGGCACATAAAACGCCTCATGCGCCGGCATGCCGCGGGAATTCTCGTCGCGCCGGGCGACGTTCCCGAACTCGGTGCGCACCGGCCCGGGACACACCGCGAGCACCGGGATGTCGTGCCCGCGCAACTCGATGCGCAGCGCTTCCGAGAAACTCGTGACATACGCCTTGGTCGCCGCGTAAACCGCGAAGTCCGGAATCGGGATCACGCTGGCGAGCGAACTCACATTGATGATCGCCGCGCCGCCGCGCCGGATCATTTCCGGCAGGAACGCGTGGGTCAGGTGGGTCAGCGCCTCGACATTGACGTGCAGCATCGCCTCGAGTTTCGCCCAGTTTGCGGAAGCGAATTCCCCGTAGTCTCCCAGCCCGGCGTTGTTGACCAGCAGGTCGGGTATGAAGCCGATTTCCGCCAGGCTTTCCAACAGCTCCTCGCGTTCCGCAGGGTTGCTCAGATCCACCGAAAAAACCGCCACCGCCACATGCGGAAACCGCGCGCGAACCCGCTCCGCCAGGACTTCCAACAACGACTCGCGCCGCGCGACCAACACCAGCTTGCCCACCCGCGGCGCGATTTGAAGGGCGAACTCCTCACCGAGCCCGGACGAAGCGCCAGTCACGAGCGCACAGGAAAACAACGTTGTATCAGCCATGTCCTGTCACTACACCACGGTCCCGCTCGAAGCAAGATGGTTCCCGCACGCCACGTAGCGGAAGAGTCATGCATTCCACTTCGCCCCGGAAGCCCGCCTACGGACGGGTTTTCAAATCCTTCGCCATCCTGCTCGCCACCAGCCATCTGGCCGTTTCCAAAACCGAGTTTCCTCCGGAGCGCGTTGCCGAAATCGCAGAAATGCTGCCACCCGGGCCCATCGGCCTGGGTCGCCCTATCACAGATCGCGCCGCATGGGAGCGCATCGCTGGAAAATCGTCAGCCAAGAGCACCCTCGCCGCGGCCGCCAAACTCGCGACCACTCCCCTGCCCGACAGCCCGGACGACCTTTATCTCGATTTCTCCCGCACCGGCAACCGCGTGAACTGGCAGAAAGTCGCCACCCAGCGCCGCAGTCGCATCACCTTTTTCGCCCTCGCCGAGTGCCTCGAAAATCAAGGCCGCTACCTCCAGCCGCTCGCCCAAACCATCGCCGCCCTCTGCGCGGAAAAAACCTGGGTCATGCCTGCCCACGACCGCAGTCTCGGGAATTTCAAAGACACCATCAAAGAAATGGATCTCGGTGCCTGCATGCTCGCCTGGGACCTCGCCACCGCCGATTGGCTGCTAGGCGACCGGTTGCCACCCGCCACCAGGCAACTGCTCCGTGAAAATCTCGACCGCCGGATCTTCGATCCCTTCCAGGCGATGCTCGAGGGTCGCGAGAAACCCGTCTATTGGCTCGCGGCGACTCACAACTGGAACGCCGTCTGCCTCGCGGGCATCACCGGCGCGGCGCTCGCCACCATCGACGCTCCAGGGCGCCGCGCGGTTTTCGTGGCCACCGGAGAGCATTACAGCCGGAATTTTCTCAAAGGCTTCACCCCGGACGGTTATTGCAGCGAAGGCCTCGGCTACTGGAACTACGGCTTCGGCCACTTCCTCATGCTGGGAGAATCCATCCGTCAGGCGACCGGCGGAAAAATCGATCTCCTCGCCGATCCCGCCGCGTTGAATCCCGCGCTCTTCGCCCGCCGCGTGGAAATCATCAACCAGCTCTATCCGAGCATCGCCGATTGTTCGCCTTCCTCCAAGCCGTCGCCCGCGATTGAGAACTATCTGGCAGCACGTCTCGGCACTCCCGCGCCCGCCGCCGCACCTTGGCCTTCGAAAGTCAATCTCTACGACATCGTCCTGAACGGGTTTCTACCCGATTCCCTGCCCCAGATTCCCCACCCCGCAAATGACGGCACTTCCCCGCTCCGAAGCTGGTTCAAGGACGGCGGCGTGCTCATCTGCCGCCCACCCGCTGGATCCGCAGTGCCCTTCGCCGCCTCGCTCAAGGGCGGAAACAACGCGGAGCATCACAATCACAACGATGTTGGCAGCTTCATCCTCGTAATGGGTGACCGGATGCCTGTTTGTGACCCCGGTTCCGAAGTTTACACCTCACGCACTTTCAGCGGCCAGCGCTACGACAGCGATGTGCTGAACTCCTCCGGCCACTCCGTCCCCGTCATCGCCGGACAACTCCAAAAAACCGGGGCCGCCGTGCAGGGCAAGGTTTTGAGAACCCTTTTCACCGATGCCGAAGACCAGCTGGCCCTTGATCTCCGCTCCGCCTATCCGGTTCCGTCGTTGGAAAAACTCGAGCGCACCTTCACTTTCCGCCGGGGCGGGAACCCCTCGCTGACTGTCAGCGATGAAATCGCATTCACCCAACCGGAATCCTACGAAACCGCCCTGATCACCTGGGGGAAATGGAAACAAACCGCCGACGACGAGATCCAGATCACCGACGGCCCCTCGGTCGTGCGGGTGAAAATCGACACTGGCGGCTTGCCATTCCAAATCACATCCCATCAGCTAACGGCGGATGTCACCACGCCGCGGCATCCCGAACGCATCGGCTTGAAATTAAAATCGCCCCTCCGGCAAGGCAACGTCACCCTGACCATCACCCCACTGCCCCCGGCCTTGTGAATCACGCGTGAAGCGCCATTTCTTCGAGTGACAGGAGGGCGTCCGGAATCGGCACGGTGTGGCGTTTCCGGTCGAGGAAATAACTGACCTCCGAGTAGCCGGCCTGTTGGAGGAGCCGCAGGGCTTTGGGATAACCGTCGCCCACACGGTCAGGCACATGAGCATCCGCGCCGATGACCACCGGGATGTCCCGTTCCCGCATCAACCTCAGTTGCGCGGGCGACGGATTCATCTCGGACAGCGCCTTCATCACGCCGCTGGTGTTGAGCTCCATCGCCACGCCGGTCGCCGCGATGCGGTCCAGAGCCCGCTCCAGGTGAGGTCGGATCCGCTTGAAATCCCAGTCCTTCGGCGACTCGTTTTTGATCAAATCCGGGTGGGCGAGCGTGTCAAAAAGTCCGCTCTCCGCGGAAAGCGCGAGATGTTCAAAATAGAGTTCCTGATAACTTTGCACGTCGCCCGTGTAGAACAATTTCCGGTAGTCGCCCACCTGGTAGTGGACCGAGCCCAGCACATGGCTGAGCGGCACCCGGGAATGCAGCTCCCGCAGCCACGGCTCGACGCCAGGATAATAGTCGCTTTCCAACCCAAGCCGCACATCCAGCCGTCCGGCGAACGCCTCGCGGGTGGCGGCGATCATCGCCACGTAGTCGTCGAATTGCTCCGGAGCCATCCGCACGTTGGCGGAGAATCCGTCGGGCAGCGGGCAATGGCAGGTAAAGGTAATCCCCTTGAACCCACGAGCCAAGGCGGCGGCGGCATATTCATCTGGCTCGCCGGATGCATGTTTGCACAGCGGCGTGTGGCAGTGGGATTCGTAAAGTAACGGCGCGGACATCTCGCGGGGACCCTACACACAATACGCAGCCGCGCAATTCCCGGGATTTGCGGGAGGATTTCAACCGGGAAATTCTTGAGATTTCCCGGTTGACACCCAGAAACCGGCTCCCTAGTTTCCCCACCCCTTCGCACATGCCGTGTGTCCGAAGCTATTTTTTATTACAAGCACATGAAGACGTTTTCCGCCAAGCCGCACGAAGTC
>JBGSTM010000095.1:0-5043 GCA_041736495.1 Akkermansiaceae bacterium
CATCCCAAGCACCCGCGTTTACAAGGTCCTCGAGCAGGCGCGCCCAAACGTGATCGACATGATGAAAAACAGCGAAATCCATTTCATCATCAACACCCCGAGCACCCACGAGTCCCGCGCCGACGAGATCCTGATCCGCTCGACCGCCATCGCCCAAAAGATCTCCCACGCCACCAACCTCTCCGCCGCAGAAGCGTCGGTGAAGGCGATGCGGTCGCTGAAGACCCGGGAGTTCACGGTGAAGAGCATTCAGGAGTATCACGCTTGAGGTGGCGGTGAATCACTTCCGTTGATGGGTTTCTTGGACCGGGTTTCCGCCTCATCGGAGATCGAAAAGCTTCTTTCGATCTCTGAGATCAAATCGAAGAATCGGGCGAAAGTTCTCATTTGCTCCTAATTTTTTTAAAATTAGGAATTGGCTTGATGCTTGGGACATTTGCTCCTAATTTGCTCCTGGTTTTAAAAAACTTAGGAGCAAGTCATGAAATTCCCCCAATTGCCGCCTGCCTGGCAACCGCTGATGGATCGCGCGATCCAGCAGGGGAAGGGAGACGCGTTCATGGAAATCAGCCATCAGGAGAACCTGCGGCCTGACCGGTATTTGCACTGGGATGATTTCCGGCACCGGGCTGCGGACAAGGATGGCCTGACCAAGGAAGAGCAGTGGGCGGCGATCCGGATGGGTCGGGCGATGCGTTCCCAGCCGCTGCCGTTGCTGGACACGAAAGGGCAGCCATTCACCTTTTTTCTCACTCCGAAGGCCTTCGGTTTGCTCCGGGAAATCGACCTCCATTGCGGGACCGCGCCGTCCGGGAGTGCCGTGTTGCGGGAGGAAGCGAGTCGCCATCAATTCGATTTGCTGATGGAGGAGGCGCTGACGTCCAGCCAGCTGGAGGGGGCGGCCGTCACCCGGTCGGAAGCCCGGGAAATGATCCGCAGCCAGCGCCCGCCCGCCACCGACCACGAGCGGATGGTGATGAACAACTACCGCACGATGCGCCTCCTCACGGAGTTGAACGAGCAGCCGCTGACCCCGGAGATGATCCTGCGCATTCACCGGGAAGTGACTGCGGGCACCTTGAAGGACGCCGTGCACGAAGGAAAACTCCGCGGCGCTGGTGACGACGTGCGGGTGGAGGACGAGGAGAGCGGCGAGGTGTTCCACACGCCGCCGGACGCGTCCGCCCTGCCGGAGCGGATCGGGAAGCTTTGCGAGTTCGCCAACGAAGCCGGGATGACGGGATTTCTCCATCCCGTCATCCGCGCCATCGTGCTGCACTTCTGGGTCGCCTATGACCATCCGTTTGTGGATGGCAACGGCCGGACCGCGCGGGCTTTGTTTTATGGATCGATGCTCCGGAACGACTACTGGCTGGCGGAGTATTTCTCCATCTCCCATGAAATTCTCAAGGCCCCGAAGCAATACTATCGGGCTTTCCTGCACACGGAAACCGATGGCAACGATCTGAACTATTTCATTCTCCATCAGCTGGAGGTCATCTGCGCTTCGATCGCCACGCTCAAGGAATCCATCCGCACCAAGCAGGAGGAAGCCGAGTCCCTGCGCCGGAATCTCGGGGCCGGTGGCGGGTTCAACCACCGCCAGATCGCGCTGCTCAAACATGCGCTGAAGCATCCGTTCGCGGCTTACACCGTGGTCGGGCACCAGACGTCCCACGGCACTTCCAACCAAACGGCGAAAAACGACATCACTGCTCTAGAAGCGAAAGGCTTCCTCCGGCGCGACAAGGTCGGCAAGGCGTTCGTGTACAGCCCGGCCTCGGAGCTCGCGGAGAAACTGGGTTTGTGATAGGCAATTCGATTCGAGGCGGGTAAATTTCCATCAGCCATGAAGCAGTCAATCAAAAGCGCTGGCCTGACAGGCGCGATCCGTGGCTGCGCGTCATGGCAGGAGATCCAAGCCAAGTGGCGGACTCTCCCGAAGAAACAAAAGGGAGATCTCTTCGAAGAACTCGTCAAAGCCTTCCTCCAGCTCGAACCCGAATACGCCAGCAAACTCAAGCACGTCTGGCTGGGCGGCGAAGTGCCACAAGCCATCGCGCGGAAACTCAAGCTCCCCGCCACCGACCAAGGCATCGACATCGTCGCGGAAACCCACGATGGCGAGTTCTGGGCCATCCAGTGCAAGTACCGCCAGGAAACCGATCACTCGCTGACTTGGCGGGACCTATCCACATTCACCGGCCTGGCCTTCGGAGTCTGCCGGGGATTTTCCTTCGGCGTCATCTGTTCCACCACCGAGCGCATTACCCATGTGCTCAAGGACCAGCAACGCGTCGGCTTCTGCGCGCTTGATGTCTGGCAGGCACTCGATGCGGATTTTCTCAAACGCCTCCGCGCCCACCTCGGCCGCAAACCGGCACTGCTGAAGCCGCTGAAACCCATGCCGCACCAGAAGGGCGCGGTGAAGGACGGCCACGGGCATTTCGTCATCGGGAAAGCCACACGCGGGAAACTCATCATGCCCTGCGGCAGCGGCAAGAGCCTCACCGCGTATTGGATCGCCGGGGAACTGGAATCCCAAAGCATCGTCATCGCCGTGCCCAGCCTCGCGCTCATCCGCCAGACGCTCAAAGTCTGGCTGCGCGAAACCCAGGCGAACCAGCAGGCCGTCGAATGGATCTGCGTCTGCAGCGACGAATCCGCCGGCCGCGTCGAGCGCGATGACAGCGCCGTCCTCCGCCAGGACCTCGGAGTGCCCTGTCTGGCCGATCCCAAGGAAATCGCCGCCTGGCTGAAACGCAAACACCGCGGCCTCACCGTCGTCTTCACTACCTATCAGAGCGGCGAGACCCTCGCCAAGGCCGCGCGCGCCGCGAAGTTCACCTTCGATCTCGGCATCATGGACGAGGCGCACAAGACCGTCGGCGATGGCGAAAAGCTTTTCTCCCACCTGCTTCACGACAAGAACCTGACTATCCGCCGACGCCTGTTCATGACCGCCACCGAGCGGCGCTACAAGGGCCAGAGCGACACCGTGCTGAGCATGGATGATCCCGCCACCTACGGCGAAACCTTCCACCTGCTCTCGTTCAAGCGGGCGATGGAATACGACCCACCCATTCTATCCGATTACAAGATCATCAGCATCGCCGTCTCGCGCGAGGAAGTCGCGGAGCTGATCCGGAAAAACACCTTTGTCAGGCCCGACAAAGGATCATGGAACAAGGAAATCGAAGCCGACATGCTCGCCTCCCTCATCGCCCTGCGCAAAGCGATGAAAAAATACCCGATCCAACACGCCGTCTCCTTCCACGGCAGCATCCAGCGCGCGGAACTGTTCAAGACCCACAACGACGCCTTCAGCAAATCGTTCCGCAGCTACGGCAAACTCGAAACCTTTCACGTCTCCGGCAAAACCCCCACCGGCACCCGCGCCCGCGTCATCGGCGATTTCGCTCGTGCCGAGCGCGCCCTCATCACCAACGCCCGCTGCCTCACCGAAGGTGTCGATGTCCCCGGCATCGACTGCGTGCTCTTCGCCGATCCCCGCCGCAGTGCCGTGGATATCGTGCAAGCCGTCGGCCGCGCCCTGCGCCCCGCTCCCGGCAAACAATTCGGCTACGTCATCGTCCCCATCCTCCACGAGGCCGACGCCACCGCCGACGACATTTTCAAGTCCCCCGCCTTCAAGGAAATCCTCACCACCCTCCGCGCCCTCGCCGCCAACGATGACCGGATTATCGAATACTTCCGCGGTGTTTCCAAAGGACAACAACGCAAGGGCGGCGGCAGTGTCCAGTTCGACATCGACGAACGCCTCGCGAAACGCATCAACTTGGCAGACTTTGCACGCGAAATCGAACTCAAATGCTGGGACCGCCTCGCGAAATTGTCTTGGCGATCGTTTGAAGAAGCACGGGAGTTTGTGAGAGCATTGCGGCTGCTGAATCAAGCTGAGTGGAGCGAGTACCGTAAAGGTAGCCTATCCAAAAAAGACTCTCTGCCCTCTGATATCCCTTCAAATCCGAATCGGGTATATGCAAACGAAGGCTGGATCGGAATTGGCGACTGGCTTGGTACTGGAAACGTAGCAACACATCATCGTGTCTATCGATCGCATGCAAATGCACGTAACTTTGTGCGAAGTCTCTGCCTTAAAAGTGTTACCGAATGGAAAGATTTCGTGAAAGGAAGCTTGTCCGAAAAAGGGGTTCTTCCTCCAGACATTCCGGCTACACCTGACAATACCTACGCCGGCAAAGGTTGGGCGGGATACGGAGACTGGCTCGGCTCGGGAACAATTGCTACCAAACAGCGAGAGTATCGATCATTTCAAGAGGCGCGTGCGTTTGTTCGCAGCCTCAAACTAAAGAACGGGACTGAGTGGAGAAAATTTTGTAATGGTAGCTTGCTAGGGAAAATAAAACTTCCTCCAGACATTCCGGCCACTCCTAGTAAGACTTACGCCGACAAAGGCTGGGCAGGTGTGGGCGATTGGCTGGGTACAGGAATCACTGCGGCTCGATTGAGGGAGTATCGTCCGTTTCTCGAGGCGCGGGACTTCGCTCTAAAACTGAAGCTCAAGAGTGGGACTGATTGGAAGGCATTCTGCAAAGGCCTGATGCCAGAACTAGGTAAATTGCCTGCGGACATTCCAGCCTATCCTAACACGACATACGCCGACAAAGGCTGGGCGGGAATGGGTGATTGGCTCGGCACGAGAAAAGTCGCAAACCGTCAGAGGGAATATTGCTCATTCGAAAAGGCGCGCTCATTCGCTCGTAGCCTTCATCTCAAGAATCAATCTGAGTGGAGGGAATTCGTCAGAGGGAATCTGCCATCAAAAGGCGAGCTACTACCTAACATTCCAGCGTGGCCTCATAATACATACGAAAACGAAGGCTGGTTAGGAATGGTCAATTGGCTCGGCAATGAAAACAGCCTCTTCCGCCAAATCCGTGGGTGAGACTACGACCTAACCACCGCGAAGCGGCGTGCCTCTCTTGAAAGTTGTCCACGACAGGCCGATTCGAGAATGGGACTGAAACTCGTCGGAGAAGCGGACTGTTGTGGGCAACT
>JBGSTM010000096.1:0-4716 GCA_041736495.1 Akkermansiaceae bacterium
CGCCCAAATTTCGCCATCGCCGTAGCCGAACCAGCGGGTGGTGGTGGTTTTCCGCTGGGTGTAGAACTCGACGCCTTCCTTGCCCTGGATGTGCAGGTCGCCGAAGAACGAATCGTTCCAGCCGCTGAACGGGAAGTACGCCAGCGGTGCCGGGACGCCGACATTGATGCCGACCATGCCGGCGCTGACATTCCGGCGAAATTCGCGCGCCGCCTTGCCGGAGTTGGTGAAAATCGCGGCTCCGTTTCCAAACGCTTGGCGGTTGGCCGAGGCAATGGCTTCATCCAGCGTCTTTGCTCGCATCACTGCTAGAACCGGGCCGAAAACTTCGGTTTCCATGAGTGGATTGGATTGCTCGACGTGGTCGATCAGCGTAGGTCCGAGGAAAAATCCATCAGGCGCGTCGTCGACCTTGGTGGAGCGCCCGTCTGCTAGAACTTTGGCTCCGGCATGTTCGCCCGCGTCGATCAGTCCCGAAACCCGCACCTTGTGCTCGGCGGAAATCACCGCACCCATGTCGGGCTGGGATTCTCTAACATCGGTAGGCCCGGTCTTCATTGACTTCACGAGGTCGGCCAAAGCGGGCAGCAATCGGTCTCCCGCATCGCCGACAGCGACCGCAGTGGAACCCGCCATGCAGCGTTCGCCGGCGCAGCCGAACGCTCCATCCTTCACGGCTTCCACCGTGCGGTCCACATCGGCGTCGGGCATGAGGATGATGAAATTCTTCGCACCGCCGGCGGCTTGCACGCGCTTGCCGTGGAGGGTGCCCTTGCGGTGGATTTCACGAGCCACCGGCGTGGAGCCCACGAAGCTGATCGCCTTGACGTCGGGATGTTCCAAAATGGCATCCACGCATTCGCGGCCGCCGTGCACGATGTTCATCACGCCAGGCGGGAGGCCTGCTTTTTCCAGCAGGGTGATGACCCGTTGCATGGTGAGCGGGACTTTTTCGCTCGGCTTGAGGACGAAGGTGTTTCCACACGCGATGGCAATCGGCCACATCCACATCGGGACGAGAGCGGGGAAATTGAACGGACAGATACCGGCCACGACGCCGAGCGGATGGCGGTCGGTGTGGCAGTCGATGCCGCGGGCGATGTTTTCGAGGGACTCGCCCATCAGCAGGGTGGGGATGCCGCAGGCGAATTCCACGACTTCGATCCCGCGCCGCAGGTCGCCGCGGGCTTCTGACAGGGTCTTGCCGTGTTCGGTGGCGATGCCGAGGCAGAGTTCTTCGAACGCGTCGTCGAGCAGGATCTTCGCCCTGAAAAGCACCTGCGCCCGTTCGTTCGGCGGGGTGTCGCGCCAATCCGGGAAGGCGGCCTTGGCCGAGGCCACCGCGAGGTCGACTTCCGCCGCGCCGCACATCGGAACGCTGGCGATGACGCTGCCGCGGGAGGGATTGAAGACCGGGCTGCCGGTTTTGTTGGTGGGATTCACCCATTTACCGCCGATATAGAGCGGGCAGACTTGGCTTTCGGGTGAACTCATGTGGGTTGTAGGACGGAGATTCTCACGGTTGACTCTGATTCAGCGGATTCTGTGCCACACCAGCAAGTCCTTAAGTTTGATCCGTTCCCGGGATTCCTTGGATGAAAGCATCCACCCTTGGCCCGGGCATCTGGAGCGGACTCAGGAGTTGATGTTGAAATACGAGCGCATGGATGCGGCGGACGCCTCGCTCGTCATGCTGTCCGAGATCCATCGCAACGCGAAAATCATCACCACCGACCGTCGCGACTTCTCCGTTTACCGGCGCTTCGGACGCCACCGCCTGCCGGTCATCCTTCCTCCCGGCTGACCACCTCTTCATTCAAAAATCGACAATCCGCAGTCGTCTATCCCCCGACGATCTGCACGAAGAGGTCTTTGGCTTCCGGGCGGATGCGCTTTTTCAGCACCCCCGTGATCACCCGCAGCTTGCGCCAGTCGTCGGCGGAGGGCGGGGTCACCGCGCAGTTGATGGACATTTGATGGAACTTCTGGACCGTCAGTTTCACATACTCGGTTTGTCCCGGGGTGCCGGCTGGCACTTCCACCCGCTTGTCGCGCTGGATCTGGCGGATGAAGCGGTCCACCAGATCCGAAACCGCCAGCGCGTCGGCCTCGTCGATCTCCTTGGGCTCGGACGTATCCTCGCTCTTCACAATCCAGATCTCCTGGTCCGCTCGCGGTTTGAGTTTCATCCCGAACGCCGTGGGAAGCCCGCGGGCGATCGTCAGTCCGGTGGACTGCCCGGCGCGCACCACCTCGAGGAAGACCTCGTGTGTCGGGTCGGGCGGTTTTCCCGCAGCCCCTCCTTCCCGGGATGCGGCCTCTCCCCACCCCACGGCGTGTCCCAGCAACAAGATGCCAGCTATCCGAATGACGTTCCTTCGTTTCGTTATTTGCATGATTCAATGGTGATTTCGACTCTAAGCTCCTCCTCCATCTCCTTGAGTAAGGTCCGGCACGGAGCTTCCTTCCCTGCGAGCTTCATTCGGATCAGGAAACGATCATCTTCAAAAACCCGCTTCGCGGAAAAACGCACCCCCTTCGAGGCACTGGAAATCAGCGGAAACTCCAACATTTCAAATACGGTTCCGATCACCTCATCCTTCACTTCCCGCAGCTCATGGATGCTGGAACCTGCAAGGCCGAATGAAATTTTGTCTGCTGGGAGTGCCGATGCTCGATAAAGCCGGTTGATTAGTTCAGCACGCTTCACCAGATATTTCATATCGTCACACCCAAAAAATGTTAGCAGCTCGGCATACAAATTACAATCATGAAAGACGTTTTGCTTGATTTCATCAAATATGTCTTGGATCGCTTGGCATCCATAATGGGCATTAACTCGCATTGAAACAATAGGCGCAATACCACCCTCTATCTCCCGCATTTTGAGAGTTGCACCTTTCCAATGCTCGCTCGTAAGCACCTTGCTTTCGAGAATCCTACCAAAATCTGCAAGGGCCTCCATTGATCGCCAACACTTGAGAGTATTACCTCCAGCTCCGACACTAAAGGTCCAAGTTTCTGGCTCAGTCACACTTCTATGACAATAGAATTTCGGAAATAATTCTAAAAATCGCATGCCTCCAGCCTTTCCGATTTTCTCAGCCAGCGTACGATTCAAATTCAAGTCAAAACCTCTAGAATAACCAATAGTTCCGGAAACATCCTGATGGCATTCACCTTCTAGAAATTTACAAAAAACATCAAAAAGATTTCCGCCTGTTTCGAAACTCTTCTCAAGTGTTATAAATGTCCGACCTTGCAGTACACTCAAGCTCCTTTCAAGCCGTTCTGCACTCAAGGCATGTTCACCCACAAGAGAGATTTTAATCGCATCAAAGAATTCAATGTTATCATGATCTACTCCCCTTTTCTTCCAGAATGCGATGATTTGATCTTCGATGGCTTGTCTTTTTTCGCCTGGAGCAATGATTGTTATAAGTTTCATGATATTTAAAATCCTGGATCATCCATCGGCACGCTAGCAACGACGCTGCGGCGGGAGAGACTGAAGACCGGGCTGCCGGTTTTGTTCGCGGGATTCACCCGCTTGCCGCCGAGGTGGAGCGGGCGGACTTGGTTTTCGGAAGAACTCATTTGGACTGGAGGTCGGAAGTTGGTACGATTGAAGCTGATTGAGCCTGTTCCATGCCACTCCGGCAAGTCCCTAAGCCTGAAAAATCTCCGAACCCTTGACTGCCGAAACTGATTTGAAATTCGTGGCTCTTGCTCTGGACCGGGCTACGTTTGTCCAATGACCACGACGGCAATGATCGACTTTCCTGGATTTTTCACCCAGGGCGTCACCTGGGAAATCCTCATCCGCCTCGGTCTCGCGGCAAGTGCGGGGACTTTGTTGGGGATCGAACGGGAAAAACACGGCCGGGCGGCGGGTCTGCGCACCACGCTGCTGGTGTGTCTGGCGGCCTGCATCGCGATGATCATTTCCGACGCGTTCTATCAAAACAGCTTCGCCCTTCAATCCGATGCGAGCGGCTGGCACCCGGACCCCGCGCGGCTCGCGGCGGGGGTGTTGTCCGGCATGGGTTTTCTCGGAGCGGGCGTGATCATCCGGCAGAGCAACCACATGGTCCGCGGGGTGACCACTGCGGCCACGTTGTGGTTTGTGACCATCATCGGACTGGCGTTCGGCGTCGGTGCCATCGGTGTCGGTCTGGTGGCGACCGTTTGTTCCATTCTGATTCTTGTGCTGATTCCCTACATCGAATCGATGATCAAAAACGATTGGTATTCGGATCTGGGAGTTTCGTTCGCGCCCTCGGCCTGCTCGGTGGATGTGCTGGTCAATGCGCTTGCTCCGTTAGGAGTGAAGGTGAAGGGAATCGACATCGAGGAGGACCTTGGGAAAGACCATTGCCAGGTCACCCTGCATCTCCGCTACAAGCGGAAGAGCATGGTGGCTTTTACGGAATCCATCACCGGGGCGATTCGCGAAGTGCCGGGGGTGAGCCGGATTTCGTTTCAGAGTTAAGAGGAAGAGCACGTCGAAGCGCGATGCAAATTAGGATTCGGAGATCCGCTCTGCCCAAGGAAGGGCGATATCCGATCGCCTGGCCATGGGAAGCCAATGAGACGAGGCAAGCCATGATGCATTGGCTTCCCATGGACATCGGCGGACGGATTCCGCCGCTCCTTGGTTTGAAGCCTTCAGCTTGTTCTTCAACGCGACAGGGCGTTGGACTGCTTGACGAAGTC
>JBGSTM010000104.1:0-7336 GCA_041736495.1 Akkermansiaceae bacterium
CCTGGAAGCGTTTCTGTTTGATGCCGCTGGGGAGGGTGATCTCGATCGGGCCGCGCGCGCCGAGATAGAATCCCATCTGGATGACCGAGACGACCGGCGCGATGCTGCTGTTGTTGTGCTGGGTGTCGGAGGTGTTGAAGCCGCCGTTGCCGCTGTTCTTGTAAGGTGGCCAGATCGTGCGTACGAGATCCGTATCCAGCAGCGGATCGATTCCGGTGACGGGAATCTCGTTGGAGGAGGAGGTAGTGGTGTTCTCCCAGAGGTGGGCGAAATTGTAGAGGTTACCCCAGTTAGGACCGGTTCCGGCGGGGAGATTGTCGCGGATCTGCGGGCTCAGATAGAATTTCTCCGGAGCGGTGACCGGTGCGAAACCATAGACCAGGCTCTTTTGCAGAATTTTCTTGGTGGGCTTCGAACCCAGGAAACTGGCGACGAAGGGTTTGGCAAACTGTGAGCGGTCGAAAACGAGAGAAAGGTCAGCCTTCATGCCGCCTTCCTTCACGTTGACGGGCAGGCCGAAACCGCCGGTGGTGAGATCGTGCATGAAGTGGCGGGGAAATTCTTCGCGAGTGATCCCACCAGATTCCTTTGCGGCCAGAGTGACAGTGCCCATGGTGGCGAGCCGCCGCTTGTCGAGAGCAGAGCCTGCTTGGAAACCGTCGAACACGGTGCTGTCAACCTCGGCGAGTCCGCTTTCCTGGGGACTTTGGGAGCGGGCGTATCTTTCCCGCTCAGTGGTGGTGGCATCGGAGGGACGGTTGATATCAATCTTCGCCTTGGTGCCCTCGTCACCGACCCAGTAGGCGTAACGACCCTTGTTTTTCCCATCCAGCTTGACCCATGAGGCGCGGAGATCCTCGGCTGCGATGCTTCCGGGTTCCGCTTGGACGGATTTTTTCGAGAGGATCACGGAATTGGCGGCAGTAAGCGCAGTGGCGGGATTGACATTATCGCCACTGACGAGCCAATCTGGCGCTGAGGTTTTGTCGTCACTTTTCCATGCTCCGGTCCATGCAGGGTTGGCCACAGGTGAGGTCTTTCCGAGGTTTGCAGGGCCCGTGACACTCTGATCGCGGCCAGCGGATTTTTGAAGTTCGCCGATCGCAAGCATCATGGCCATGCGGGCATTGGCCCGCGCGGTTGCCTGTGCCGAGCTGCTGCCCGCGGAGCGAAGGGAAATGGAACTGAGGGACAACAAACCTACGGCGATCACGGTCAGCAGGATCATCAGACTGAGCGTGACGACCAAGGCGAAGCCGCGGGAGCGGTCTTTGATGGTTTTCTGGAATTTCATGGGTAGCAGGTTTTCAAAGTGGTGAGAAACTGTGGCCGGATGGGTTGCAAACGATGAATCTGATGACGGTCAGGAAGAGTGTCTAGCAGAGGGTCCATCAGAAGGTGGGTCCGGCTTGGAAATGAAAATGAGGACCGGATGCCATGACGATGTAACAACAACCTCGCGGTGCGCCAGTATCTCTGACCTTAACCCGTTAATCTGGCTTCGTCCCCAACCATGAGGCAGGAACTGACACATTTGGACAGGCGAGAACCACTCACTCTGAAACTTCGGTTAGAACTTGCGATGCCACGACTGTGAAATCGCGGACGTGATTTCACCCGTCAGAGGGCCCCGGAAGATATCAATCCCAATGAAGGGCGAAATGATATCAGGGCTTTTTCGGCATGCTGCCCAGATTCCGGGCGTTGTAATCAGCGGGTGTCATCGATTCCACATGCCCGTCAACAAACAGGACCGGCAGCTTGCCGTCGACTAACAGGCTTTTGTCGGGATTGGTCGGTGTGGTGAGAGCCGTCAGGTCGGACGCCCGGTAGAACCAGTTGCGGGTGGTTGAGATGATGGGGGTGCGTGCCGGATCTGGAATCCGGCTGAGTGGTATTGGCTGGGAATCGGGACCGTCCCCGCTGCCAAAAGCTCCGGTCTTGCCCGTGTTGGCATTGTTCGAGAGCGAGTAGTTCATGGCATAGCCGTGGAACCACGGCTTGAACCGGCTTTTTGGTAGAAGCGGATTT
Organism: Akkermansiaceae bacterium; assembly: GCA_041736495.1. Taxonomy (GTDB): domain Bacteria; phylum Verrucomicrobiota; class Verrucomicrobiia; order Verrucomicrobiales; family Akkermansiaceae; genus Luteolibacter. The sequence continues at coordinate 2,032 of JBGSTM010000104.1, forward strand.
CGCATCATCGGATTGGCCTCGTCCCACCAGGGAGTGGTTGAAAATCGCGGCACATCCACGTCCGGGTATGCCAATGACAGCAGGGCGACGTACCAGTCGGTTTCCTTTTTGGCTCCGTCCGCATCGGTGGTGACCGATTTCATCGCAGGCAGGCTGGAAGAGTTCTCTGTGCTGTAAACGGCAAGCAGCGACCCGATCTGCCCCATGTTCTGGATCGACTTCGCCGCGTCAGCCCGCTTTCTCATCCGCGGCCCCACCGTGAATGCGATGGCCACGAGTGAAACAATGATGACAATCACCACAAGCAGTTCCACCAAGGTGAATCCGGCGGTCTTTTGGAGAGTTGGTCTTTTTTTCATGTTTTCGAAAACTTAGGGTTTGGCAGTGAAGTCGCTTGAAACGCAATTCAGCCCTCACGACTTCAACCGTAACAAGAGTCCACGGTGCGTCCAGTAGTACTGTGGTAAATCCGTTGAGTGGGCCGGAAGTCGCCAGCCATGGGGAGTTTCAGCGTGAATGGAAAGAACCGACCCCGGGAGCATTGCTCGACAACCATTTCCAAGCCCCAGGAAAGAACGCGGACCGCCGTCCCGGAAAGTGTGGGGGCCAGGAAGGCTTCCCGGATGGTTTCCGGGAAAAAGCGCTAGCGGATTCATTGCGGAATTTTCATAAACGGGAAGGGTCAATGGTTCTGCTCCTACAAGTCGAATCGACTCGCCACGTGGAGTGCCCTGTATTAAATCCATAACAGCCACATGGAAATCCTCAAAACGATCCTCAAGGTGATGGTGATCGCCTTCGTGTATCTGGGGATCGGACCGATGCTCGGTTTTTACCTCAAAGGCAAGGACACCGCTCGGCGGATCACGCTGGGGTTCATGGCTTGGTGGCTGGTGCGGCCTCCTTCGGATTTCACCCTGATGCTTTACTCAATCGAGACGTATCGCGGGCACAGCCGGGGATTCGAGTTCAATTTCATCGAGGCGATCGCGATCGGGTTGGCGCTGGCGGCATTGTTGGAAAAGCGGAAGGATTTCCGCTTTCTGCCGCCTGGCTTGTGGGCGTGGTTTTTGTGGATCGCGGCGGGTTTGTTGTCCGTGACGGCGGCGTTGGAACCGATTTACGCGCTGATGCCGGCGTTCAAATTCGCGAAAATGGCGTTCGTCTTTGTCGGTGTGTTCGCCGCGTTGCATGACGAGCGGGACGTGAAGGCGGTGATGCGCGGGTTCGCGGTGGCCCTGATCATGCAGATGGTCCTGTGCCTGTGGGGACGCTACGTGCTGGGCGGCTTCCGCGTAATGGGCTGGTTCGAGCATCAGAATCCGATGGCGATGTGGTCCTACATGCTAGCGATGCCCATCCTCGGACTGGCGATTTCGAAGGAAACCTCACCCCGCGACGTGATTCTGTTTTTCTGCGCCTTTGCGGCCGCCGGGCTGGTGGTGGTGCTCTCGGTTTCCCGCGCCTCTCTCGCGGCCTTCGGCGTGGGTTCGGTCATCGTGATGCTGGCCTCCTTCGTGCAGGGGTTCACGGTGCGGCGAGTGACGCTCGGCGTGGTGGGCGCGCTCGGCGGAGTAGTCGTGCTTGCCATGGCGGCGGACACGTTCATGGAACGGATGGGCGAGGATGATTCGCCGAAAAACGATCTCCGGTTCGCGCTCAATCAGCAATCTGCAGCGATGCTCCGGGACCATCCTCTCACAGGCATCGGCTGGAACAATTTCGGCCTGGCGAACAGCCGCCCGCAGGGGATGAAATATTCCGCCATCCTCGAGCGCTGGGAACAGAACCGTGGCAGCGCGATCTATGCGAAGAACTTCATGGCCAATCCGCTCACGGAAAGTCTGTATTGGTTGTTTCTAGCGGAAATTGGAATCCTCGGATTTTCCACGTTTCTTCTATTCGCGCTGATCACCCTGTGGCATGGCTCGCAGGCGACGCTGCATTTCTGGCGGACGCCGCTGGGGCTGTTTTTCTTCGGCGTGACGGTGGCATTGGCGATCACCTATTTCCACGGCCAGGTCGAGCGGGTGCTCACGCAAACGAAAAACCTGACTACCTGGATCATGTTCTGCGCCATCCTCTCGCGCGCCGAGTGGTGGCGGCGGCGCGACAAGGTGCGGCTGAACGGTTAGGGGCGGCAATTTGCGCGATAGCGATGGGTGCTCCCGGGTGTTCCTGGCAGAATGATTGAAAACGAAATTGCCAAATTCAGGATTCTCCCAAAAAATGATTCTGCTGTTAATGATTCTGTCCCTCTCTCCGCGATTCCAGTAGGCCCGCGATCTTCGCTGCGAGTGTGGAAACGTGCGGCGGCCGAAGTGCTAGGTGGTGTCCGCCGGTGATCCGGTGCGTCACGCAACGGGCTCCGAGCGCGTGCCAGCCCCCGTTTTTCACGGGCACGCCGCCGTCGGTTTCGTCGGAAAGCAGCACCTGGAGTTCCCCCTGATAGGGTTGCGGAAAATAGCGGTCGATGGCACGCATGTTCGCATGATAGATCGAGGAGCGGGAAAATCCGTCGTCCGCCGGTTCCGCCGGGTTGGCGGGCGTTTCTTTTGGCGCAAAGCGCTGCTTGAGATAGGAAACCTTACCTTTCAAAGGCATTTTCAGCAGCCCGTTGAGCTTCGCCAGCTTGAGGCGCGTCGCTTGGGATGGATCGGCCGGCGATTGGGCGAAGGCTTCGACCAGGATGACGAACGGTGCCGCTTCACCCGCGGCCACGAGCTGCCGGGCCATCTCGTAAGCGACGATGCCGCCATAGCACCACCCGCCGAGAATCCACGGGTGGCCATCCATGCGCGGGCGCAGGGCTTCGATGTAGGCGGCGGCCATTTCCTCGATGCTTCCGTGCGCTTCGTCCGGTAAATGAAGTCCTTTGGAAACGACTCCAAGGCACGGCAATGAAGGCGGGAGTTCGGTGGCGAGATTCGCATAGCCCAACACGTCGCCGGGAGTCGCGTGGATCAAAATCAGCGGCGTCTTGCCGGGATCTCCCGACCGCAGTTGGAGGATGGGTTCCCACGATGTCCGGGATTTCCCGTAGCCTTGGCGGATGCGCTCCGCGAGCAATCTTGGCGATGAATCCACCGCAAGTTCGCCCGGCTGCAAATCCACACCAGCCTTGGCCAGGCGGGTAGCAAGGATCATGGCTGATAGGGAGTCGCCGCCCTGTTCGGCGAAATCGGCCGATAGATGGACGGAAGACGGATCAATTCCCAGAACTTCGGCGAAAACCGATGCCATCCAAGTTTCCAACGAATCTTCACTACCCGATTCCTTCTCTTCCTCTGGCAGCACCGGTGCTGGCAGCGAGCGGCGATCGACTTTTCCTCGGGCATTGAGTGGCAGGCTGTCGAGAAAAACAAACGCCGCCGGGACCATCCAGCCGGGCAACTCGCGGCGCAGCGCCGTGCGGATTTTCTCTTCCGAAGAAGTGGCCACCACCCACGCGACGAGCTGACGGCGGCCGTCGATAAGCGGCGCGCCAACATGCGCCTGGCGGACGCCATCAACGGTTTCCAAGCGCGCGCGGATCTCGTCCGGCTCGATCCGTTTGCCGCGGATTTTCACCTGGTCATCGACCCGGCCGAGGAAATGGAGCACGCCGTTTTCATCCATCGAGGCGACATCGCCGGTGCGATACCAGGCGGGAATGCCAGGCCGCTCTCCTGGAGCAAAAACCGCTGCGGTCGCCTCCGGACGCTTCAAATAACCGAGACCCACTCCTGCGCCACCGAGCCACAATTCGCCCGGACGATTCTCCGGCGCGGTCCGGTCCGCGGCATCCACGATTCTAACATTCAGTCCGGGCAGCGGCCGGCCGATCGGTGGATCCGAGCCATCGGCGGGAATCACCAACGGCGCGGCGGTGGCGACGATGGCCGTCTCGGTGGGACCGTATGTGTTGAAAACCGGAATGCTGCCGCCACAAGCCCGCCGCCACGCGTCGGTGGAACCCGCACCGGCTTTTTCTCCGCCGATGATGACAGCGCGCACGCCCGCTGGCGGGCTGGTCTTATTGGCATCAAGCCAGGCGCACCAACCGGCCCAATAGGCGGTCGGCAGGTCGGCGATGGTGATTTGGTTGGCATTGAGAAATTCCTGATAGCGTTCGAAGGATTCGAGGATGAACTCCTCACGGGGCACCAGACAGGCTCCCGCTAACAAGGTTCCGAGAATTTCCTCAAGCGCGGCATCGAAGCCGAGCGAGGCGAACTGAAGCACGCGGTCGGACTTGTGGAAATCGAGCATTTTCCCGATGGCCAGCACTTCGTTGAGGATGCCGTGGTGATGGTTGATCACGCCCTTGGGCTCGCCGGTGGAACCGGAAGTGAATAACAGGCAGAACGGCAGCCACGCATCATGCGGCGCGAAAGGCGTCGGCGGAGTGGCTCCCGGCTGTAATTTCCCGGGGTCGATTCGCGGGAGGTCTTCGCTGCCGGGAACATCACTCACGAGCGCTTTTGGCTCGGCGATCTCAAGCATGCTCCGCAAACGATCCGGCGGGATGTCCGCATCAAAGGGCATGTAAACCGCCTGGATGCGCGCACAGGCGAGCACGACCACTGGCGCGTGTGTCCGGTCTTCGATCCGTGATGCCACCGCATCGCCCGGGCGGACACCCGCATCCCAAAGCGCGGCCGCCAGGCTTTCCGAGATTGTCATCAACTCCGCGTAAGTCGTCGTCACACCGCGTGAAAACCGAGCGGGTGACTCCGGGGTGGACATTGCCGTTTCACGAAACGCCTGCCAGATCCCACCGAAGCCGGGTGCGAGCGCCGGGCCGTCGGTCTCGTGGGCCGCGATCTGAGCGAGGCATTCGTCTGATAGAGGTTCGAGCTTTTCCAGCGGAGTGTTGAAAGCTGCCTCCGCGGCCAGTTGGATCGCTTTCAACCAGGTCGCAGCCAGATGTTTCGTCGCTCGTTCGGAAAATCGTTCGGGCAATGCTTCGATCTCGATTTCCGACTGAATCCCCAGCCAGGCCGAAGCGGTGAGGGGTTCGCCCGTCCGCTCGTGAATCTCGATGGAACTCACAAATCCGTCCGGCAGATGGGGCAGCACCAACTCCTCCAACGATGAGTTCTCCGTCATCACCACCGCGTCCCAGAGATTTCCAGCGGGCCGACCGAGACCCTTCGCCATTTCGCGCGGATCGGCGCGTGTTAAGTCGCGTGCCGCGAGCACAGCCTCCCGATAGAGGCGCAGCGCGTCGCCGAGCGTAAGGTCCTTTTCCATCCGGGCCGGGATGGGCACGGTGGTCATCAGGTATCCCGCCGCTCTCCGGCCCTGCGGCACTGTCCAATGG
>JBGSTM010000125.1:0-18282 GCA_041736495.1 Akkermansiaceae bacterium
GATGGGCATGGAGCTTGTCGAAACCTCCCGCCTGTGGGCGCGGCGGGTTGCTAGAATCGATCCCGCGTGGGTCGAGCACGTCGCGCCGCATCTGTGCAAAAGCAAATACGGCGAAGCGCATTGGGACGAAGCCCAAGGCGCGGTTTACGGCAAGGAAACCGTGATCTGCGGCGGCCTTCCCGTCGTCTCCGGGCGGCGGATTCACTACGGCCGCGTCGATCCCAAGGCGGCGCGCGGGATTTTCCTGCGGGAAGGCATCATCGGCAACGGTCTGCGCAAGCGCTGCCAGTTCCTCGACCACGTGCTCGAAATGCGCGCGGAAATCGAAGCCATCGAACAGAAACTCCGCCGCCCCGGCGGCCTCTGGAGCGATGAGGCGGTTTTGCGATTCTATGAAGACCGCATTCCCGAAGAGATCAACACCGCCGCCGCGTTCCACAAGTGGCTGGAGAAAAACGAGGATCTCTTGATGTTAGGCGTCGGCGACGTGGTGGACGAGGATCTGCAATACCTCGGCCTCGATGGCTTCCCGGACAGCATCACCCACGGCGGGCAGGAATATTCACTCTACTATCACACTGCCCAGGGCGAACGCGACGACGGCATCACCCTCGGTGTCCACGTCGATCAACTGCCGAAGCTTCCCGATTGGTTGCCCGCCTGGGGAGCCGACGGAAACCTTCGCGAACGTGCCGAAATCCTGCTGCGTTCGCTGCCCAAGGACTACCGCCGCATCTGCCAGCCGATCGGCCCCGCGGCCGAAAGTTTTGCCGAACTGTGGAGTTTCGCGCCGAAAGACCGTTCCATCTATCAAGCTCTATCCGAGCACATGAAGGACCGCAACGGAGCCTACGTACCGGTCGGCGAATACGACGTCAGCAAGCTTCCGCCCGAACTCGTCACCAAGATCTGGGTCTGCGACGACGATGCCGAGGAACTCGCGATGGGGGAAGATGTGGCCGTCCTCAAGCTCCAGCTCGCCGACCGCATGCGCGTCCGTTTCGAAGCCGCGGCGAACGCCGATGTCGAGCGCAAGGGCCTCAGCTCGTGGGATGGCGAGAGCCTGCCGGAGCTTGTCATGACACCCGGCGGCGCGGCCTATCCGGCGCTGGTGGACGAGGGAAAATCCGTCGGTGTCCGCGCCTTCACCAGCGCCGCGTTGGCCGCAGAATCCCACCGTGCGGGCGGGTCACGTTTGCTCTGGCTCGCCCACGCCGACCAGGTGAATTACCTCCGCAAGAAGTTTCCGCTAGGCCTGATGGCCAAGGTCGAACTCCCGCGCCTCGGTCCCGGCGGGACCTCGCTGGACACCCTCATCCTGCTCGCCGCCGAGGGCGCGGCGGGCGGAGTTTTCCCGCGTTCGCCCGACGATTTCCGCATCCTGACCGAGCAGGCGAGGGGACGCTGGTATGATGCCGCCGCCGTCATCGGGAAAACATTTGATGAGATCTTCGAAATCCTGCCCGAAATCCAGCGCTGGGTCTCGGCTAACAAAGACGACCGAAACCTCGGCGAGATCGCGGATGACCTCGACGAACAACTCTCTTGGCTGTTCCGCAAGGACTTTGCCTGGCGCGCCGGCTTTGGCCACCTCCGCGATTACCCGCGCCGCCTGCGGGCGATCCGCTCCCGGTTAGGCCGCTTGTCCTCACTGCCCATCGTCAAGGATCTGGAAAAAATGGACCGCTGTCGCCGCCTCTGGCAGCCATGGTTCCAGCGCTGGACCGCCAAGCCCGAGGACCCGAGCTTCTGGCCGCACGGCTGGGCGCTGGAGGAATACCGCATTTCACTTTTCGCCCCGGACATCCCGCTGTTGGGAAAAGTTTCCGAGAAACGGATCGAAGAGATGATTTTTGGGTAGTGTGTCCCGGCTGTCTCAGAGGCCGTCTGAAAATTGGAGCGCGGAACTTCAGTCCGCCTGTGGAGAATTGGGAATACCGGAGAATAAGGATAGTTAGGCACCACGAATCAGACGAATCTCGCGAATCTTTGTTTTGTAAGGCGGCCTCTCGGCCGGATCACTTTAGGTCTTGATCCCGTCAATCCAGTTCCACCCTTTTACCCGGACTAAGGGGCCATGGTGCTCGTGGATTCATCCGCCTGGATCGAAAGCCTGCGCCGGAATGGCGACATGCGGGTGAATGACGTGGACCATGTCTAAGCCCCTGGTTGTCTGTAAATCTCAACATTTTCCCACGAAATCATCGGCGGGAAATTGACATGCGTCATCTTTCAAACTGAATTTCAGCCATGCGCAAAAACCCGGGGGTGAAGGAGTCCCACTTCGCTGAAAAAATGGATGTCCCGCTGGTGCCAGGTGACTCGCGGTTCGTCTTTGGCGCATTCTGGGTGGTCACGTTCGTTTTCACTTTTCTGGTGGCCGGGCCGTGGGCGGGATTTCACGGAATTTTGCTGGGTTGCGTCGGGTTGTTGGTGGTGCTCCGGCCGCCGGCAGTGGCACTTCCACACCTCTGGTGGCTTCTCGCTGCCGCCTTCATGATTTTCGGGACCGCGGCGTTTTTGCCTGCTTCCTGGATCGAACAACCCGGCTGGCGAAAGCTGTTTGAAGAAGCGGGGATTGCCACCGGTTCTCTGATCGTGATCCAGGCGAGACAAGCTGCCGAGGGACTCGCTTTGTTTGGCATCATCTTGTTTGTCGGGCTTTGGCTCGCCGGTCACCGTCCGACCTCGTCACAACTGCGGTTGTGGGCGCTGGCATTTACCGTGGGTGTGGCGGTGTATGCGGTTGTGGCGAGGGGCTCCCAGGACCACAACCTGCCCGGCGGACCCGGGCATTTCGGCTTTTTCCCGAACCGCAACCATTCCGCCACCTATCTGGCCATGGGCTCGATCTGCGGACTGGGCTGTGTCCTGCAGTCCCTGCGGGAAAGACGATTCGCCCTGCTCGCCGTCGCCCTCGTCGCCACCGGCATCTGCCTGTGGGCGGTAGCGGCCTGGTCGGTCAGCCGGGCCGGGGTGGTGCTTGTCGCCGTGGGCACCATCATCTGGCTCTCCATGCTCGGCAGGCGCTATCTTGGTCGCCACGGGCTATGGGCGGTCGGACTTGCCGCGCTTGCCGCCGGGGGATTGTTCCTGATTGCGGATAGCGGTGTGAAACAGCGGATCTCGAAAACAGCGGAAAAGGCCGGCACCATGATGATTCCGGAACAAGGCATGGTGACCGGGGAAGGAAAACCGGATGATTCCTCTCTCCAGGATCTGGATTTTCGAATCCCCACCGCATTGGATACTTTGGATCTGATCCGCGATTTCAAATGGACGGGTGTCGGAGCGGGGCAGTTCGAGTCCATTTTCCCGCAATATAGGAAACTCACCGCAGTTGCGAATGATTCGAGGAGTTACCATCCCGAGAGCGACTGGTTGATGATGGCGGCGGAAGTCGGCGTGCCGGCCACACTGGCACTGGTGGTCCTGGTGATCGCGGCTTTCTGGAAGTCGCTGAAATCGATTTTACAAGGGCGTGACCGGGCTCTGCGTAGCGCTTGTCTCGTCGCTGCGATGATGGTCCCCATCCACGGAATGTTCGACGTGCCCGGGCACCGGATCACGCTGGCATGGAGCGCCGTGCTGTTGTTTGCCCTTTCAATGCGGGTGCCATCCGCCCCGGAGCAGTCGTTCGGCAAGCCTGGCGTTTGGCCTTTCCGCCTGGCCGGAATCGTGATGCTTGCGTCGTCCTTTTTTCTCGTGCGCGCCCAATGGTGGGGGGGGGCTCCACCCAGCCTGATTGTCGCAAAGTCCTCGATGGCGGAAATTCAGCAACTTTATCAACAGGATCTGGCGTTGAAAAAAGAGGGCCTCCCGGAAATCCCAAAGGAAGACGACCCTTCCGACCCTGGTGTGGATCTTCTCGAAACGGCGTTGGCATCTCTGGATCAGGCGGAAAGAATCGCTCCACTGGATTGGGCGATCCGTCGTAACCGCGGTTTTCTCGGGCTGCACTTCGACGACAAGAACCAGATGGTCCGGAAATCCTTTGAAATCGAGCGATTGCTTGACCCGACCTGGGTGCAGTCACCGCTGCAACAGGCTCTTCTGTGGTCGACCACGGATGTCGATGAAACCGCCGGTCTGTGGGCCGAGGCGATTCGGCGCGCCCGCTGGATGGATCGTCATCACCCGGGAAGCCATTGGTCCGAAGCGAAGACTCGCGAGAGAATCCGCCAGCAAGCGAATGGGAAACCGGATTTGGAAAAAGTGCGCAAGGATCGACTGGGAGAGTGAGGCGGATCGTGGCCAAATGCGGCACCTTTTCGACCGCAAATCGACCCGGGTCGCAGAGGGCCGTGCGGGCCGGATCCCGATACTTCCGTGGTGCCGCAATTGATTTGTTATCAATTTAATCCAACGGGTTTTGCGAAATCGCAATCTCCCCGGAAAAAATGCTTGTGTCAGGTGGGCTGGTAAGGTTTTCTCAGCCTGTCATGAAAAACATCCGTAAATTCACAGCTCTCGTGGTTTTCTCCGCCGTTTGCACCTTGTTTGTTTCACCGGCTGAGGGAGCCCGTCGTTCCACGTTCGTCGCACCTTCCGGCCCGGCGGTCTCGACTCCTGCGGTTAGTGGGCTCTGACGGTCCACTGATTTCCTTCCGCCATCATTGCTCAACAAATACCCCCTTGTACCGCATCCTATGAAAAATAAAACGGTTCTCAGCCTAGCGCTCCTTTCCTGCCTCACCTGCGTCACCCACGCTGCAGGCCTTCAATTTCCCGGCCAGCCATTCCCCGACCCTTTCACGGTTCCAAGCCCGGCACCTGGTGAAGAGGCCTTTGGAACTCTCAATGGAGCTTGGACCCCTAGCCAAGGGTCAAATGGCGACCTGCTGGGATTCTATGCAACCGTGGGCGGTTACCAAGGAGTGGGAGTCGGTGCGTTGGTCGACGATTACAGCGGAGTCACCTCCAGCTTTTCGATCACGGCCGGCACCGCGACCACCGGCGTCGCTGGCGCCACCATCAGCGACTGGTTTTTCCAACTGACCGCTCCGACGCTGGGTGACAGGAATGCCTTCTCGATCGATCTGACCGGTTCGACGGGCTCGCTCCTTTCGATCGACCTGGCATACGACAGCATGGCTACAGCCTGGGGTGCCACCGTCAACGGGGCATTCACCGGATTTGTCTTCGAGGGAGGTCTGTATCAGCTGACCGCTTCTTTCGGACCTTTGAGTGGTGTTAGCGGTGCGATCTCGAGCTTCGACAACTCCTCCTCGATTCTGTTTAGCGATGCTTTGCTGAACACCTCCGGGACTTTCTCGTCGCTCATCGTGACGGCTGACAAGGGCGGTGCGTCAACTTGGGGTGATGGCTACATCACCGTCGTTCCTGAGCCGAGTTCCGTGATGCTGGTTTCATTACTTCCCGGATTCTTCATTCTTCGTCGTCGCCGCTGAGATATCACGACAGGATCTTACGGTTTTTCGGAAGAGGGAGCATTCAACATGCTCCCTCTTTTTTTGTGGATCACGAAGTCCGGAAATTTCGGACCAACGCGGATTCAACCGAAATTCAGAGATGGCAACACTCGGAACACTCGGAAAGTAAGGGAATGGCGGACGAGCATGCATTCACTCAAAGGATGTGAATTGCCATGCTCCGCAATTCGCTCAGTAGTCCGGAGGTTTTGGCTTGGAGAATTGCTGAGTGGGAATCACGACCGGATCGGTGGAGTGAACTGCGGGATGCAATGAACGATTGAGGGCAAACCGGACGAAATACTCGGCTGGGACACCACACGAAAACAAAGCTTCACCTGAAACTGCGGCGAGCAAGAATCGGAATTGCCGGGTTTACGCTCTCTCAACCCATCGATTCCAAAATTCGAAATCCTTGCTTGGCGATCCAAAAAGGATCCAGGTTCAAGGCTCGTTTGGACGCGTGATCCTGAGCCGCATGAAACGTCCGGAGGCGTCCGGTGAGGTCGGAATTGACGCGCGAATCGTTTGCACGATGCCAACGGTCGTCATTACTTCCTCTGTCGCATTGGCAGGTGACCAGCCATCCAATCCTCCGAGCTGACTGGTCGATTCCACTTGGAAAATCAAGTCCGTCGCCGCCAGATTCTTGCGGTAAATCAACGAGATTTGGCCCGGAGACGGCTGTGGATAAGGAGTTCCCAAATTGGGCAAGCCGTGATTGGCTGTCGCAGGGTCAAGCGCCAGGGCATATTCCAAAAGATTCGGAATGGCGTCTTGATCCGGATCGTCACTGTCGCCGGTAGCACCGGCTGGGATTCGGTTGTCAAGTACCCACGGGTCCAGCCAGGAGGCGAGGGAGTGGCCGATCAGCGATAATTCCCCGCTGGCGGTGGTGATCAGGTAGTTCGGGTCGGTGATCTGGGCTTGCACCGCGTAAGTGCCCAAGGCGCTCGGCGGCGTGGGTGACAGGTCATAGGTGACACTCGTCGAAACGTTGGGTGGATCCGTGGTGACGGTGACCGGTCTCGGGCCGCCATCGATAATTTGTGTCAGATTGCCGAGTTGGATCGAGGCCGTCGCGGGCTGGATGGTCAAGCTGTTCGAAGCAGAACCCACATACGTTGGATTGCTAATCCTTGCAGAGGCTTGCCAGGTCCCCACATTGACGGGGGGGGTGATGGACTCGGTGGACCGCGCACGGATCCGAATCATGGGGTAGCGGAAATAGGGTGGGGGAATCGTGGCCGGATACTGCCATGCTCCATTTTTGACGAGCAGCCCTACATTCGGGTCGACGTCGGTTCCTATATTGATCACGTTGGTGGTATTTTTAAAGGCCACATTGAGTTCATTGTAAGGACCTGCCAGGCCAATGGGAGAGGCTTGGAAGGTGGTAGGGTCGAAACCATAGGATTGAGTTCTGAAACTGACCACAACCAGCGGGCGCTCGGGCAGGGTGGCTCCATCGGGAAACGGAATGGTCGCCCGGAATGCAAAGCCGTCGTATGGATATGCCGTGCCATTTGCTTGGGTCAGTGGACGCCAGGGAATCAGGATATTCTGGGTCTTGTTCGTAAGGAAAACAGGCTGATCCGCAGAGTTGATCTCGAAAATACTGATCGTGATCGGGTGGAACCAACCTTCGGAGTTGCTTAAGGTCGGATTGGCGGTTGACCAAGCCGTATAGGTCGCTGCCTTGGCCCAGCTGACCAAAATGACATCGCAGGATTCCAGCTTGCGGGCGGTCCCTGCGAGTTGCACGAAGTTCCCCATCGCTGAATATTGGTTCGATGAGAATCCGGCGCTGAGATAAGAAAGGAAAAGCGGGTCCGGACTGTCGTTGTAAACCACCTCACTGACCGGCGCGGGAGCATTCGGACTCAGATTTCGGTAGGTAACCTGCGTTGGCAGATTGGCCGGGTTGGTGGTGACTGTCGGGGTTTTTGAAGTCCCCGTGTAGGTTTGCAGCAGGTTTCCCAGCGTTACGGTTGCTGGAGTCTGTGCCGGCCCGGTGGCTAAAAGACCAGCCCAAACCACCAAACAGGCCAGTGGGTTGCGAAGGGGAAAGGGTGTTGCGTTGGAATCCACAGCACTGGGGAGTAGCGGGAAAGCCGGAAATTGCAAGGCAATCCACTAAAGGAAACGTGACAGTTTGATTTCGCGCAATGAATCCTGCCATGGTTCGCCCTGATATTTCTCAATCTTCACACCCGGATGTCGATATCGGCCACGCACTGCACGAACGGGGGCCCGCGGCCATTCAAGGCTTTTTCGTGTGCGTTGAACCAATCGAAACTCATGCTCACCACGACCCATAATTCACTTTACGTGATTTTTCGAAATCATTAGCGTCCTAGAAGTGACGACCCCCCGCAAATCCATGGTAATTTTGGCTGCGTGCTTGAATGTTTCATGGCTCATGGTCGCAGGGTGGGGGACACGCGGTGCGGCAGCGGAACCTCCTTCGCCCGAGCTTCGACAGAATGATTCCGAAACGCCTGCTCCGCCGGCTGGACCGGAGGTGGAATTATCTCCGGTCGGGGATTTCGCGCCGGCTTCCCCGTCCGCCTTGGACTCGTCGGTTGCGGGTGACACTCCTGTTTCGCCCGGAGATCCCGCCATGGAGGAAGCTGTCGTCGAGCCGTCCCAGCAGGGAATCGATGCCGCGGATTCTGCGATTCCACCGCCCGATGGCCTGATCCCTGCGGTCATCAGCCCCATTTCCTCCACTCCTGATGATCTTGCTTCGGATACCGCCACGCCGTTCACGCTCCCCGTATCAGGATCCACGGAGGGTGGTGAAAACTTCGAGCCCGGTGAGTCTGCTGCCGAGGCGCCCCCTCCGCCCGACGACCGTTCGGCTCCATGGGTGGCGGCACCAGGCGGGTATTCGATGCAGGTTCCCGGGGCCAGCCGGAGTGGTTTGCCTTTCGCGCCATCGGGCTTCACCTCCGCGAATCCGGGTTTCCCCATGGGCGGAGTCACGCCGGGTGAAGGGATTTTCGACGGCTTTTCCATCGCTGCCACCTTTTCGGGAACTTACACTTCGAACGCCACCCGCAGTCCGGGCGAGCCCTTCGCGCCGATTCAGGACGACTTCATCTTCGGCCTCGGTGGATCCATCAGCTATTTGTCGAAGTCGACCGACTGGACGTTCGGCGGCTCATACACCGGGAAATACAACCAATACCTGGAACTCAGCGAATATACCGGTTACGATCAAACCCTGGGCCTCGTCGGCAATTACGACGGCACTAAACTCACCGCCTCGCTCACTGCCGGCGTCAGCTACACCCAAGGGAACAATCGCTATTATTCCTCGGAGTTCGTGCAGCAGACTTCCTACAACTTCGGCCTGAACGTCCGCTACCGGCTCAGCTCGAAAACATCCCTCCAAGGAAATCTCGGCCAGACCTTCTCCACCACCTCGGAGAGCTCGTTCAACGATACCGAATCCTTCAATCTCGGACTGGCCGCGCTCTGGAAATACTCGAAACTCACGGAATTCGGTCCTGGCGTCCGGTACACCTTTCTCTCGGGCGGTAATCGCGATAGCCGCACCTCGATCGGTCCCGAGCTGCTGGTGAATTACCAACTTGCCACCAAGGTGAGCCTGAATTCCCGGGTCGGCATGGAGTTTTCCAGCTACGAAAGCGGAGGCTCGGCCGATCCCTCCATCACCGGTTCCCTGGGGCTCACTTACAATCCCTCCAGACTTTGGAGTATGAACCTCGCGCTCTACCGGGGATCCCAGGCCGATGCTTCTTCCGCGGACGTCTTCACCGACGTCAGCTCGATCCGGCTGGGGTATGTCCGCAAGATCCGACGGGCCACCTTCAATCTTGGACTCTCCTACGAGCTCAATTCCTATCAAACCTCCGGAAACTCCAGCACCACGGCCAACCAGGACAGGAATTACTTCAGCATCGACGGCTCGCTCGGCATGCCGGTTTTCTCGAACACCTGCTTCGCCAGTATCTTCCTCCAGTATGACGACCAGAGCAGCACCACCACCGACACTTGGGATGCGGTGCAGTCCGGTTTCAGCATCAGCCGCAAGTTCTGACAGGGGAATGGCCCTTCCGCCGGACTGTTTTTACTCCTGAAAGTTGGAAGATGGCCACGCTCCTTCGAGGGGGTCAGCGGGCAGGTTGTTGGCGGAGTTGGAGTGGATCGGCTTCAGGAAAGCGAATTTTTTTAAACCGCCAGTCTCATCACGACATCTGCCCATTAAGACAGCGTATTCAGGCCCTCCCCGAAGCCCTTCCGGAATTGGACAATGGCGGAGAATCCGGAACCTGAATTCCGCTAAAACCCCCTATCAACCCGAACAGGTGATGAAGATCAATCAATTCATGGTGTGGTGCGCTTGTTTCACCGCAGGCGGTGCGTTTGGTGCCACCGGATTTTTCGGCGACCATATCATCGTCGCGGACAACACGAACCACGTGGCCATCGGCAGTGGAAGCCCTCAATTGTCCGACGGCTTTGGCTCGCTCACCCAGGGCGGCGTTTTCAACATCCAGGGATTCAAGCTGAATACATGGGAAGACAACAGCAGCGAGATCACCCACATGAATCTGTTCTGGTCGGTTGATGATTTTGCCACCAAACATCAGATTCTGATCCACCCGGCACCTACCAAGTCGGGCAATGACCGGTTCTGGGAAGTTCAAAGCGCGACCCAGAACTTGCTCAACAACAATGGAGTGGGGGTCTTGACGAATGGCAATTACACCTTCCGCGCCTACTGGGAGGGATATACCAACGGGATCAACACGTTTGGAAACATCTTCCAGAACAACGGCGGCAACAACTTCACCGCCAGTTTCTCGGTGGTTCCGGAGCCCACCGGAGCCCTGGCCTGTCTCCTGATCGGTGCCGGTTTGCTGCGGAGAAATCGCCGCAGCGCGTGAATTCGCGGGGACTGCATGAAACGAGCGCACTCAGCCTGAAGGCGATTTGCCGCAGACATCCTGTCAACCGCCAGAGATCCGAAGCTCCCGACAGGATGACGGGGAGTAACAGTCGATAAAATATCGACGCCCCGCATCCTTCAAACGGCTTTGTCACCCGAGCGGGATTGATTTGTTCCCGCTCGCCAACGACGGTGGCCTCAACATGGCTGAAACACTCCGCCACGCCTTTGACGAATGGCTGAAACAGAAGATAATCCAACGGTTTTTGTACTGGTCACCCAACTTCAAAAACTTTACGCCTCCGCGGGATTGATGAAATGTCCGGCTTCATTGGGGTCGTTTCCGATCACTCCGTCGATATTTATCACGCCTTCCATCATACCCGCCTTGAAACCCTCGATATTGTCTGCCGGATTCATCCGCTTCCTTCTGGTCATCCTTTTGTCCCTCACGGGATTGCATGCGGTGCCGGAGGACCTCACTTACACGCTCCGTCCCAACGACACGATCCGCCTCGCCGTTTACGAGGAGCCGGATCTTTCCGTCCAGGTCCGCATCCTCAAGACCGGCCAGGCGTCCTTCCCGCTCATCGGTTCCGTCGAAATCGGGGGGCTGACCGTCGCCGACGCCGCCCGCAAAATCCGCGACCTCTATGCCAAGGATTATCTGGTCGATCCCAAGCTCACCCTCACCGTGGACGAATACGCCACCGAGTTCATTTCGGTGATCGGTGCTGTGAAGAACCCGGGGCAGGTCCCGATGCCGGTCTCCGGCAACCTGGATCTCGCCTCCGCCCTCGCCACCGTCGGGGGGCTTGCCGAGGATGCCAACGCCAACAACATCCAGTTGGTCCGCGCTTCGGGGACCACCTCGACATTCTCCATGGCCTCCATTCAAGGGGAGCCCGGGCGCGTCCGGCTCGCCCCGGGAGATCGCATCATCGTCAACCAGAGTGCCTTCGTCGGCCGGAAAATCACCGTGCTCGGCCAGGTCGGCAGACCCGGCCCCGTCTTGTTCCCGCTCGATGGCAGGCTGGATCTGGTCAATGCCATCGCCCTCGCCGGCGGTGTCACCGAACTGGCCAACCCGAAAAAAGTCACCATCAACCGCAAGGGCCAGGTCACGCTGGTCAACTTCAAGGAGGTTTCCGAAAGGGGCGACCGGCCCTTCTGGTTACAACCGGACGACGTGGTCACCGTCGCCGAACGGCTCTTCTAGCAGCCCTGCGGCGACGCGTCACTGTTTCAGTCGGAGCTTTTTCTTCCCGGCAACCGACAACTTCCAACCGACAATCCTTCCCACCTCTTCCATCGCCTCATGCCTCCCTCACGCCGCTCCTACCGCCCCAGTCATGACATGAATGACGACTTCGAGGACGACGACATGCCCGACTCGGGAATGTCCCGCCAGGCCGGACAGGAGAAAATGAAGCAACTCGCCTCCGACTTGCTGGGGCGCTGGCATTGGATCACCCTCGGACTGATCATCGGCGTGCTCGGCGGCTTCTATTTCCTATCCAAAGCCCCCAAGATCTATCAAACCCGCTCGACCCTGTTGATCAAGCAGGGGACCTCCTCCGTCATGGCCAACCGGGATCGGGTGGACGAAATGGACTACCGCACGCTCGAGGCCATGAATACCATCGCCGAGCGCATCACCCGGCCCGAGTTGCTCCAGAAAGTCGCCTCGCGCCCGGAAATCCGCGCCCTGCCCGGCCTGATGCCGCCGGAAGTTGTTTGGTGGCCAGAGTGGGCGGCCAAGTGGTTTACGAAATCCTCCGGCCAGCCTGCCGAAAAAGGCGGCGTCCCACCGCCCGCGTCACTTGCCGGAGCCATCTCCACCTGGACCAAGATCTCCGTGCGGCGCGGCACGCGACTTCTCGATGTCATGGTCAGCCACCCCGATCCAGGAGTGGCGAAAGCCCTCGCCGACACCATCGCCATCGAATACCAGGCGGAGCTCACCGGGGCACGCAGCAGTGGCCGCAGCTCCTCCCTGCAGATCCTCGTCGAGGAATCCGAGTCCGCCCGCAAGCGCCTGCAGACCGCCCAGAACGCCATGGCCAACTACCAGCGCGCGCTCATCACCCTCAAGGATTTGGAACTGCGGGAATCCGCGGTCGCCGAGCTTTCCCGCCGCTACCTGCCGAAACACCCGAAAATGACGGCGGCCACCGCCGAAGCGGATTCCATCAAAAAGCGCTTTCTCGCCGAATTCGACGCGGCCATCAACTCTTCCGCGGATCGGGATTACTGGGACAGCCACGCCGACGAATGGAAACAATCCACGGCCGACGAAATCACCAAGCTCGCCACCGCGCGCCGCCTGCTGCTGGCACGCGGCAACGTGCTGGAGAGTGAGATCAACAGCCAGACCAGCGTCTTCAACAGCATCCTCACCCGAATCCAGGAGGCGGATATCAACCAGCAGGCCGTGGAGTCGGAAATGGACATCAGCAGTCTCGCGCAGTTGCCCGGGATGCCGATTTCTCCAGTGCCGACCAAGGTGCTCGCCATGGCTACCGTCGGTGGTCTCGGTTTCGGGGTTCTACTAGCAATGATTTTCATCCGCATCGACAACAAATTTCACACCGTCGCCCAGCTGGAACGCGAGACCGGTCTCCCCGTGCTCGCCGCCATTTCCGATATCCAGCTCAAGGCGCTGGCTTCCAGCGGCAAGGAAAAGAACGAGACCGAGGCCTCCAAGCGCTGGCACCGGCTCCTGCTTTTCCGCGAGGCGTATTCCACCACCACCTACGCCGAGATGTTCCGGGTTTTGCGGGCTTCGGTTTCCCTGCTGGGAGACGAGAAAAAGCGCCGGATCACCCTCTTCAGCAGCGCCCTGCCCGGCGAGGGAAAAACCCTGGTTTCAAGCAATTTCGCACTTGCCGCGGCTCATCAGGGCAAGCGCACCCTGCTCATCGACCTCGATCTGCGGAAACCCGCCGTCCACAAGATTTTCGGTCTCAAGCGGGATTCCCACATCCATGGTGTCACCGAGGTGCTCACCGGAAACGCCTCGTTCAAGGACGCGGTCTATACCGACACCGGAGCCCCGCATCTCCACCTCATGCTCGCCGGCCGATCCGCTCCGAATCCCGGCGAGCTGCTCAATGCCAGCTCCCTCGAGGATTTCCTCCGCACCGCCACGGATGCCTACGATCTCGTCGTCATCGACTCCGCGCCGCTGCTGGCCGTGCCCGATACCCGCATCATCGCGCCGCTGGTCGACAACTTCTGCCTCGTGGTCCGCGCCGAGTATGTCCCGAAGGGGGCCGTCCGCCGTGCCGTCTCCCTGCTCGAGCAGGACCAGAACCTCCCCAGCGGGCTCGTCTTCAACGGCTTCGCCGAAAAACGCCGCCTCATCGGCCAGAATTACTCCTACGGGAACTATCAGACCAACAAATACGGCAAGGCCTACCGCTACGGCTACGGTTCCTACGGAGCCTCCTACGGCAGCGAAGACAAATCCTGACCGCCACGTAGCTGCGGCGTCCCGCCGCTGGGCGAATGAGCATGAAGTGGGTGATCCGGCAGCTCCAGCAGGTAGGTGTTCTAACCTTTCTCCAACTCCGCCGCCGCCCCGTTTCTTGCAATTCGTGCGTGCAGCCTGCAATCTCTTCAGTTTGTTCAAATTTTCTTGAACCCCATCAGCTTCCTGAGAGCCTCCTGTGGGCAAGGATCCGCGGCTCGCCCGGTCCCGAAAACCCATCACCCTCACCCCCACACCCGGTTTTCTCCCCGATCCGGAGATGCGACCAAGGGCGGTAGCGTGGAGGGAAGCGGTTGTCGGTTGTCGGTTGTCCCTGATCTCTCAAGTCCTCCGAAAAGAAGTGCCCCCATCACTCCCCATGAAATCCCTTCTCGTCACCGGTTCCTCCGGTCTCATCGGCTCTGAAGTCTGCATTCATTTCGCCTCTCTCGGGTGGCAAATCCATGGCGTCGACAACAACCAGCGCGCCGTGTTCTTCGGCCCGCAGGGCGACACCCGTTGGAACCAGGGCCGCCTCGCCACCACTCTCGGCGATTCCTTCCACCACCACGAACTCGACATCCGCAACCGCCAAGGCGTGCTCGACCTGCTTCGCGAACTGAAACCGGACGCCATCGTCCACACCGCCGCCCAGCCGTCGCACGACCGCGCCGCCGCCATTCCCTTCGACGACTTCGATACCAATGCCGTCGGCACCCTCAACCTGCTGGAAGCCACCCGCCAGGCCTGCCCGCAGTCGCCCTTCGTCCACATGTCCACCAACAAGGTCTATGGCGACCGACCCAACACCATCGCCCTCACCGAACTGGAAACCCGCTGGGACTTCGCCGATCCCGCTTACACCGACGGCATCACCGAGGAATTTTCCATCGATCAGTCCAAGCACTCGCTGTTCGGAGCTTCCAAGGTCGCTGCCGACGTGATGGTGCAGGAATACGGCCGCTACTTCGGCATGTCCACCTGCTGCCTGCGCGGCGGCTGCCTCACCGGCCCGAACCACTCCGGCGTGGAACTTCACGGCTTTCTTTCGTATCTCGTGAAATGCAACCTCGAAGGCCGCGAATACAAGGTCTTCGGCTACAAGGGCAAACAGGTGCGCGACAACATCCACTCCCATGACGTTGCTCGCTTCATCGAGGAATTCATCAAAGCGCCGCGTGTGGCAGAGGTGTATAACATTGGCGGCGGCCGCGCCAATTCCTGTTCGATCTGGGAGGCCTTCAGGATCACCGAGGAATTTTCCGGCAAACAGCAGGTCTATCAATACGTCGACGAAAACCGCGCCGGCGACCACATCTGCTACATCTCGAACCTCGCGAAAATGCGCCAGCACTACCCGGCCTGGGACATCACCATCTCGCTGGAAACCACCATCCAACAGATCATTGCCGCCCACTTGGAGCGCTGAGTCTCCCCGTGGCTGCGGTGTCCCGCCGCCGGGCGGATGAAAAGCGGTTTCCCTCTCATTCACCCACTTTCCTCTTCCACGCGTGCTTCCTTTTTGTTTATTCCTCCCTTGTAGAAACAAAAAACCGCCGATCCCCGTAAGGAGATCGACGGCCGTGTTTTCCGCATCCCGCGGCGTTGCTTGGTTCTGATTCAGCTTGTCAGGGCCTCGGAATCAAGCAGCGTTCGCATCGGAATCTTTCTTGGATTTGCGGGAAAGTCCGCTCTTGCGCTCGCTCTTGCGGACGTAGCCGCAAGCCCGATACAAGTCACTGTTCCGGCCGAAACCGGGAGTGCCTCGCAGCGAGTCGATCACAAGCTCAAGGATGGCACCCGCAGCCTTGTCGGCGTCCGACCTCGCGGTCTTCTTCCCTTCCAGCTGTTTCTCCAGAGCCTTGATCTCAGCCCGCAGCGTTTCCGGGGGCGCTACCGCCGCCTCGAACTCTGCGAGTGTCATTTCCGCAAACTTCGAATCCGGGGCCAGTGCGCGCCACGCGGCGCTGACTTCCCGAATCCGATCAACTACATTGTCTTTTAGACGCATGTTCTTGTTTGTTCTATGGTGGTTTCTAAACGATGATTCCTGGTTCGACCTGATGGCCTTTCCTCATGCGTCCGGCAGCGCGTCCATGCGCTACGCCAAGCAAAATGCCTGTATTGAGTATTTTTGGCAAGCCGGAGGTCGGTGAATAACTTGGGGATAACGTAAAATAACTCACCCGGTTTGAATCCCTTGCGAAAGTTTTTAAAGGATTCCCACCTAACATCTGACGATGCCTTCTGACAAGCGGTCAATTCGCACAATACTTTTAGAAACTCGCAGCAATTTCCAAAAAGAATCCCGCCCGTCAAGGACTCAAATCTCACATTTTACCTGATATTTTTTTCATTTCCCACACGAAATCCTGATTTGTCGTCATTATCACCGACTTGTTCGTTGTTAGTTGGCGGTTCCGAACAGTCAGATCGCTATTTCCAACGGTGAAATCGGTTTCACTAAGAGTTAAACGCAATCTTCCAATGGTGAAATCGATTTCACTAAAAGTGAAACGCGATCTTCCAATGGTGAAATCGAATTCACTAAGAGTGAAATGCAATCTTCTAATGGTGAAATCGATTTCACTAAGAGTGAAACGTGATCTTCTAATGGTGAAATCGATTTCACTAAGAGTGGAACGTGATCTTCCAACAGTGAAAGGCATTTCACCAAGAGTGAGAGCCATTCTGTATCACGTGGCTGTAGCCTCCGGCCGCAGTGCGAGTGAGGTGCGAAATAAACGATCAAAACAGTTTTCCGTCACCTTTTGATCCCAACCTTTCTCCCCTCATTCACCTGCACCACAAGAGTGTGGCGCCTCCATCAATAAGCGACATCCGCCAATCTCTCCCCGCCCACCGCCAACCGCTCTTGAATCTTGATTCTTGCCTCTTGATTCTTGCCTCTTGAATCTTGCCTCTTGAATCTTGTCTCTTGAATCTTGTCTCTTGAATCTTGTCCCCCATGCGCCGCCCCATCCTCATCATCGCCGCTATACTCCTCGCCCTCGGCGTGGTCGAAGGCGTCGCTTATTGGTGGATGCACCCCGCTCCCGCCGGCCTCGGCGAGCCGGTGCTGGTCTACCGACCGGGAAGTGCGAAAGAGTTGTCGGTTGTCGGTGGTCAGTTGTCAGAGAAAGAGTTGGCAGCGGAAGATCGGTTGTCCGTTGTCAGAATGGAGCGGAGCGACATGGACAGGAGCTATTCGCGACGCGCTCCGCAGGAGGACCGCCGGGGGGCGGGATCAAATCGGTTGTCGGCGAAAGAGTCGTCAGAGAAGAGCCAGCCCCCTGCGCCCGAGCTCACTCCCGACAACTCTCCATCTCCCACCGACAACAGACAACAGACCACAGACAACTCTCCAACTTCCACCCTCACTCCTCTTCCCGAAATCTACGCCAAGTCCGCACCGATGCTCCGCTGTTCCAGCGGCCAGGTCCTGCATGCCCGGCTCGATGAATCCGCCGGCATCCACCTCGCGTTTTTCGAGTGGGACGGCACCGACACCGGCAGCGTGCTCGAAGCCTTCCGCCACATGCCCGAAGCCTGCATGGGCTCCATCGGCCTGAAACTCGTCGAAAAAGCCGCTCCCCGTTCCTATGTCGTCGGGGGGCGGGGGACGGGAGATCGGTTGTCCGTTGTCAGAATGGAGCGGAGCGACATGGACAGGAGCTATTCGCGACGCGCTCCGCAGGAGGACCGCCGGGGGGCGGGATCAAATCGGTTGTCAGAGAAAGAGTCGTCAGAGAAGACCCAGCCCCCTGCGGCAGGACTCACGACCGACAACCGACAACTGGCAACCGACAACTCTTCCTCACCCACCGACAACCGACAACAAACAACCGACAACTCTTCCTCGTCCACTCTCACCTTCGACCACACCGTCTTCCGCGAGGGTGGGGGAGTCGCCGGTCTCGGTGCTCCCATCCACGCCTTCCGCGCCGTCTGGGTCTCCGGGATCTTCACGGCCGATGCCCGTAAGGGCCTCGACGGCGATGAATTCAACCGCCTCCGCACCATCCGCCTCAAGAGCGCCCTCAACCGTTTCCGCCCCGCCCACGCCCGCGTCATCCAAGGAGCGGTCCGCGGCATCGCCAACCCGGATCTCGCCTGGCAGGCATTTGAGGAAACCATGCTCAAGGACCTCAGCTTTCAGTAAGGAGTCTTCCCCATCACATCCTTCAGATACGCGACAAAATCATTGGATGACAGAATCATTTTTCAGATCAGGGAACCCCGTTCCAAATCAATGATTCTGTCCAAAAATGATTCTGTCATCAACGAGCGGCGGAATGCGTCCGCCGATGCCAATGCCCAGCCGCTGAACCGCGCGCAGCTCTATTCCATCCTCTTCAGTTCAACAATCGGAAATCGTCAATCATCAATCGTCAATCCCTCCCTCTGACCTCTGACCTCTGACCTCCGACCTCCGACCTCTGACCCCTGGCTTCAGG